>JBAUZZ010000088.1:0-14017 GCA_049585495.1 Chthoniobacterales bacterium | reverse complement strand
CCGAAAAACCAGACACGAGAAACGAGAGACGAGACACGAGAATCGATCTGAGCGGGAGGACGCTGGCTTAGCGCGACGTCTCAAGCTAATCCGGGAACGTGTGATGCAGCCAATTCAGGGGGAATCGATTCCCGGGGCAATCGGTGGGGCGGGGGTTGATCTCTTTGTGCCCGCGGACGATGGAGTAGCGGCCATCGATTTTGCCGACCCTTTGGCGAAGGTAGCGAAGCAACTCGTCCAGAGCCTGATATTGAGCCTGGGTGGGCAGATCCCGATTGAAATCGCCGACCAGACAGATCCCGATCGATATATAGTTCAGGTAATCGCTGTGGACATGGCCACCGGCGAGCTGCCGTACCCAACGGTTGCCGATTTCGATCTGTCCATTGCCGGAGGAGGTACCGTTGCCGATTACGAAATGGTAGGCGAGGCCGTTCGGCATCTTGCGCACGCGCCGATGGTAGTAGTCGAAAATTCGGGCATTTCCCTGTCGTGTCCCGCTGTTGTGGACGATAATATATTTCCAGCGATTACGGGCTACTCGAGCCTCGTCGATCGCCCGGCGCACAGCCGGTGTAAGATAACTCCATCGGCCGCTCCCCTGGGGGGCTGGTACCTGTTCGGCTTCTTCCTGGGCACCAGATTTTTGAACTACGATCTGGCCGCTGTTCTCTTCCTCGCGTCGACCGAAAATCCACCAACCATGTTTCTTCTTCGGCGGAGGAGTCGGGGTTGGTGCTACGGTCTTTTCTTCTTTCGGTTGCGGAGTCGGCAACGTCACGGATTCACTCGGTTTTGGCGATGGTGTTGCTGAGGGGGTTGCTTCGGGCGTTGTCAGCTCCTTTGCAGTCGAACGCGGAACCGGAGTCGCTTCGGGTGTTGCAGCCTTGCGTGTCGTCGATTCAGGTGTCGGAGTTGATGATGGTTTGTGGGTCGGGGAAGGCGCGGGAGCTGGAGTCGGTTTGGGAGTAGGGGTCGGACTTGGCACGATCTCCATCTCCTGGCGACTTTTCAGGAAGAGCTCCCGAAGCCGCTTCTCTTCATCGGAGGATTGACCGGAGCTGGGGGAAAGATCGAAGCCGGAGAGAATCAGGAGGGATAGCATCGGAACGAGTAGACCGCGGACTCCAGATCTGCGTCTCCGAGGCTTTAATATTTGCAAGCGCTGCTCCTTCGATCATTGAGGCCCCCGAAAGAAGTAGCATTCCTGGCGTTGTGCGCTAAACCTTTCATGACGCTCACGCCTCCAAATTCGCTGGAAGCTCTCCGATCCATAGGCTAGCCTCTCCGGCTCGATGGCTATCTAAGCAAAATCTGTAGGCAGAGTGCAAATGGCTCGGTAAATTTTTTCCCGGCGGCGATGAAAAAAATTCTGATATTCACGGCGGGGTTCGGTGAAGGCCATAATACGGCGGCGCGCAATATTCGAGACGCGCTCGAGCTCATTGCTCCGGACGAGGCGAATGTCGAGGTGCTGGATCTTTTCGATGCGTGCTATGGCAAGCTGAACGCTTTTTTTCGAAGGGCGTACATCACCGCAATCAACAAGACCCCGCGAATCTGGGGAAAATTTTATGACGTAATCGATGGCACTCAATTTATCGAGTCCAATATGACCGTTTTGTCAAAGATGAAACGGGCGCTGGGGGATCTGCTGCATCAACTTGAGCCCGACGCGGTCGTGTCGACTTACCCAATTTACAATTATGTTATCGACGAAATCTTTACGGAGGACAGCACCAAGCCGTTCTCGCAAGTCACGGTTGTGACGGATTCGATAACGGTGAATTCGGTCTGGTATCGCTGCTCGAGCGACTATTTCATTGTGGCAAACGAAGACACCGCGGCAGTGCTGCGAGCTGCCGGAACACCGAAGGAGAAGATACGCATCTTCGGGTTTCCCGTGACCCACCGATTTGCGGAGATGAAGGACGAGCGCTTCACCTCGGCTGACGATGGGCCGAAGCGGGTACTGTACATGATTAACGCCCGGAAGAAGGAGGCACCGTCGCTCGTTCGCCGGTTGGCGCGACGACACGACATCGAATTAACGGTTGCGGTTGGGCGTGACTCAAAGCTGCGAGAAGGGATCGAGGCTGCCGTCAAGTCATCTGCCCATCCGCTGCGAATTATGGGGTGGACGACAAAAATGCCGGAGCTGCTGACGAGCCATCACCTGATGATTACAAAGGCTGGCGGCGCGACGATCCAGGAAGCGATCGCTGCCCGAACGCCGGTGATCATCAGCCAGGTAGTTCCGGGTCAGGAGGAGGGAAACGCCCGCTTGATTGTTGAGAATGACTGCGGGCGGTTAGCACCCGACTCGGACTCGATCGTCGAGGCACTCGACGATGCTTTTCGACAGGAGCATCGCCTACTCAAAATTTGGGTAGCGAACATTTCCAAATTGAGCAAGCCGGATGCTTCGCTGCGGATTGCTCGCTTCATCCTCGCCTTGTCGTCTCGGAAAACTCGCCGCCGCGCGAGCTTTCGAAGCACTCGCGACGTAGTCGAGTTTCCCCAGCAAAATCTTAAATCTGCTTAGGGCCTTGCAGCGCGACTTGCTAGTTCTGATCCGACTGGCCAAGTTCCTGAGCCTTGCGATCGATGTACTCGGAGAATACCCGTCGTTCTCCTGACGATAATTCTTTCTGCACTTGCTCGCCCTTGGATTGAAGCTCTTCGATCCGCGCGATTACTGCCTCGTACTTCGCCATATTGCCTTGCTTCATTTCGCGGTACGCCTCTTTGAAATCCTTGATGTAGGCGTCGTAGCTTTCCAGATAATCGTTGGCCGCCTGGTTCTTGAAAACGGGGCGTCCGCCGGCGAGTAATGTGGCGTCCGATGGGGTATCTGACTCTTGCGGAGATGGGGTGCTCTTGCCAGGGGCGGAGGGAGTCGGCGCGGCCTTAGTATCGTCCAGGGTCTTCTGGAGTTGCGGCGAAGCCGAAGCTTCTGCCCGAGCGAGCGGCTGGGCTAAGCCTCGGCTCGGGCTGATGCCGGGGGAGCTGGTCGTCGTATTGCTTGAGTCTTTTGGCGGCGGAGAGGTCAAGGGCGGCTGAACGGGCTGCTTTTCACAGGCGAACAGATCCAGCGAAATGACTATGAGCGAAGCCAGAGAACAGAATTTCATCCGCTGGGTACGGACGCATGGGTCCCGGCTTGATTCAACGCGGAACGCGAATACGCCAAGATCCACAAAGAGCAGGATTTGTAGTTCTATTCATAAGAATGTTGCATTTTCGCGAGGATTCTTGCCGCTGAAAGGCGGTAGGGCGAATTCGTCCCGCGAAGCGGGACAAATGAGCCTCAAGGGGCTAGCAACATTTGCGGTTTAGGCTCAGCAAGCTTCGGCCTACCGATGCAGGCTAGCGGGACAGGTCCGCCTGGTTGAGGATCTTGAAACCCTCGCCAGCCAGCACGGACCAGCCGCATTCCTGATCGTCCAGATGGAGAGCCATCGCCGAGCGGCCATGCGGGCGGTACAGCAGCGGATAGCAAACCTGAATGTTAACCTCGGCCATGAGCAGGCTGTGAAGCATTCGCTTAAGATCGATCGCGACTTCGGTCATCTCCACGACAAGGATGTCCGAAATGCTGTAGGCAACCTCATGAAGATCAAAGATACTCTCAACCATGTCCGGATCGCTGGCGATAAGGCGAACAATTGCCGAATCGGTAGAATCCTGAGCGTTGAGCGCCAGGACATGGACGTCACTTGCGTTGAGGAGCTTAACTACCTCAAGCAGTGCCCCAACCTTGTTCAAGAGAAAGACCGAGAACTGTTTAACCGTTGGTCCTGAGAATTTCTCTTTAACCCTTGGCGCATCCGTGGGCATGAAGTTTGCCGGCAGATTTTATTTGTACGTGTAAATTAAGCAAAAGGTCGACGGCCCGCCTGCCGCCGATGAGACCTTTACGTAGTATAGTCCGCTTGCGTCAGGGCTAAAGCCAGCCGCCGCGCGATTCTCCGATTCGTACGGCTCGTAACTCACCGGCTTGCCCTGATCATCGAATACCGCAAGTTTAATCTTTTCGGCTTTGTCGGTGGCAGCAACTGTGAACCAGTAGGCGTTTCCGCTGTAGAGATTGACGGAAACAATCTCCGGATGATCCTTTGAGATTTTCCCGAACCAGTTGCCGTCGCGAATCTTGAACCCGTCGTTTTGAAAGGCGCCGGCGAGGTCAATAACTTCGCTCCGCGCAGCGACTTGGTCATCGGTTGCATTGTCCGCGCGGCTGAACCCGACGAACCCGACGGCAGCGAGAAAGAGCGCCAGAAGAGAAGATTTCATTCCACGGTAGAGATTTCTTTAGTAAGTTTCGCGGCCGCCCCATTCAGCCCTTTAACTTCCTCCGAGGTCGGAACATGGTCGGCAGGGAACGAGACCATCCGTTCAATCCCTTCGAGTTCCTTACTCACCTGGCCGACGAGCTTATCTTCGTGCAACTTGGGAGGAAGCCCATCTAGCTTGCCTCGCAAGTAGGCAACTAAGGCGGGTTGCCGCAAGAGCTTCGCGTCGTCGGCGCTGAAGTTCTGAAGAAGGAGTCCGGTGACAACCTGGGTCCCGCGGATCCAGCCACCGATGCTGACGAGAGTAATTAAATCGGTGTCCCGATTGTCTTCGAGCGCCTTTTTCACTTCATTCTGAGTTGCCTCCAGTTCCTCGTTAAGCTGATCCCAGGCGCCGTTCTCGGCAAATTGGGTGATGCTTTTTCCGCGAGCCAAGACGCTGTCGGACACGCTCAGTTTCTTAGCCAGGGTCAGGACGTCTCGCCCGACATTTTTGACCTGTTGGCCGTCCTGGGCTTGGACCGCAATGTAGCCATCGGCGATCAGCGTTCCGAGATTCAAGGCCATCTGGGCACGGCTGGTCGCGTCAATCGGCGTTGGTGGACGGTACTGTGAAACCCAGTTGGGCTTGCCGGACTTCTCGATTGCGGCAAAGAACTCACCAGGAGTCGGAACGGTGAGGGCGTCGATCGCGACAGCCCTCCTCATTTCATCCGGCGTCAGAGGCGAGTCCGCCACCGGGCTCTCAGTCATTCCCTGTTCCGCAAGTCCTGGAGCAGCAAAAATCAGCGCGATTGCGCTCAGCGTGAGCCAGTTCCGCAAAAAAGGCATATCCGGTAGAGTTTACCAGTTGAAGGAGTTGTGTCCAGTTCGGCGTTCCGAGTTCGGCGGGTCCGCGTTCCGCGGGTTGGGAGGCCTCCGAGGTCGGGCTGTGGAGCGGCTGGCTCAGCCGCGGCGCGTGGGCCACGCGCCCTACAAGGCCTGGATGCGCAGAACCCGGAACGCAAAAATTCCCTTGTCGAAGCCGGACACTACTTCGATGGTAACGCTCCCTTCATGAAACTGCAGGTCATCGTAATGCCAAAGCAGAGCGTTCTGGATCCTCAAGGGGTTGCGGTAAAGAATGCCATTCGCGACCTCGGGCTGGATACAATTGATCAGGTGCGCGTCGGAAAGTTTCTTGAATTGCAATTTACAAGCGCCCCAGACCCGGCCAAGCTGGAAGAGATTTGCCGGGATTTACTCTCGAATCCGGTCATTGAGGATTACACTATCCGATATCCAGCGGTTGCCGAGGCGGCGGAATGAAAATCGCAGTTGTCCAATTTCCTGGTTCTAATTGCGACCAGGACTGCTTGCGCGCGTTTACCGACGGTCTCAAAGTTCAGGCCGAATACGTGTGGCATAAGGAATCGTCGGTTTCGGGTTTTGATGGGATCGTTTTGCCCGGGGGATTTTCGTATGGAGACTATCTGCGATGCGGGGCGATTGCGCGGTTTTCGCCTATTATGAAGGCTGTGAAACATGCAGCCCAAGAAGGACTGCCCATTGTCGGCGTTTGCAACGGATTTCAAATTCTTTGCGAGGCTGGGCTGCTGCCAGGGGCGCTCGTGCGGAATCAGTCCCTATTGTTTGTCTGCAAGCAAGTAAGGCTGAAGGTTGAAACCAGCGATACGCCGATCACCCGGTGGATCGAGCAGGGCCGAATCCTGCGGATGCCCATCGCGCATGGCGAAGGAGCTTATCTAGCTGATTCGGCGACCTTGTCGGAACTGGAGTCCAACGAACGGGTGGTATTTCGCTATGTGGATGCGACCGGAGAGCCGCTGACGGGCGCCAATCCGAACGGGAGCGTTCACAACATCGCCGGTATCTGCAATCGAGAGCGGAATGTGGTCGGAATGATGCCTCATCCCGATCGCGCATGGGATCGTAAGCTCGGGAGCGAGGATGGCCGGCTTCTTTTCGAATCGATGCTTCGAACTTTGTCCGTTGCCTGAGAATGTCGACTGCGATTACACGTGAGCTCATCCACGATCATGGCTTAATCGACGAAGAGTTCGAGCGGATCAAATCGATTCTAAGCCGCGATCCGAACTTCACGGAGCTCGGTGTCTTTTCCGTGATGTGGAGCGAGCACTGTTCGTACAAGAACACCAAGCTCGAGCTTAAAAAATTTCCAACCACCGGTCCGCAGGTGCTCGTCCGGGCCGGCGAAGAGAACGCGGGTGTCATCGACATTGGAGATGGCTGGGCTGTTGCATTCAAAATGGAGAGCCACAACCATCCCAGTGCTGTCGAGCCGTTTCAGGGTGCTGCGACAGGAGTGGGTGGAATCATTCGCGATATCTTTACGATGGGCGCACGCCCGGTGTTTCTGCTGAACTCGCTTCGGTTCGGGCCGATCCAGGAAGGCGCGCCAAATGCCAAACGCAACCGCGGTCTCTTCGGTGGAGTAGTGGCCGGCATTTCCCACTACGGGAATTGTATTGGTGTTCCGACGATCGGCGGTGAAATTTACTTTGACGAATCGTACGAGGGCAATCCCCTGGTCAACGTGCTGTGCCTGGGAGTCCTCCGTCACGACCAGATTGCAAGAGGAGCGGCGCACGGCGTGGGGAATCCTGTCTTTTACGTGGGTTCAGAGACCGGGCGTGACGGGCTGGCCGGTGCGGCATTTGCGTCGCGCGATCTAACGGAAGAATCGAAAGAGGATCGGCCGGCAGTTCAGGTAGGAGATCCATTCAAAGGTAAGCTGCTGCTTGAGGCGTGTCTGGAGTTGTTGGCGAGCGGGTCTGTTGCCGGGATTCAAGACATGGGTGCGGCGGGGTTGACGTGCTCAACCTGTGAGACGGCGAGCCGCGGCGGGACCGGAATACAAATCGATTTGGCGCGTGTCCCCAAGCGGGAAGCGGGAATGACTCCGTACGAGATCCTCCTCAGCGAATCCCAGGAAAGAATGTTGATCATCGTCCGGCGGGGAAACGAAGAGAAAGTGAAGCAGGTATTTGAGAAGTGGGATCTACCCTACGCGCTGGTTGGGCAGGTAACGGACGATGGCATGATGCGAGTGACCGATCGGGGCAAAGTGGAAGTGGAAATCCCAGCCGAGAAACTGGCTGAAGACGCTCCGATCTACGAGCGCGCGGCCAGGCGGCCTGACGTCGCAGCCAGGCTCGACCTGACGACGGTACCGACGGCGGATTCCCGAGAGGCGTTGTTAAAACTCCTGGCCTATCCCACAATCGCCTCCAAAAACTGGGTCTACCGGCAATATGATCACACGGTTCGTGCCGGAACGGTAGTGCCTCCGGGCTCCGATGCGGCAGTATTCTACGTCCGCGAGGCGGGGAAATTTATTGCAGCGACCACAGACTGTAACGGGCTCTATTGTAGTCTCGATCCACGAGAAGGTGCTAAGATAGCGGTTGCCGAAGCCGCCCGGAATCTGATTTGTTCCGGCGCCACGCCGCTGGCGGTCACCGACAATTTGAATTTCGGCAATCCCTATTGTCCGGAGAGTTTCTGGCAGCTTCGTGAGGCCGTTGAGGGTCTGGCGGAAGCCTGCCATCGATTTGGTACGCCGGTCACGGGCGGAAACGTGAGTTTGTACAATCAAAACCCGAACGGCGCTATCGATCCGACGCCGACGGTTGGAATGGTGGGACTGATCCTGGAAGAGCGATTCATCACTCGCCAGTTTTTCCGGGACGAAGGAGATGTGGTCTTGTTGATCGGTCAGGGTGGGATCGAGCTTGGCGCCTCGCATTACATCAAGGTCTTGCATGGTCGAAAAGAAGGTCGTCCCCCACGTTTGGATTACGAGCGCGAGCTGGCGGTACATTCTGCGGTTCTGGCGTTGATCCGGGAGGGAATTGCCAAGAGTGCGCACGATTGCTCGGAAGGCGGTCTGGCAGTGGCTTTGGCTGAGTGCTGTATTTCAGGTGAAAAACAAATCGGGGCCGAAATTCAGCTCGCGCGCGGGAAATTGCGCGAAGATCAAGTGTTATTTAGTGAAGATCAATCGAGGGTCATCGTGTCGGTTGCCAGACACGACGCGGCCCCGGCAGAAGCGCTTTGTCGCCGGCATGGCGCCCCTGCAATCCCTCTGGGTCAAGTAGGCGGCTCCGAGTTAGTGCTAGCCACCGAAGAACGCGCCGTACGGTGGCCCTTGGATCAGCTCTTTGATTCATGGTACAGTTCTATTGCGCGCACAATGACGCGCCCCTAAACCGGTGAATCTCTCCACCAAGCCCAAACATGAGTGCGGCGTCTTCGCCGTGTATGGTCATCCGGACGCTGCTCTTTTGACCTATTACGGACTTTTTGCTCTTCAACATCGTGGTCAGGAGAGCGCTGGGATTGTGACCACTGAGGGTTCGCACCAGCCATTCAATATTCACCGAGGCATGGGCCTGGTGTCGCAGGTTTTCACCGAGAGAGAACTCCGGCAACTCAAGGGTACCCGCGCGATTGGGCACGTTCGTTATTCCACGACCGGGTCCAGCACTTTGAAGAACGCCCAACCTCTCAATGTCGATTGTGGACGAGGGCAGCTAGCGATCGCGCACAACGGAAACCTCATCAATGCAGCCATCCTTCGCGACGAATTGGAAGCGCGCGGTTCGATTTTTCAAACGACGGTAGACAGCGAAATCATTCTGCATCTCCTGGCCCAACCGACAGGCTATCAAAATGCGCTAAAGGCGCTCCGGCAGATAGACGGGGCCTTCTCCTTCGTACTCATGGGCGAAGACGAGATTATCGGCGTGCGGGACCCTTATGGGTTTCGGCCGCTGGTTCTTGGCAGACTGGACGACGCCTTTATCCTGGCTTCGGAGACCTGTGCCTTTGATCTGGTCCACGCCGAATTCATCAGGGAGATTGAGCCGGGCGAGGTTGCTATCATCAGTGACGACGGCATTCGGTCAGAGTGGCCTTTCAAGGAGGAGCGCAAAGCCTTTTGCATGTTCGAATTTGTCTATTTTGCGCGGCCGGACAGCACGATCAGGAACCGCAACGTCAGTAAGGTCCGCGTAGCAATGGGGCGCGAGTTGGCCCGATTGCATCCGGTCGAGGCGGATATTGTCGTTCCGGTACCGGACTCGGGCAACTACGCTGCGCTCGGCTTCAGCCACGAGCTAGGCATCCCGTTCGAGCATGCCTTTGTCCGTAACCATTACATCGGTCGGACGTTTCTGCAGCCGACACAGCTGATCCGCGATTTCGACGTACGAGTAAAATTGAATTTGATCAAAGAACTGGTCGCCGGGAAACGAGTTGTTGTCGTGGACGATTCGATCGTTCGCGGAACGACCGCGCGCGCCCGGGTCGTTAACTTACGCGAAGCCGGGGCTAAGGAAGTACATCTCCGGATCAGTTGTCCGCCGCATAAGTATGCCTGCCATTACGGGATTGATTTCCCGGATCCGAAGAATCTCATGGCGAACCAGTGCTCCGAGGACGAAATTTGTGATTACCTTGGCGTCGATTCGATTGGGTATCTGGATATCGAAGGGATGGTGCGCGCTACGGGACTTCCGAAAAATGAGTTTTGTCTGGCCTGTTTTAACAGCGATTATCCGGTGCCCGTAGACCCTGAACTGGACAAGTTTATCATGGAGCGGCGCCAGACTCGGTCGCGGCTGCTGGCGGATGCCGTCGCCCAGCCCGAGCTGTTCGCCGGGTTGAAATGAAGAGCGAGCCGAAGAAGAAAGCGTATGCGGCCGCCGGAGTCGATATTGATTTGGCAAATCGGGTCAAACTAGGCCTGCAACAAAAGGTCCGAACGACGTTTGGTCCGGAAGTTCTTGGGAAAATCGGGGGATTCGGCGGCTTGTTCCGGGCGGATTTCGCCGGGATGAAGGACCCGATTTTGGTCTCAAGCATCGACGGAGTCGGGACGAAACTAAAAATAGCTATCGCGCTGGGTAAACATGAATCGATAGCTCAGGACCTGGTAAATCACTGCATCAACGATATCGCTGTGGCTGGCGCCAGACCGCTCTTCTTTCTGGACTATATCGGTGCAGAGCATTTGGATCCCCTTGTTATCGATCAACTCATCTCGGGCTTCGCGAAGGCCTGCCGGGCTAGCGGATGCGCATTGATCGGGGGAGAAACGGCACAGATGCCGGATATGTATTGTGCTGGTGAGTACGACTTGGCTGGCTGTATTATTGGAGTGGTTGACCGCACCAGGATCCTGGACGGCAGCCGTATTGTACCATCCGACGTTTTGATAGGACTCCCGTCCAACGGCCTCCACACTAACGGGTACTCGCTGGCTCGCAAGGTTTTACTCCATCACCTTCGGCTGGACCTGTCGAAAAAGGTCGAAACTCTGTCAAAGCCATTGGGCGAGGAACTGCTGCGAATTCACCGCAACTATGAGCCCCTTTTGGCCCTCATTCCAGCCGGGCGTCTCAAGGGTGCGGCTCACATTACTGGGGGCGGTCTCGTTGACAATCTGCCCCGCATTCTTCCCTCGACGTGCGATGCTTTGATCGATACGTCATCTTGGAGGGTTCCACCCATCTTTCGGATCATTCAAAAAGGAGGGACGATCAAGGCCGAGGAAATGTATCAAGTCTTCAATATGGGCATCGGGATGGTGCTGGTGGTTGCCAAACACCACCAGGAAGAGGTTGTATCGCTGGCGAAGGGAAAGGTGATTGGGCAGATCACCCCGGGCTCTGGCAAAGTGCTGCTGACCTAGTGTAAGAGAGTAGAGAGTTGACAGTAGACGGTGGACAGTGCAGCGGGGCTGAGCCAAGCGGAAGTCCACCGTCTACTTTCCGATACTTTCTGCTGTTTACTCTTTCGACTGCCAATTCGCTTATTTATGCGTAAGCCCAAGCTATGGAGGGTCAGTCTGGGAGCTGGGGTCCTTGGCGCAGTCGCGTTGGCAGTGCGTTATGCGCTGCGGCCGCCGCCGAAGCCGCGTTTGCCCGAGGTAATCTCTCCAGCGATCTTCGCGACGCGCGTGCTTTATACAAGCCGCGGCCAAATCGTTTACCACGAGTCCGGTCAAGGGGATCCGTTGGTATTCGTACATGGCGTGTACATCGGTGCTTCTTCCTATGAATGGTCAAAGGTTTACCCGCACTTTGCGGACAAATTCCAGGTGCTGGCTCTCGACCTGTTAGGCTTTGGTGAGTCCGATCGTTCTGATCGGATGTTGTCCCTGCCGGATCAGGTTCAGGCGCTCCGGGAATTCCTGCGGGCGAAGTGTGGCGAGTCGCGAGCCACGATCGTTGCGAGTGGTCTCGGCGCCGGATTTTCCACAGTTTTAGCAGCGCAGCATCCCGAGTTGGTACAGCGATTGATCCTGAGCATGCCTGTTGGGTTCGTCGAATTTGGGCGTCGACGATTACCCAATCGCTATCGATGGAGCTCTAAAATGCCGCTGGTGAATCGGCTGTTTTATCGGCGTTATCTCTCTACTCGAGTGCAAATTCGGGCTTGGTTGAAGAGCTTTGGATTCGCCGATCCGGGTCAGGTCAATGACGAGGTCGTGGATGTGCTCACCAATTGTGCGCAACAGTTCGGTGCCGAACGAGTGATTTTCCAATGGTTGTCGCGAAGATTTAACTTAGATCTCGAGAAACGATTGGCCGAACTTTCTCAACCGGTCACATTAATCTGGGCAGACAAGACAGTTTACCCGCCGCTCGAGTGGGCTTACCGGCTTCAGCCGATCCCCAAGCAATGCAGTCTGGTCGTCCTTCAAGACACCGGGCTTCTCGCGCCACTAGAGACACCGCATCAAACGATCGACGTTCTGACCCACGAACTGGATTCGCGAATTCGAGTGGTTAAGGCAGATGAGGGAAGCGCGGGTGAGAGTGGGCGATAGGCAATAGTGATTAGCCTGCATCGCTCCCAGCGCGGTGGATGAGCCTAAACCGGAAATGTTGCTAGTCCCTTGAGGCTCATTTGTCCAGCTTTCGCGGGACGAATTCGCCCTACCAGCTTTCAGCGGCAAAAATCCTCGCGAAAGTGCAACATTCCTTATGAATAGAACAAATCCTTAGAGATTTGTGAGCGATGCAGGCTAGCCTGAAATATGCCCGTGGATGCACACGGCCTTGAGATTTGCGGGCTAGTTACTGACCCTTCCGTCTCCTCTTCAGCTCGGAAGCGAGATGGCGCCTTCCTTGTTCGATGAGCTGTCGCAGGCCTTCCGCCCCGATGCAGTGCGCGCCGAAAGAGATGGCGGTTTGTTGTTCAAGTAAATCGGCTGTTGCCACGGTAATGGAGTGAATTTTTGCATATTTCGCTACAAGCCTTTCCACGATTGCGTCGGCTGTGCGGCCTGTGTTTGAATAGAGAATCTGGATACCGCCGGGCTCATTCGTTTCGCTAACCGAAGCGCCTTTTCCGTCGAACACCAGCACGACCTTTATTCCGGAGAAGTCTTGGTATTCGGTGAGAATCTTGGCCAAAAGCTCTCGGGCTGACGCGGTCTTTCGCTGGTGGAGCGCCCGGAGTTCCGGCCAGGCGAAAATGATGCTATGGCCGTCGACGATCAGGAACTGGTCGGGCATGTCCGGGCAGTCTCGTCAACGCCGAGAGCGCCGTCAACGCCGAGAACGGAGAGAGTAGATAGTCGACAGTTAACAGTAGACAGCAAGAGCGAGGCTCGGCTAAAGGGAGCCTCACTGTCCACTTTCCTACTGTCTACTGTCTCGGCGGAAGCCACGTCAGGCTGCGAGCACTTCGGCAGTTGGGACGCCTCGCAATTCGTAAACTCGAAAGATCGTTTCCTCAATGAGATTGTTCGGACAAGAGGCTCCGGCCGTGATCCCGACAGTGATCGGCCCGCTCGGGAGCCAGTTCTGCGTGATGATCTCCGATTTTCGATGCAGGTTATAGTGCGTGATCTGGATTGCGCTCTCGAGCTTATCAGCACCGCGGACAAAGTAAGTCGGTATTTTGGCTTCGCCCATCTCGGCGAGATGCGACGTGTTAGAGCTGTTGTATCCGCCCACAACCAGCAGCAGGTCCATCTTCTCGTTCAGTAACTCGCTCAGCGCATCCTGGCGCTCCTGTGTGGCACCGCAAATCGTATCGAAAAATCGGAAATTCTTTGCGCCCTCAACCGGACCATCGCGCTCGATAATCGCCGCGCGAATACGTCGCTGTACCTCCTCGGTTTCGCCTCGGAGCATCGTTGTCTGATTGGCGACTCCGACGGCTTTGAGGTGTTGATCGGGATCAAAATCCGGGGAATGCGCGTCCTTGAAGCGGTCGAGGAACTCCTGCTTGTTTCCTCCGTGGCGGATGTAATCGCAGACGTAATCGGTGTCGGCGAGAGTCAACACTACGAGGTATCGTCCTCCCCCACCGCCGAGTGCGCGCGAGGCGGTTGCCTTCGTTTCCTCATGTTCGGCCTTGCCATGAATGATCGAGGTGGCGTTCTCTGAGGCGTTTTGGCGAACTCGCTTCCAAACGCTCATCACGTCCCCGCAGGTTGTATCGACAGTCTGGCAGCCACG
This sequence comes from Chthoniobacterales bacterium, assembly GCA_049585495.1. Classification (GTDB taxonomy): domain Bacteria; phylum Verrucomicrobiota; class Verrucomicrobiia; order Chthoniobacterales; family JAFAMB01; genus JBAUZZ01. Next base: position 222 of record JBAUZZ010000088.1, on the reverse strand, counting down.
ATCCTGAATGAAGGCCAAGGTTTTCAGATCTGTGCCGAACGCGGGGACAATCACGATATCGTCGGCAGTGAGATCTTCGATCTCCGCTTCTTTGTTTATCCCTGTAAGATTCTTGATCCCCATTGCCGCGATTTGCTCGTTTACGAGCGGATTGTGAATGATCTCACCGAAAATGAACAATCGGCGGCCCTGAAATACCTTCCGCGCAGCGTAAGCGAGATC
>JBAUZZ010000087.1:0-5361 GCA_049585495.1 Chthoniobacterales bacterium | reverse complement strand
CCGTAGCTCGCAGAGCGAAGGTGGTCTTCGAGCTTCGGCGCGTCCGCAAAATAGGAGAGGCCGCGCCATAGCGAAGCGACGGCGGGATTCCGCTGCCTGAGCCTCTCCGAGCGACCCCTGCAGTTTGGTATTTGTGAGCTGCGGTCGTTTCGGCCTGCTGCGCCTCTGGCGGGAGAAACGACCCTACCAGATTCATGCAACGATTTTTCGGTAGGGTCAGCTCTCCCGCCTGCGGCGAGGCAAGCCGAGCAGACCGGCGGGAGAAGCGACCTCTACCGAATCGACGCCCATGCCGCCCTACCTGCCGCCTCCGATCTCGAGGATGGCTCCAGTCGTGTAGGACGCAGCGGGCGACAACAACCACAAAACTCCTTCGGCGACTTCCTCGGCTGTCCCGGCGCGCCGCATCGGTATCGTTGGGCTCAGCCTTTCCAGGCGGTCAGGTGCCCCGTTCGCGGCGTGCAGATCTGTCTCGATCAAGCCTGGTGCAACCGCATTGACCCGAATGCCTTCGTTCGCCACTTCTCGCGCCAACCCGATAGTGAAGGCATTGACCGCGCCCTTGGTCGCGGCGTAGTGCACCCATTCCCCTGCCCCGCCGGTCCGAGCCGCCAAGGAGGAAATGTTCACAATGGCGCCGCCTTTTCCACCGTGCCGCGTCGACATTCGCCGGACCCCTTCGCGCGAGCATAGGATTGTCCCCGCGACGTTCACGGCAAGCACCTGGTTGAGTGCCTCCGCCTGAAGTGCTTCGACCCGTGCGAAGCCGCCGGTGACACCAGCGTTATTTACCAGTGCGTCCACTCGCCCGAGCTCGCGTTCGGTCGTATCGAAAAGCCGCATCACCTCTTTTTCGCGGGCCACGTCGGCACGTATCGGCATGGCCTGCCCGCCGGCTTCGATGATGGTTCGGACCACTTCTTGCGCAGCGGACTTGTTTCCAGAAAAGTTGACTGCCACCCGAAACCCATGACGAGCCGTCAGCCGGGCGATCGCTGCTCCGATCCCTCGACTTGCCCCGGTGACAATCAATACCCGTGCATTCATCATCTTCAGAGTCCCTCAAGGATTTATGATGACAACGGTCACCGGGCAAGAGTCAACGCCGAATGGCGCTCAAAGTAGCATAGGCTTCCAGCCTGTAGGTTCTGAGGACTGAGCCCAGCTGATGCAGTTCGCCGACAGGCGGGACGCCTATTCTACTATTGGCGCCGCCTCAAAGAATTATTTCGATAGCCGAAAATTAAAGCCGACTTCAAAAAGGACGATTAGATGGTTTAACGAAGAAAGCTATGAAATGAGTATGCCGTCTCGCGAACTTTTGATTCCATGCCCGAGTTGCGGTCTCAGCTACTTCATCACCCAGCGGGCATCTATCCGCCTTTTGCGGCGAGGTCTCGAGGAGGCTTTTGTTAACGAAGTGGCAGCAAGCATTTGTCCGCATTGTGGCTTTCGAGCCGATCTCCCCGTTAGCGCGTCTAACTTTGCGCAGCGAATAAGCGGAAGCGATTTCCTGAGCCTGCATCGCTCACAAATATCTAAGGATTTGTGAGCGATGCAGGCTAGCGCGGGCCACTGATCGACTCCAGGAAAGCAACCGCTTCCTCGAGGGATGCGAAACTTCCAAGGCGAGCGCGGCTTTTAGTGGGATAAGCGACGACCGTCCAAACCTTGGGCGGGCCGTCCACTGTTTCGAGATTTGACGATGGGCCGGTAAAAATTATCTCTCTCACGACTTCGCCTGGCTACTCCGAGTTGACAACTTCACCTGCCGGGCCTTCCCCCCGACACGGCAACCAGGTTTGGCGATCGCACAACACGGAGATATTGCCCTCGCCTGACCCAAAGTCTTCTTCGACCCTGGCGGTTCCCAGGACCTTGGAGGCTATGCTCGAATTGCGGAATATGGCTATCAGGCGCACACTCCAGTGGCCGTCGATATTCGCAACGACCTCAGCCGACTCTACCAGAGTCAACTTACGGAATTCGTCAGCGATCAATTTGGCGTCCTTGAGGGTCATCTAGCGTATCCCTTAATCACTTCTGTACCAGTTGTTCGGCGTTTCGAAGCGCGCTTAACCTGCCTTCGCTGCGCTCAGGAGATGGCGGCCGCCAGGCTCTGGTAGTTCGGGAACTGAGTCTGAAAAATTGCGATCCGCCGGATGTCGTTCTCGAGAAGCGCCCGGTACTCCGGGCTCGGGCACAGGATGTCCTGGAGCTCAGCGGCGAGCTGCTTCAATTTTGCGCGGGACGAAAGGACTCCGATAACCCTGGCCGAGTCTGCCGGCTGCGTCGGATTCCAGTTGCCGGTGACGGCGAGAATCCGGAGCGCCGGTTCGGGCAGCTTGCGCATGAAGTCGTCCAATAGTCTCCTGGGATCAGTGTAGCGATGGGCCAGGCGTCTAGCTTCCAGAACCACAATTTTATTCAGGGCCTCCGGGGAACCAAGGATATGGGCAACCTGGTTACTCTCGACTCGATCGGGCACGAAAATCTGATTCATGGTTCGTTTAGTAGGGTCGTTTCTCCCGTCAGAGGCGCGGCAGGCCGAAACGACCGCGGGCCGTCCGTTCGGCCCGCCTCGCCGCAGGCGGGAGAACTGCCCCTACGCTTTACTAAAGCGGTGTGTTTGAGCGCCTCGTTACCGGAATTGTTTGACGGGGAAATCTATATTCCCTGCTGTTTCTGGTGGTTATGGCACGCTTTACTTTATCTGCGCGCGAGGCGACGGAACGGTTGGGCCGAAACGGGCGGGACACCCGTGCCACTCTGCCGGCCAGTTAATCGGAGTTTCGAAGCGTGGGTTAACTTCAATACTGTCCACTTTGATAGGGCGTTTTCTCCCGTCCGCGGCGCGCAGGCCGAAAGCGCCGCGGGCGTCTCGCCCGTACTTGTTCCCTTCTCACTTGCGCCCAATGCCGTACACGTGTTCCTTAGTCGCCTTCAAGTCGGCTTCCACCATGATGCGAACAACTTCCACAAAACGCACCTTTGGCTCCCAACCCAACTGCTTCTTAGCTTTGGCCGGATTGCCAATCAGTAGATCGACTTCCGCCGGCCTCTCATAACGCTTGTCGTACCGAACGTATTCTTTCCAGTCGAGATCGACGCAAGCGAACGCATGTTCCACAAATTCTCTTACGGTATGCGTTTCGTTCGTCGCCAGAACATAGTCATCCGGTTCCTCCTGTTGCAGCATTAACCACATTCCTTCCACATATTCGGGCGCGTAGCCCCAATCTCTTTTCGCCTCGAGGTTGCCGAGGTAAAGATATTGGTCCAACCCGAGTTTGATCCGCGCCACAGCGCGCGTGATTTTGCGAGTCACAAAGGTTTCGCCCCGACGCGGGCTTTCATGGTTAAAGAGAATTCCGTTACTGGCGTGAAGCCGGTAACCTTCCCGGTAGTTGATCGTGGCCCAATACGAAAACAGCTTGGCCGCACCGTATGGGCTACGCGGCCAGAACGGCGTAGTCTCCGTTTGGGGAACCTCCTGCACTTTGCCGTACATCTCACTGCTCGATGCCTGGTAGAACCTGGGTTTCACGCCCGCCTCTCGAATCGCTTCCAGAATCCGGATCGTTCCGACGCCGGTGATGTCAGCGGTATATTCCGGAATATCAAAGCTGACCCGGACATGGCTTTGCGCGCCAAGATTATAGATTTCGTCCGGCTGCAGTTCGTAAAGGAGTTTTACCAGCTGCACGGAATCAGCCAGGTCCCCGTAATGCAAAAATAGACGGACTCCGTGCACGTGCGGATCCTGATAGAGATGATCAATTCGCGCGGTATTAAAGGTGCTGGCTCGCCTGATGATGCCGTGGACCTCATAGCCCTTAGATAAAAGCAGGTCTGCCAGGTACGAGCCATCCTGACCGGTGATGCCGGTAATCAAGGCCTTCTTCATACCTCTATTTAGTCGTTCATCGGACCGAGTCCAGCCTAAGTGCAGGGCAGGGTTCTTCTGAAAAGGAGCCGCTAGCCTGCATCGCTCACAAATCCTGAGAGATTTGTGAGCGATGCAGGCTCAGGCGGCGGAGCGAAGGTGGTCTCCGGCTTGCGCCGGAAAATTCCGCTGCTTTTTTTGAGACAGGAATTTGAAACAGTTTGTCGTCGATTCATTTATTTTCAAACGGGCTCTTAAACAGACGTGTAGCGTCTGTTTAAGAGCTAGCCCGCAATAAACGTGTGGCTGTATGTGGCGCGTGAGATTTGGGGGCTAGCCTGAGTACAGTTTATTTCGGTAGGGCGTTTTCTGTTTTCCAGAAACCATTCATAGGTTTGCCGGATCCCGTCTCTCAAAGAAATGCGCGGTTTCCACCCTAACGTCTTCAGCCGCGTTATATCTAACAACTTTCGAGGTGTACCATCCGGCTGCGCCGCGTCAAAAACAAGGTCAGCCTCGAAGCCGACTACCTCTAAGATGATCTCGGCGAGTTCGCGGATCGTGACGTCCTCACCGCAACCAATATTGATGATCTCCGGTGAATCGTAGCTTTCGATCAGGAAACAAAGCGCGTCAGCGAGATCATCGGCGTGGAGAAACTCTCTGCGCGCTGTTCCGGTACCCCAAAGCACAACCTCTCTCTCATTCCTCAGCTTTGCCTCATGCACCTTTCGGAGCAGAGCCGGCAGCACATGCGAACTCGCCAAATCAAAATTATCGCCGGGTCCGTACAGATTGGTGGGCATCACAGAGATAAAATCGGCGCCGTATTCTCGAGCGTAGGCCTGGCATAGCTTTATCCCCGCGATCTTGGCGAGGGCGTAGGGCTCGTTGGTCGGTTCGAGGGACCCGGTAAGAAGGGATTCCTCCTGAATCGGCTGCGGCGCAAGCTTTGGATAAATGCAGGAACTTCCAAGAAACAGCAGTTTCTTCACGCCGAACTCGAAACTGGCCGATATTAAATTGTTCTGAATCTGGAGATTCTCGAGCAAAAATTCCACCGGATAGTCGTGATTGGCTTTAATGCCTCCTACTTTTGCGGCTGCGACAATCACTGCTTCGGGTCTTTTGGCAAAGAAGAATTTCCGGACATTCTCCCGGCTTCGGAGATCTAATTGCTGGCGAGTCCTGACGAGGACGTTAGGGTATCCGTTCCTCTCCAGATTGCGGAGAACAGCGCTACCAACCAGCCCTCGGTGACCGGCGACGTAGATGGATTCAAAAGACATTTGACACTTTCGTAGAGGTATTCTCAGCAAACAAAACCCGTCTGAGGCGGCTAACAATCCCCCAACCGGGTAAGTTAAAGAATCGACGGCGATCCCAGGTTATTGAAGAAAATCGGATTTCGTAGGGAAAAGATCACCTGTTAGCGCATCAGACATTAACGGGCCTGGAGGATGCCAATGCGGCTC
>JBAUZZ010000086.1:0-1656 GCA_049585495.1 Chthoniobacterales bacterium | reverse complement strand
GGCCACAGAAGCACCCTGCGTAACTTCCATGACAGTGTCTTGGACGTCGCCGCCTTCAGCCCTTGGCGAGAGGAGCCCGAAGCTGTCAGAAACGTGTTCCTCGAGCCACAGTCAACTTTTGTAATTCCCCCCTTGGCTGGGCTAACGGACGATCCTGCATCGGTCCCGGTTGCCTAGCCTGCATCAATCCTAGCGCGGCGGAGCCGCAACCCAAGGAGTGGAGCTCCGTACAGGCTAAGGATGTCCGGCGGCTCAGCGGGAGCTTCGTATAGCGAGTGACGTTTCCTGGCCGGTGAATGGGTTGGGCGATCCGCCAAGGCGGAGCCGCATTGGCATCCTCCAGGCCCGTTAATGTCTGCCGCGCTAACAGGTGATCTTTTCCCTACGAACTCCTCGCATTATTTGCGCCACGAGCGAGAAAGGTCTCCTTTTTGTTAAATCAACTCTCCTATCCGCCTCGCCCATACTGTAACATCGGCTCACATGAAGTCCGCTCCACCGAAATTCGCAACGTCGCGATCGAACCTCAGCGATGAGCAGCTATTGCAGGAGGTGCAGCGTCGCGCCGTTCGCTTTTTCTGGGAGAAAGCCGATCCAGTTACAGGATTGATTAGTGACCGCGCCAATAACTTTGGTGACGACAATTACACGGCAGCATCGATCGCCGCCACCGGTTATGGCTTGGCGGCGCTCCCAGTCGGCATCGTCAACGGGTGGCTGGACCGACAGACCGCCGCTACCCGAGCTCGCACAACGCTCCGTTTTTTGCTGGCCATGCCGAATGTACACGGCTGGTTGGTTCACCATGTGGATAAACGGAGCGGCGAACGCGTCTGGGGAAGCGAATATTCCAGCATAGACACGGCTCTACTTGTGGCGGGGGCTCTGGTTTGCGGTCAATATTTTGCTCAGTATGCATCCACGCGGGACATCTCTGTTTTGAGCGATGCGCTCTACAGACGCCTCGGCTGGCTGTGGCTGCTGACCAACAACGATACCCAGCCGCAGAAGAGGGTGCTTTCCCATGGATGGAAACCCGAAATCGGCTTTTTAAGCTACAATTATGAAATCTACAGCGAGGCGATCTTGCTTTACCTGCTGGGCCTCGGCGCGCCGGTAGACGCGCTGCCGGCAACAACTTGGGCTGCGTTTAAGCGGCCGTTGCGAACTTATGGCGGGATCGAGCTGCTGGCCGGCGGGCCCGTGTTCATTCATCAGATGCCTTTTGGATATTTCTATCTCGGCAACCAGCGCGATCAACTTGGATTCGATTATTGGGTGGCGTCCAAGAACGCGATGCAGACGCACCGACAATACTGTGTCGACCACGCCGCCAAGTCAGAAACCTATGCACAGGGCTTCTGGGGTTTGAATGCCAGCGATGGTCCCGATGGATACGCCGCCTACGGTGCGCCTGACGGGCCGGAAGATGGCACCGTATCACCTACCGGCGTGATCTGCTCGATAACGTTTACTCCTGAGCTGGCCGTTTCCGGCGCTCGTGCTCTTTACGACAAGGTTGGGGACGTGATCTGGGGCAGATATGGTTTTGCGGACGCATTCAATATCGGCCGAAACTGGTATGCCGGGGATGTGATCGGCATCGACCTGGGTATGTCCCTCCTGGCCATTGAGAACTAACGCAGCTGCTTCATC
>JBAUZZ010000085.1:0-19479 GCA_049585495.1 Chthoniobacterales bacterium | reverse complement strand
GACAACCATCAGCAGCGATGCCATCAAACAGCCGCTCACGATTATCGGGGCGCTGGCCGCGCTGATCTGGCTCGATTGGAAGTTCACGATCATAAGCCTCGTTCTCTTTCCAGTCTGCATGATCCCCATCGTCGTGTTTGGGAAAAAAGTTCGCCGACAAGGGCAGCAGGAAGAGGCCGGGATGGCGGAAATGACGATTGCTCTGCAGGAGACTTTTGCGGGCATCCGAGTGATCAAGGCGTTTGCGAGAGAGCCGAGGGAGGGAGAGAATTTCGCCCGAATCAGCGAGGACCAGTTTAAGAGCAGCGTCCGCGTGCAAAGGGCAGTTCAGGTCGTAAGTCCCATGGTGGAGGCCGTAGCCGCGGTCGGTGTGGGCTTAGCTCTTTTATATGTCTGGTTCGTTCATCTGGATTTCACAAAATTCTTTGCCCTGCTGACTGGAATTTTCATGCTGTATCAGCCGGTCAAACTGCTCAGCCGGATCCATCTGACGATGCAGAAATGCTTTAACGCGACAACTTACATTTTTGATACACTAAACCGTCAGCCAGCTATTCAAGATGCACCGGATGCCATCGCCATCGACAGCAGCCAGGGCGATATTGAACTCGAGAGGGTAACCTTCCGGTATCGGCCAGGATTACCCGAAGCCCTGAGCAATCTGAGCCTCAAGATCGAAGCGGGCAAATACTATGCCCTGGTCGGATCCAGTGGTGCTGGCAAGAGTACGATCCTTTCCCTCCTGTTGCGCTTCTATGACCCTGAAGCCGGGGTGATCCGGCTCGACGGTCGCGACATTCGTACCATCACGCAGAGTTCCTTGCGGGAACAGATAGGCATGGTCTCGCAGGACACATTCCTGTTTCACGATTCGATCTTAAACAATATCCGTTATGGGCGGCTGGACGCGACCAGAGAGGAAGTGGTCGAGGCGGCGAAACAGGCTTACGCGCACGCCTTTATCGTCCAACAGCCGCACGGCTACGAGACCGTGGTTGGCGACAAGGGCTGTCTTTTGTCCGGCGGTCAGCAGCAGCGGATCTCGATTGCGAGGGCTCTGCTGAAAGACGCCCCTATTTTGCTTCTCGATGAAGCGATGTCGGCGCTCGATTCAGAGGCGGAGAGGGAGATCCAGGCAGCTCTCGAACAGCTGTCCGCGGGCCGAACAGTTGTAGCGATTGCTCACCGTCTTTCCACGGTCCTGAAGGCCGACCAAATCGTGGTCATGCATCAGGGCGAGATCCGCGATATCGGAACACATCGCGAACTGCTCGAAACGTCGACGCTTTATCGGAAGCTGTACGACTTGCAGTTCAACGTTCACGTGGAAGAACTGGCGGGGGTGGCGTAAGGAGTTCGGAGTTCCGGGTCGGCACCCGCCGTGAAATATAAAACATATAATGTCTATGTTGTCATTATTCGGGCACTCCCGTAGATTCGTCGATTATGCCATTAATCGATAATTTTCAGGACTTCGAAGCCTTCAAAAGATCACGTGAATTCGTCAAGCAGGTTGGCCTGCTCAGTCATTCTGGCCGTTTTGCCGAGGATCTGACCCTCGTGCACCAGAATAGGAAAGCGCTGCTCTCGATCTTATCAAACTTCGCCGAGGGGTTCGAAAAAGATGGGAACCAAGAATTCCGGCAATTTCTCTCGATCAGCAAGGGTTCGGTTGGGGAGGTGAGAGCACATCTCATTTACGCCTTGGATCAGGCGTATATTGACCTCGAAGCCTACAAGCAGCTCGACCGGTTAGGCGAGGAAGCCTCGAAGTTGATCGGTGGCCTGATGAAGCACTTGAGCGTCTCTGGACTGAAGGGTCGCAAATTCAAGAGGTGCGAAGCGCCGAAACGCTTGCTGAGGCATCGTTCGACTAGAAAGTAATCGGATCCTCTCGGAACTGTGAACTCGGAACTGTGAACTCTGAACTCGGAACTCCTTTAAGTATCAGCCGGCTGGCTCAGGCGATTAATTCTTTCCTGCAATTGGTCTTCCTGCTTCTGCTCGAATTGATTCCACTGCTGCTGCTGCTCCCGGGTCAGCACCTTCGTGATTTGGGAACGTAGTTGGGCGCGCTTCACTGTTACCTCGGTCAGTGCGCTTCCGAGTTGAGCGGAACGCGCCCTGATAGTGTCTTCGTCGTCAGGATTCGCCCGGATTGCATCCTTGAGCTCTTTTTTTGCCATCAGGTAGTTTCGTGTCACCGCTCGAAGATCCAGTTGACTGCTCTGCACGATCGCTCTGACTTGCTGGCTCTGAGCGTCCGTAAGATTGAGTTGCTTCAATGCCTGCTGGAGGTAACGATGAATTTTCCCGCTCGCGTCGGGCCTACTGTCTGCATCCGGCGATTGGGCGAGCACTGAGCCGAACGTCGCCAATAAGAAAATCGAAGTGATCAAAAATCGCGATCTCATTTGCGTGATTTGTTGACGCCCTCGAGCACCCGGCGTTACGAGAACTTTCCAGGCTACGGCTTGGAGTTCTCCAGGAGCCGCCGAATTCGCTCCTGGCGCCGCGCCCGGAAGCGCTCGAGCCCCTGTTTCTGATCGGGGTTCAATTGGCTCTCGATCCGCTGCAAAGTCTGATCAATGATAGCGTCCGACTGGAGCATCACCTGGCGATGGAGCGCGCGCATTTGCTGAAAGGCTGCAGCGATCTGAGGCTTGATTTGATCCTGTTGTTCGCCAGAAAGCTTGAGGTTCGTCTTCAAGTTCTTCATCAACGACTCTTCCCACGTTCTCCCATTCCGCATTCCGGGGCCATGGAGCCTGGCCTTCAGCACTGCGAGTGTTAGAGCAGAACCACAAAAACCACCGATCACGAACAGGGCAGAAAACGCGATGATCAGTTTCCAGCGGAATCCCATAGCGAGTTAGCCATCTCCACGACAGGATCCTGATCATCGGCGGTCGCGGAAATGACCGAGTCGTAGTTCAGGCCGAAAATTGTCGCGAAAATACACAAAGCAGTCACGACAGAAACAAGAGACGCCTGAAAAGCGATCTGGTTTTCCCTCACCTGGCTCCGACGCCGGCGCAAAATCTTGTCCACGAAACCGGGGGGCGGATTAGTCACCGGATCCCGCGGCGCGCGTCTTGCCCGCTCGAAAAGTGCCTGTAATGGGTCTTCCGTCATCTTTCCAAACGCTTCAATGTTGCTGCAAGCTTCTGCCTCGCTCGGAAGGCTGTCACCTTAATTTTAGACGGTTTCCATCCTGTCAGGTCACAAATTTCAGCGACAGATTTCTCCTCAAGGTACATCAATTGTATCACTAGTCTCTCGTCGCCCTTGAGTGCGAGCATCAAGCGATGCAGTATTTCCCGCACCTCTTCAGGCGAGCGTTCCGGCGGGAGGGTCGCAGAGTTGTAAAGATTCTCGAGCGCTGCCTGTTGTTCAAGGGTAAAGTCGGCCAACCTGAACTCCGGTCGATTCTTTTGCTTCCGGAGGTGGTCGATACAAGTGTTTACGGCAATCCGGGATACCCAATGCTCAAACGGGACATCTGCACGGAATTGCTGGAGTTTAGAGAAGATTTTCAAAAACACTTCCTGAGCGAGGTCCTCTTCGAGTTCACGACGGGGTAAATGGTTGCGGACGATTCGGATCACGATGGGATAGATCCGACGCACCAACTCTTCTGCGGCTGCCTCGTCGAACCGGCGGGCACCTGCGATCAATGCCGAGAAGTCGTCAGGCGACATTTGTCATCAGGCCCCTTTTTCGGTCCGTAAGCCGTCTCATGTTTCGTGATTCGGCAACCTAACAGCTCAAGCTGCCTCGGATTCCTAAAATAGACAGAAGAGTAGTTCTCCCATTCGACCTGGCCTCTCGTCGTCGGGCATTGATGGATTGACTCGACAAAGTTGCCCGCATTAAATCATGCGACTAGCCACAGGCGCAGGGAGGCTGATGCACATTGGAGAATTTTGCGGGTATCTTTCTGGAGGGCTACGCTCCGTCGCAGCCGTTGTTTTTGTCGAGCCGCGTCGCGGCGATGACGGAGCATCGCCCTCCCGGCAAGCCTGCGAGCTCGTTGAAAGACGCCACTGACAAAGGCTTAGCGGTTATCGGGTACGGTGCCTTTCTCAATACGGTTATTGAATTCGTCATTATCGCCTTCGTAATCTTTCTGATTATCAAGCAGATCAATCTGTTGGTGAAACCCGCTCCAGTCCCCCCGAAAGGACCTTCGGCTGAAGAGAAATTGCTCACGGAGATTCGAGATATTCTGAAAGCACAATCGTAGTCGTGGGCTTCATCGGACAAGATCGGGACCGGCCGAGCGGTCGGCCCCGATCTCTTTTTGGCGGGTTGTGTCAGGAGAGGAATAACGACAAAATGATCACAACTAATAATGCAAAAAAGAGCAGTTTGACACCCCCGCGCCGCCGCTCGGCAGTATCGGAAAACCCAAAGACGGCAATCAGGATGGCGACAATTAGAAAAGTTAGAACCCAGGACAGCATGCGCGCACTAGCATGAATTTGAGATGCTCTCTGGCTTAAATTGTGCCACTCTCGAATGGGTACAACTAAGCTATTGGCAGCAAACCACTTATGCGAGTGGGAGTCTCCCAACAACCGGCGGTTGCGATGCACGTTGCACGATCGAAGCGACACGTTGCAGGGTGTTTAGGCGTTGCGGTTCGTGCAGATGTGGATTTGATATTGAGGATGTATCCAGTCGACGGCTGCGCTGGAGATGATCCGCAATGGCGTCCCCTGGCGGCGCGAACCGATAACTGGAAGATTACCGAGGCGGCGCGCCTCACACACAGGAATATTCGAATGAATCTGAAGTTTTGGAGATCAATTCCGCTGGAACTGTTCTTGACCGCTGGAACTTTCTTCATTTCCACCGGTGTGGAGGCCCAGATAAAGGACGGAAAGGAACTGGTCAAAGCCTCGCTCTTGACGGACGTCGATGCGATTCAACCCGGGCAGAAGTTTCGGATCGGCGTGCTCTATCAAATCGAGCCAGGCTGGCACATCTACTGGAAATACTCTGGCGATTCCGGCATCCCTACGAAAGTCGACTGGCAATTGCCGCCAGGATTCAAGGTAGGCGAGCTGCAGTGGCCTCTTCCGTCGCGTGACAAGGAACCCGGAGATTTACAAGTCTTCGCGTACAGCTCTGAGGTGTTGCTGTCTGCGGTGGTTGAGGCGCCGATGGAGCTGCCTCCGGCCCCGATCGAGCTCCGGGCAAAATCCGATTGGCTGGTATGTCAGAGCTTGTGTATCCCTGGGAGCGCTCAGCTTTCTGCGAAGTTGAACGTCGGGTCGATGGGATCCTCGACGTCCGGGGCAGTCTTCGACAAGTATTCCAAAGAACTCCCGAAACTGTTGCCATCCGGCTACAAGGTGGCGTTCACGCGCACCGGCAAGGATCTCCAGGTTAACGTCGAAGGCGGTCCTGCCGGGACAGCTCTCGATTTTTTTCCGGTTCCGCCTGACGGTTCGGTCCTAGGCCACGCGACGCAGAGTGCTAGCAAGGTCGTCTTATCTATTGATACGGAATCGAAGCCGATCGATCGGCTGGACGGGGTTTTGGTGATTGGAAGCGGAGCGGACCGCCAAGGCTTCGAGATTAACTCCGGGACCTCGGCAGCGCCCGCGACCACGACGGCAACGCCACTTAGCATGCCCGGATTGTTACGGGCTCTGCTTCTGGCGGTTCTGGGTGGGTTGATTTTGAACGTCATGCCATGTGTCCTTCCGGTGATTGCGCTGAAGATATTCGGCTTTGTTAGCGAAGCCGGCGAAAGGCCGGGCAGAATTTTCCGTCTTTCGCTTGTCTTTTCATCCGGGATCCTGAGCTGTTTCGCTTTGCTGGCGGTGGGTGTGATTCTCCTGCGGTCAACCGGAGCCGAGATTGGATGGGGATTTCAATTTCAGGATTACCGCTTTGTGCTGGTGATTGCCTGCCTTGTGTTCGCGTTTGCCTTGAATTTGTTTGGGGTTTACGAGTTTGGCGTTTCGGCGCGAGCTACCGGTGGTTTAGCTAAGCTGGCTCAAGGTCGGGGCTATAGTGGGGCGTTTTTTCAAGGCGTTTTCGCCACGGTGTTGGCGACCCCGTGCACCGCGCCGTTCTTAGGAACTGCTTCTGCGTTCGCCTTCGCGCAGCCGGCCGGAATGACATTTCTCGTGTTCCTTTTTATCGGACTGGGGATGGCACTTCCTTATCTAGTTCTTGCTCTCAATCCCGGTTGGATTCGCTATTTGCCGAAACCCGGAGCCTGGATGCTTCGTCTCAAGCAAATCATGGGGTTCCTACTCCTGGCAACGCTTCTCTGGCTGATTTGGGTCCTGGGTCAACTGAAGGGAGTGGACGCGGTCGTCTTTCTCGGAGCTCTCCTGCTGGTCATCGCAATCCTTGGCTGGATCAAGGGCGCGTACTGGACGCCGCTCTCCTCTCCAGCCGCTCGGCGATTCGCCTTTGGCGCGATGCTTCTCGTCGTTTTGGGAGCGCTTGGTGGCTATTCGTTCGTCACGAAACCAAGCAAGCTCTCCTGGCAGGTATTCAGCCAGGAATCGCTCAATAAAGCACTGGCGTCGGGCCGTCCTGTGTTTGTCGATTTTACGGCGGATTGGTGCATTACTTGCAAAACCAACGAGCGCTTCGCGATCGATACGGCCCCGGTAAGAGATGCGTTCTCAAAGATGGACGTGGTCACGCTTCGCGCCGATTGGACGCATGGAGACCCTTGGATTACCGAAATCTTAAAAGAGCATGGGCGGGCCGGAGTGCCGATGTACTTGTTCTACCCAGGCGGCGAGGCTCGCGAGCCAATCCTCCTGCCTGAGTTGATCAGTTCACAAACAGTATTGGACGCTTTGAAGCAGACCGGCGCGACGACCAGCAATGCCACGGCCGATTTGACCGGACGCGGTCGTGAGATGTAATTAGTTCGAATCGAACCGGGAATGGCTTTTTTCAACCGTTAACTAAAACCAAAACCGAAAATTCAACCATGATCAGAACTCTCGCCGCTATGCTTGGAATGATTGCAGCGACCGCCGAGGTTGGCCTGGCGGAAGTGCAGGTTGGAACCCCTGCACCGAACTTTTCACTACCTGACACAAACGGGAAAACGTTCCGCCTGTCCGATTTCAAAGGAAAATACGTCGTGCTGGAGTGGTACAACCCGGACTGCCCATTTGTTGGCAAGCACTACAAATCGGGCAACATGCAGAGGCTTCAGAAGGAATACACTGCGAAGGGTGTCGTTTGGCTGACGATCGATTCATCTGCGCCGGGTTTAGAAGGCAACTACCCTGCGGACCAACTCAATCAAATTTCGAACAAAGTAGGCGCGGCCCGGACCGCCTTACTTCTTGACCCCGACGGAAAGGTCGGCCGGGCTTACGCTGCCAAGACGACGCCGGACATGTATATAATCGACCCAAAGGGCACGCTGGTTTACCGGGGAGCGATCGACAACAAACGAAGCACTGATCTGGCTGACGTGAAGACGGCAACGAACTACGTTCATGAAGCGTTGGAGGCGGTGTTGGGCGGCAAACCGGTCTCCATGACAGCCACGCAACCTTACGGATGCAGCGTGAAGTACGCTGATCGGTAGTATAGGGTGCTCGCAAGCACGAGCTCTTTCGCGTCGCTTGGTAGGCGACTTGGTCAAGCCTTTTGCCCCTGTAAGAATTTGGTAGGGCGATGGCCGAGCCTAAGCCGAAGAAACATCGCGCTCGATGGCAGCCGCCGGAAGAAAAGCGAGACACAAAATTCGCCCTACCTGTATCTCCTCATTGACAAGGAGCAAGAACTGCATTTCATACCCGATTCGATTCAAAGCACGCCTTCTTTGCAGCAGGAGAGTGATGTGCTACCGTGAATCGTGGTTTAGCTTATGGCACAATTAGATCCCAGGTCTTCAAAGGATAGGAACTCCCGGAACTTTGGCAACGACAACAATTTCAACTGGCGAGGGATTCTTCTCTTCGCTTGTGCGATTGCACTGCTGGGCGGCTTCCTGTTCTCGCGGAACAGTAATTATGGGAATGTCGAAGAGATCGCGTTTACTGAATTTCAAAAGTATCTCGACGAAGGACGGATCAGCCACGATGAACCTCTGCAGCTGGTTGTAACGGAAGGAAGGACGACTCAGACCCTGCGCGGCTCATACGACCGAGCTCACAAACCTTCCTCGGCGCCGGGCGCTCCCGACCACTTCAAAACCACGGTCTTTATCGAATACAACAAAAACCTCGAATCGGAGCTCCAGAACAAAGGGTACAAGGTCGACATCAAAGCTGACTCCGATGTGATGGTCTCTGCGCTCCTGCAATTCGCGCCGATCGCAATCTTTTTCCTTGTTCTTTATTTCTTTTTCCGCCAGCAGATCCGCAATGCAGGCAAAGGCGCCCTCAGCTTCGGAAAGAGCAAAGCTCGCATGCTGGCGAGAGACCGCAACCGCGTGACGTTCAAGGACGTCGCTGGTGTCGAGGAAGCGAAAGAGGAAGTCCAGGAAATCGTCGACTTTTTGAAGGATCCGAAAAAGTTTCAAAAGCTCGGGGGCCGGATCCCGAAAGGTGTCTTAATGGTTGGGCCACCGGGTACCGGTAAGACATTACTGGCGCGCGCAATAGCTGGCGAGGCGGACGTTCCGTTCTTCAGCATAAGTGGCTCCGACTTCGTCGAGATGTTTGTTGGAGTCGGCGCTTCTCGAGTGCGAGACATGTTCGAACAGGGCAAGAAATCCGCGCCCTGTATCATCTTCATTGATGAGATTGACGCAGTCGGCCGCCATCGGGGACATGGCCTGGGTGGTGGTCACGATGAGAGAGAGCAGACGCTCAATGCGCTCCTCGTGGAAATGGATGGGTTCGATACGCAAGAGGGCGTGATCATTATCGCCGCCACTAATCGTCCGGACGTTCTGGATCCGGCACTGTTGCGACCCGGGAGGTTTGACCGGCAGATCACGGTGAATTTGCCGGATGTGAAAGGACGCGAGGAAATCCTGCGGGTGCATGCCAAGCGAGTAAAATTGGCCGAAGGTGTGGACCTCGCGGTAGCAGCGCGTGGCACGCCGGGGTATTCCGGCGCGGAGTTGGCAAACGTGATTAACGAGGCGGCGCTACTGGCGGCACGGCGCGGCTTAAAAGCCATAACGATGCCGGAGTTGGAAGAGGCTCGCGATAAGGTACGCTGGGGCAAGGAACGGCGCAGCTTGGCCATCAGCGAGAAGGAGAAAGAGAACACTGCGTATCATGAGGCGGGTCACGCCTTGCTTTGCGAAGTTCTCCCCAACACTGATCCTTTGCACAAGGTAACAATTATTCCGCGAGGGCCTTCCCTCGGCTCCACGATGTACCTGCCTACCGAAGACAGGTACAACAACAGAAAGGGGGAGCTGCTGGATCGCCTCGTCGTTATTATGGGCGGACGGGTTGCTGAGGAGCTTATTTTTGGCGACGTCACTAGTGGCGCTTCCGGCGATATTCGCATGGCGACCGGGACCGCCCGCAAGATGGTTTGCGAATGGGGAATGAGTGAACGTCTCGGGATGGTTGAATACGGGGAACACGAAGACTACGTGTTTTTAGGCCGGGATATTTCACGTGCTCGCGCGTACAGCGAAGCCACCGCTCAAGAGATCGATCGCGAGGTCAAACGCTTGTGCGACGACGCCTATCAAAAGGCGCTGAAGCTCCTGACCCAACGGAAAGAGGCTTTGGTTGCCATCGCGAAAGCTTTGCTGGAGTACGAGACACTGGATGGCACCCAGATCCGCGAGATCATCGACAATGGCAGATTAATGAATCCCCCACCGCCGATCCCGCCTCAGCCGAAGCGGGACGAGCAGCCGGAGGAATCGTCGCGTCCGGCTCCACGGGGAGTCGGCGGTCTGACCGAAGCGCCAGCATAAGCAACGCCGGGGTCGCCGGAATCGCCGACAAGGCGGAAGTCGTTCCTTGTCGCG
Source organism: Chthoniobacterales bacterium (assembly GCA_049585495.1). Taxonomy (GTDB): domain Bacteria; phylum Verrucomicrobiota; class Verrucomicrobiia; order Chthoniobacterales; family JAFAMB01; genus JBAUZZ01. The sequence goes on along the minus strand of JBAUZZ010000085.1, from coordinate 9,539 downwards.
AAATATGAGAGAGCGTAGCGCAAGCCCGTCTCGACGCTGTTCAACAGCTCATCCGATGACGCGCGATGACGGCGATGTTTAAGTTGACGCTTGGTTAGGCCCCGATTTATTGGCTCTGTCGCTAATCGTACAAGTCACTATGACTAAAATTGGAATCAATGGGTTTGGGCGAATCGGCCGGCTCGTTTTTCGGGCGATCGTTGAGCAAGGTCTGTTGGGAAAAGAAGTGGACGTCGTTGCTTTGAATGACATCGTTCCGGCGGATAACTTGGCTTATCTCGTAAAATACGACTCTACTCAGGGTCGATTCCATGGGGAAGTCACGAGCGAAAAATCGAGTCCGGGTCTTGAGAGTGATGACATGCTGGTCGTCGATGGGCATCCGATACGCTGCCTGGCTGTAAAGGAGGGACCAGCTGAACTTCCCTGGGCCAAGTTAGGGTGCCAATATGTCATCGAATCCTCGGGGCTCTTTACTTCAGCAGACAGAGCGAAGGGACATCTGGAGGCGGGTGCAAAAAAAGTGATCATAACCGCGCCGGCAAAGGGGGAGGACATCACGGTGTGCATGGGTGTCAACCACGACAAATACGACCGCACCAGGCACCATATTATATCGAACGCCAGCTGCACTACTAACTGCCTTGCGCCCGTTGTCTACGTACTCTTAAAGGAAGGCTTTGGAATCGAAGAAGGGTTGATGACGACCATTCACAGCTATACTGCGACGCAGAAGACAGTCGATGGTCCTTCTCGCAAGGATTGGAAAGGGGGACGGGCGGCTGCGATAAATATCATTCCTTCTACGACCGGCGCCGCGAAAGCCGTTGGTCTGGTCTGCCCAGAGGTCAAAGGAAAGCTGACGGGAATGTCCTTCCGGGTTCCGACCCCGGCAGTCTCAGTGGTGGATCTAACAGTTCGAACGGCAAAGGACACCAGCTACAAGGAGATCTGTGCTAAAATAAAAGAAGCCAGTGAGACCTACCTGAAAGGTATTCTCGCGTATACGACCGACGAGGTAGTCTCAACTGATTTTCTCCACGACGGTCATTCTAGCATTTTCGATGCTAGTTCCGGGATTGAGTTGAATAGTCGCTTCTTCAAACTAGTCAGCTGGTACGACAACGAATGGGGGTATTCTGTTCGGTGCGTTGATCTGCTGAAATACATTCTCTAAAGTCCCGCGACGACCATGGCAAAACTATCGGTGCGCGATCTTACCGTGAAGGGTTGCCGCGTAGTGATGCGGGTCGATTTCAATGTTCCAACCGAAGAGGTGGGCGGCCAGACTCGAATCACGGACGATACTCGGATCCGAGAGAGTTTGCCTACCATCGAATTGCTGCGCAGAGAGGGTGCCAAGATAATTTTGCTGGCGCACTTCGGCCGGCCTAAGGGCCAACCGAATCCGAAGTACTCCTTGAGACCGGTCGCTGAGCATCTCGCCACCCTTCTCCCGCCTCCGGTAGAGTTTTCGCCTGAGGTGATTGGACCGAGGGTTGAGGCTGCCTCGAAAGCGCTTCCGGACGGAGGCGTGCTTCTGGTCGAGAATGTGCGGTTTTTCAAGGAAGAGGAGGCAAACGATGATGGATTCGCGAGATCCTTGGCAAAGCTCGGCGACGTGTACGTTAACGACGCATTTGGCGCAGCGCATCGTGCACACGCCAGCACGACAGGAATTGCCAGACACCTGCCCAAGGCTGCCATGGGGCTTCTGATGGAGCGGGAGTTGGAGTATCTCCAGGATGAACTCGCGACGCCCGCCCATCCGTTCCTTGTAATTCTAGGGGGAGCGAAAGTCTCTGACAAGATTGGTGTCATCAAATCCCTGCTGGACAGGGCGGACGTTTTCCTCATCGGCGGCGCCATGGCCTATACCTTTTACCGTGCCCTGGGCATCGGGACGGGCTCGAGCCGGGTCGAGGAAGACAAGGTACATCTAGCGGAAGAGTTGGTAGCGCTGGCGAAAGACAGAGCAATCAAGTTCTTGCTGCCGGTCGACAATATTGAAGCAACTGATCTAAAATCTGGAGCAAACTCTCGGAATACACCCATCATCTCGAAGGAGAAGGGTATCAGTGAGGGTTGGTTAGGCGTCGATATCGGGCGCGAAACCATTTCGCGGTACAAAGCTGAGATTGCCAAAGCGAAGACGATTCTTTGGAACGGCCCAATGGGCGTTTTTGAGATACCGGATTTTGCGACCGGGACGAAGGAGGTGGCTGAGGCGCTCGCCAAGTCCGATGCGAAGACGATTATCGGTGGAGGCGATTCAGTGACAGCAGTAAAACAATTTGGCCTGGCCGACAAGATGACGTTCCTCTCGACAGGTGGGGGTGCTTCGCTCGAACTTCTCGAAGGCAAAGATCTGCCCGGAGTGGTTGCGCTCACAAATACGTAGACATGCGGAAAAAGATTCTGGCAGCGAATTGGAAGATGAACCTCACGCATAGTGAGGCGGAAGCCTACGTATCTGCCCTCCTTGCTGAGATCGGCGAGGTGAACGATGTCGAGATCGTGATCATTCCGCCGTTTACTGCGATCCCGGCACTCGCGCTAGCATCAGCGAAAATGCATTTTATCCGGCTAGGCGCTCAGAACATGCATTGGGAAAAAAGCGGCGCTTTTACAGGCGAAATCAGCGCGGGCATGTTGCGAGCCCTTTATGTGAAATACGTGCTTGTGGGCCACAGCGAGCGCCGCTCGTTGTTCGGCGAGACTGACGAAATGGTGAATCGGAAGGTGCGGTCCGCTCTCGAGGCTGGTTTGCGACCGATTCTTTGCGTCGGCGAGAAGCTTATCGAAAGAGACGCCGGAGAAGAAAAAGAGGTTCTCGAGCGTCAGCTTCGCCAAGGGCTGGAAGGAGTCATCAACAAAGATTTTACCGAGATCGTGATTGCCTACGAACCAGTATGGGCGATTGGGACCGGGCGCACTGCTACTCCAGCTCAGGCACAGGAAGCGCAGGCTTTTATTCGATCGGTCTTAGCGTCTCTTTCAGACGAAGCGGCCGCGGAGCGCGTTCGGATCCTATATGGCGGCAGCGTTAAAGCTGACAATTCCGAAGAGATAATGCGTCAAAAGGACGTTGACGGAGCGTTGATCGGTGGTGCGAGCTTAGACCCGCGAAGCTTTGCCCTTTGCATCCGGGGAGCGGAAGCCGCATTGGTGTGAGCCTCTTCTGTTTGGCTCCGAAATTCCTCCAAGGCAATTTCGGAATTTGGGTCATGATCGCGCCTACGCTGCGCTTGGAGACGCTCTTCTTCGCCTCAGTCTTTCGTCGCCGGACGCCGTGCTTCGGTAGCGGCAACGACCGGCCGATTCTCCGATCCCGCGACGCGCACCTGCATGCCATCAGCGAGACCGTCCGAGGGATTCTCAATTACGCGGTCCGTGATCGATAACCCTTCCGTCACCTCCAGCTTCGTACCGAGGTCCCGACCGACCGCAATCTTTCTGATCTCGACCTTGCCTTCCGGACTCACCACGCCGACAGCGGTTCCTTCCGAGCGAAACAATAATACATTGGCGGGCACGAGCAGCGCCTGAGCGTTTCCGTCAGTATGAAGATGGACCTGGGCGTAAGCGCCCGGGAAAAGTTCTCCCGTTTCGTTTGGGATCTGCAGCTCGGTCAGCAGTGTGTGCGTCGAAGGATCGATCGCGCCGGCCGTGTGAACGACGTCAGCAGGAAACTTCCTCCCCGGAAACGTATTGAACGTTAAATCCGCTTTCGCGCCCTCTTTCACATATGCCGCCATCGCTTCGGGGACACTGACATAGACCCGCAGCGGCGACACTCTAGCAACCATGAACAGAGCGTTTCCAGACCCTGAATTGATCAAAGCACCAATGTCGGTATTTCTCGCGGTGACGATTCCATCAAAGGGCGCACGGACCAATTTAAATGCTTCCAAAGCCTCCAGGCGGCCCACACTGGCTTCATCCGCATTTACGGTCGCTTGCTTTACTCTTAGATCGCCGGCCTGATTGTCAAAATCCTGCTGGGCGATGACGCGACCTTTAAGCAGATCCCGATCCCGGTTGTACGTCGCCTGAGAAAGCCAAAGGGCAGCTTGCGCCTGCTTTAACGTGGCCTGGGCCTGGGCAAGCTGCTGGTCCACTTCCGGCGTGTCGATTTCTGCAAGCACATCGCCTTCCTTCACCTTGGACCCGATATCGAAATTCCACCTTTTCAGGTATCCGCTGGTTTGGGCGAAGACCGGCGCCTGAATATAAGCTTGGGTCTGCCCGGGCAGGTCCAAGGTAACCGTGGCCGGCGCTCGCGCCGGATGAGTCAAAGATACCGTCATCTGGGCCGCCTGCTCTGCGACCTTTTGAAGATTACTGGTCGTCGCGGAGCGCGAGCGAATCCCAACGACTGCGAGGGCAGCTAAACAGGCGCCTGCAACGAATAAAATAAAAATAGCGCGCCTGGGTCGCCGGCGATCGGCTGCGCGGCTCTCCGCATCGAAGTTTTTCTCGGCTTCAGCGCCATTCACAATCTTCTTCTCCATTGGGTCGACCATGAGGGTTTGATCTAACTCGTTCTTCATAAGCTGGTCCTTCTGATCGAGTGAACCTCGAAATCATCATGTCGCAGGTTCCGGGGAGGACTCTTTTGCCCGCAGGCGAGCAGCTGTTCGTTTTCTGATTGTCATGAACACGGTAGGAACAAAGAATAAGGTTGCGCCGGTGGCAAAGATCAGCCCTCCGATCACCGCACGACCCAGCGGAGCGTTCTGTTCACCACCCTCGCCAAGCCCCAAAGCCATCGGAACCATACCGATGATCATGGCAAGCGCTGTCATTAAAACCGGTCGTAAGCGAACATAGCCAGCCTCAAGCGCAGCCCGGTAGGAATCTTTGTATTCCTCAAGGCGTTCGTTTGCGAACGTGACGACTAACACACTGTTTGCCGTGGCGACACCCATACACATGATTGCTCCCATAAGCGCAGGCACACTCTCGGTCGTTCCCGTGATAAACAGGATCCAGACGATCCCGGCAAGAGCGGACGGGAGTGCCGTGATAATAATGAAGGGTTCGGTCCAGGACTGGAAGTTCACCACCATCAATAGGTAGATCAACAACATCGAAAACCCTAATCCCAGATAAAGACCCAGATAGGAGGAGTTCATGGTGGAGACTTGGCCTCGAAGGTTGATTGAGCTTCCTTTAGGAAGGTCCTTCTGTGAGGCGTCGACCAGCTTTTGTACTCGAGCGGCGACGTATCCCAAATCTTTTCCGGCTACGTTCCCGTAAATGTTGATCACAGGGCGGATGTTGTAGTGATCGAGCACCGGGGAAGTCTTACTGCGAGAAATTTCTGCGACGTTCGCAAGAATCTGGGTTTGGCCGTTGCTGGCGCCAAGGATCGGCAGGTTCCGGAGTGCGTCCAAAGAATTGATATCGTACTGCGGTTCCTGAGCGTTGATCTGGTAACTCACGCCGTTTTTCGGGTCGACCCAGAAGTTCGGATTGGTCTGCTGTGATCCAGCGAGGGCACCGAGGACACTGTTCGCCACGGCTTGCTGCTGGATTCCAAGAATTGACGCTTTCGTCCGGTCCACGGTTACGTCCAGCCGCGGCGTGTCATCTGGTTCCTGGATGCGAACGTCCACGGCGCCGGGAATCTGCCGAATCTGATTCATCAAATTATTTGCGAATTTGAAGTTACCGGCTCGATCGGCGCCGATGACTTGGACGTCGATTGGCGCCGGCAAACCAAAGTTCAAAATCTGGGCCACAATGTCGGCTGGGGGATACCAAAAGCCGACATCCGGGAAGTCGTGCTGCATGCGGGTACGGATTGCCTCGACAAACTTATTGGTCGGGTCGTGTTTCGCCGTGAGGGAAACCAGGATATCACCATCGGCAGGACTCATTGTCCCGGTCGTATTGTAGCTAAGGTTGATGCCGCTGTACGGGATTCCAAGGTTGTCAATTATGCCCTGCAGCTGGTCAACGGGGATGACTTGACGGATCATCTGCTCGATCTGATCCACTGAGCGAGCGGTTTCTTCGATGCGCGTGCCGGCCTTTAGGCGAACGTGCAAATCGAAGCGACCGGCGTCCACGGAGGGAAAGAAATCTTGCCCAAGGAAGGGAAACAGAAAAAAGGAGGCGAAAGTAAAGCCAAGGACGAGCGTCATGAGTTTGCCGGCGTTTCGAAGGCAGAGACTGAGCAGATCCCGGTAACCCTCTCGGAATTTCTCAAAACTACGCTCAAATGCCTGGTGAAAGCCGTGAAACCAGGCGAAGAGAAAGAACATCTTTGTCCGTTTGCCGTGGCCCGATTCTTTGTCGTGTTCCTTCATCCAGTACATTGCCAGCGTCGGCACCAGCGTTCGGGACAGAATATAGGAGGCAAGCATCGCAAAAATCACCGCCTCAGCCAACGGTGCGAACAGGTATTTCGCGACTCCCGAAAGGAAGAATATCGGCACAAAGACGATACAAATACAAAGCGTCGATACGAACGCCGGAACGGCGATCTGGGCCGCACCGTTCCGGATGGCCTCCAGTACGGGCTGACCCTCAGCCAGGTGCCGATCGATGTTCTCGATCGTCACTGTAGCATCGTCGACCAAGATACCGACCGCTAGCGCCAACCCTCCCAATGTCATGATGTTGATCGTCTCGCCCAGGGCACTCAGCACAACTAACGATGAGAGAATCGAAAGAGGAATAGAAATCGCGATGATCAGCGTGCTCTTCCAGTCTCCCAGGAACAGAAGAATCATGATGGCGGTCAAACAGCCCGCGATGACGGCCTCGCGGACGACGCCTTCGATCGCGCTTGTTACGAAGATGGACTGATCAGTAAGCAACGGGAGATTCAACTCATCCGGCAGGGTTTTCTTCAGCTCCGGAAGCTTGTTTTTGATTCCGTTAACGATATCGAGGGTTGAAGCATTGCCGGTCTTTTGAACATCGAGCATCACAGCTCGCGATCCGTTGAAGCGCACAATGTTCGTTTGGGGGATGAATCCGTTACGGACATTTGCTACGTCTCGAATGTAAATCGTCGTACCGTTGGGTAGCGACTTGATCGGAATGGCATTCAGCTCTTCGATGGTTCTCGGGCTTGAGTTCAATCCGACCTGATACTCGAATTGGCCGATTTTCGCCGTTCCGGCGGGCAAAGTCAGGTTCTGAGCATTGACTGCATTCACGACGTCAAAAGGCACCAATCCCCGGGCCTGTAATGCCTGGTAATTGAGGTCGACGGAGACGTATCGCTGCTTGCCCCCGTACGGATAGGGGACTGCGGCCCCCGGCACCGTGATCAGCTGCGTTCGAACGAAATTCAACGCGTAGTCGTTGAGCTGTTGTTCGGAGAGATTCTTGCCGCTTAACCCGACCCGGACCACAGGCACGTTGGACGCGCTGTAACTGAGTACCAGCGGCGGCGTGGTGCCCGTTGGAAGCTGCCTCAAAATAGTCTGCGAGACCGATGTCACCTGGGCGATCCCAGTCGGCACACTCGCCTTGGGCTGCAGAAAGATCTTTACAACCGCGATCCCGTACAGTGATTGCGATTCAATATGCTCGATGTTATCGACCGTCGTCGTAAGAACTCGCTCGTAAGGCCATGTGATACGCTGCTCGAGATCCTCTGGGGATAGCCCGGCGAAGTTCCAGATGACGGAGATCACCGGAATATTGATGGGAGGGAAAATATCCTTAGGAGTTCCGATAATCGCCAGAATGCCACTGATCGCAATGAAGATGGCGAGGACGATAAAGGTATAAGGTCGTCGTAAAGCTAAATTAACGATCCACATTTCGGAATGGCCCCTCGGTCTAAGAGAACGGCGGCGGTTTCATGCCGCCGCCGTCTGCTGGTGTAAACGTACCAGGTTACAACGAGTTGACCGGTAGGTAAAGCAACAGCCACCGTACAAAACTGCTTTTGTCTAGGACGAAACGCCGGCTTAGCCCGCATCGCTCACAAATCCCGAGAGATTTTTGAGCGATGCAGGCTCAGGCAGCGGAATTCTCCGGCTTCGCCGGAAAATTCCGCTGCTTCTTTTGCGCCCAAAATCTCTGTCCGTCAAAACGGGGGAACTTCAAAGTGAAACAGTTTGTTTTGACTCATTTATTTTCGAACAGGCTCTTAAACAGACGTGCAACGTCTATTTAAGAGCTTTCTAGCCCGCAATAAGCGCGTGCTTGCATGTGGCGTGTGAGATTTGCGGGCTAGTGCTCGTTGAAGAACACAGCAGATCCTTCGGCCTCTGCCAGGATGTTGCACGCCGACACAATAAGCAGTTCTGGATACGTAAAGGCGTGTGAGATTTGCGGCTAGGCTTTCCCCTAGTTCCGGGCTTCAACGAAACTGGTCGCGAAATTCGTTCGGGGAACACGACTCGTACTGGCGAAATAGTCTTGCGAAATAGCCGGGATCTTTGAATCCAAGCTCAAACGCGATTTCCGAGACGTTGTACTCTGAGTGCGCCAAGAGGCGCTTCGCTTCTAACATCACTCGCGCTTGGATGTGTTGAGTAAGATTTTTCCCCGTTTCTCTCTTGATCTGCTGATTAAGCCAACTGCGCGAGACCCGGAGGCTGTCGGCAAGCCGCGCCGCTGATTGTATCTTGCACGGTTGATCGTTGAGTAAACGAAAGAGACGAATCGTCAAGTGAGAAAGTCTTGTGCTCTTTGCACCGGTATTCTCAGGTAGCAGCCGCTGGATTTCGACGAATAATTCCCAGAGTTTGATGGCCAAGGCCATACGATAGCGCGGCCTTCTCTCTTTGTATTCTTCAAGAATCCGGTCCCACAGGGCCTGGATTCTTTCGAACTCGTGATCGTTCAGATGAAGCGCAGGGACGAACCGGACCGGATCAAACCCTGGACACTCTCGAATCATCGTAACCGGTAAATTTTGGAGATGCAGAAACTCCTCGGCGAAACAAAGTATGAAGCCTTTTGCGTCATCGAGGCTTGTCCAGGTGTGGACACTGCCTGGCGGGGCGAAAACCAAAGCTCCAGCTTCGACGCGCACCTCGTTGAAATCGACACTCCACCGAGCCGCGCCGTGGGTAATGAGCCAGATTTGATAAAAATCGTGCCGATGCGGCCGAAGGCGGTTGCGAAGCTTCCCCAGAGCCTCCTCCCAGCACCCGACGAAAAAGGGATCAGCAGAGTCTTTTTCTGGGAAATAATCTGTGATCGGATGCAGCTCCGAATCCATTTCCGGGAATCTTACTCTATGTTTGATCTTGCCCCCTCGTACAATCCCCTGTAGCCAGGTAAATTATATGTGCTTGAACGTGCTCGAAACTTATCGCAGGTTATTACCAGTGGTCTTACCTCGCTCGCTCTAAAGCGTGAGGGGCCTGACCACTTTAGAAAGGAGCCTAAAATGCCCAAAGAACCATCGCAAGCCATGCTGGTTGCTGAGTCGTGCTTTTTCTCGACCCTGGCTAACCAGCCCCTGGCTTCGCATACCCCAGAAACCATCAAGAAGGTCGCAGCTAGTGCGATCCTGGCAGGCCAGACCTTCGAGGCTTGCTGGAAAGAGTGGGAACGCT
>JBAUZZ010000084.1:0-46068 GCA_049585495.1 Chthoniobacterales bacterium | reverse complement strand
GAGCGCAGGGAGGTGAGATGGTCAGTAGTCAGTAGTCAGTGAAACGGTAAAACGACGGTTGCACCGCAGAAGAATACCGTTTTACTGTTCACCGTTTTTACCGTTCACCGTTACGTCGACAACCACGATCATGGATTACATTACGCTTGGAAAAACTGGATTGAAGGTTTCGCGGCTTTGCCTGGGGTGCATGAGCTATGGGACATCAAAGTGGCGGGACTGGGTGTTGGATGAAGATGAGTCGCGTCCGTTTTTTAAGCAGGCGCTCGATGCTGGAATCAACTTCCTCGACACGGCCGATATGTACTCGGACGGAGTCAGCGAGGAAGTAACGGGCCGCGCCCTAAAGAAACTGGGAGTGCGTCGCGAAGAGATAGTCATCGCAACGAAAGTTTACAATCCGACGGGCAGCACCCCGAATGAGCGCGGAACCTCGAAAAAGCATGTGCGCCACGCAATTGACGCTAGCCTGCGGCGGCTCGGCGTTGACTACGTCGACCTCTATCAAATCCATCGCTATGACTCAACAACACCAATGGAAGAAACGCTGGAAGCGCTGACTGAGGTGATCAACCTGGGCAAGGCCTTATATATCGGCGCTTCAAGTATGTACGCTTGGGAGTTCGCCAAATTTCTTTATCTGGCGGACCAGCACGGCTACGCGCGGTTCGTTTCGATGCAAAATCACTACAATCTGGTCTACCGCGAAGAGGAGCGTGAAATGAATCCGCTCTGCCGCGAAGAGGGCGTCGGTCTAATCCCCTGGAGCCCTCTGGCGCGCGGGTTTCTGGCTGGCAACCGCCGGGCGACTGGTCGAGGCGAAACCAGCAGGGCGAAAAGCGATGAGTTTGCGCACCGATTGTACTATCAGGAAAGCGATTTTCAGGTGGTGGATCGCGTCACGCAAATAGCCAGCAAACGCGGCGTCAGCAATGCCCAGATTGCGCTTGCCTGGATCCTGCAACAGCCCGGCTTAACTGCGCCTATTATCGGAGCCACGAAGCCACATCATTTGACTGACGCGGTAAAGGCGCTCGAAATCAAGCTTGAACCAGAACAGTGCAAAGCGCTCGAAGAACCTTATCAGCCGCACCCAGTGCTCGGGCATTGAGCTCGCTCGCCTACATATGGGCGATCATATTATCCCCAAACTCTGAACACCTTATCTCCGTCGCACCCTCCATGAGGCGCGCGAAATCGTAAGTGACCCGGCAGCTGGCGATAGCCCCGTTCAGACCGCGGACGATCAAATCGGCTGCTTCGGTCCAGCCAAGGTGGCGAAACATCATCTCTCCCGAAAGAACGACGGAACCGGGATTTACCTTGTCTAGGTTCGCGTACTTTGGAGCGGTTCCGTGGGTAGCTTCAAAAATCGCGTGGCCCGTGTGGTAGTTGATGTTGCCTCCCGGCGCGATACCGATTCCGCCGACTTGGGCGGCCAGCGCATCTGAGAGGTAGTCGCCATTGAGGTTAAGGGTGGCGATTACGTCGAAGTCGTCCGGCCGTGTCAGTACTTGCTGCAGGGTGATATCGGCGATTGCGTCCTTTATGATTATCTTGCCGGCCGCCTGTGCTGCCTTCAGTTCGTCGTTGGCCGCGCGCTCGCCCTTTTCTTTTTTAGTTAGCTCCCATCGTGCCCAGGAATAGGTCTCCTCTCGAAAGAGCGAGTCGGCCAGTTCATAACCCCAATCACGAAAGCTCCCTTCCGTGAACTTCATGATGTTTCCTTTGTGGACCAGGGTCACTGACTTTCGCTTTTGGGCGATCGCGTATCGGATGGCGGCAGCAACTAAGCGGCTCGAGCCGATCCTACTCACCGGTTTGATGCCAATCCCAACCTCGACTTGAGTCGAACCAAGGGCAGCCTCCAACGCGAGAAACCCTTTCGTTGCGCTCTCGGTTCCGAACCGGATCTTAGCGAATTCTTTCGGGAACTCCTTCTCGAAAAGTCTAAGAAATCGATCGGCGTCTGGCGTACCGGCGCGAAATTCGATCCCGGCGTAAATATCCTCCGTGTTTTCTCGGAAGATCACGATGTTGATTTTCTCCGGATTGCGCACTGGAGAAGGAACACCTCGGAACCATTGCACCGGTCGCAGACAGACATAGAGATCCAGGAGCTGGCGAAGCGCGACATTCAACGAGCGAATCCCGCCTCCAACCGGTGTTGTAAGCGGTCCTTTGATACCGACCAGATATTCCTTGAACGCCAGGACCGTGTCGTCTGGAAGCCAATTGTCGAATCGCTTTTTGGCGGTTTCGCCGGCAAAGACCTCGAACCAGACGACCTTTCGTGAGCCCTTGTAAGCTTTCTCAACCGCGGCTTCGAAGACTCGCTCGCTTGCGGCCCAGATGTCCGGACCGGTTCCGTCACCGCGGATGAACGGGATCACCGGATTGTTGGGGCAGTGAATCTTGCCATTTTGGATGGTGACTTTGCCGCCGGTTGGCGGCTCAACATGTTGGTATGCCATAAAAACTTGTTCGAAGCTCGGGAAGCATCGAGATGCGTGAGCAAATCCGTCACTCAAAAATCTGTAGTGCGCAAATGAAAACGCCGATCAGGTGCTTCGAGCGGCGGGGTCGGGTTGCAAAAGGGGCCGGCTATGCTTTAGTCCGGATACCGAAAACTTAACTTCGTTAACTTTTTATTTGTCTATGCTTATAACGGAGCAGAGTGCGGCGCGCGACCTCAACGAGGAGGCCGAGGAACTCACTGACATCATTATGGAATTGCAGCGCCGCTTCCTGGTGAACCTTTCGGAGGAATTGGGCCACGGCAGCGTTTCGTTTCCGCAGTTTTTCCTGCTCACTTATCTCGATAAGCAGGAAGTGATTACAATGTCAGGGATCGCCGCCAAAATGGGACACACCACGGCCGCGGCCACCGGATTGGTCGACCGGCTCGAAAAACTCGGCTACGTTCAACGCTCTCACGCGATGGATGATCGTCGGAAGGTAATGGTGCGAATTACAAAAAAGGGCTCGAATTTGGTTGCGCGGATCCGCCAAGACATGGTTGACAAAGTGGCCACGATGCTTCAGGACCACCTGACGACGGAGGAGGGGAAGATTTGGCTTCAAATTTACCGAAAAATTTCTGAGTTTTGCGTGAAATCGAACAAAAGAGCATGAGATTCATATGGGCCGCCTTAACCATCGCGAGTACTGCCTGTGCTTCGCTAGCCGGAGAATCAGCTGTCGCCTACCGTTCGCATCCTCTGACCTTAGACGAAGCGGTTCAACTTGCGTTGAGGCAAAACCCTTCGATTATGTCCGCGGTTCAACAACTCAAGGCGGAGAAAGGCCTGCTTTACCAGGCGCAAGCCAATCTTCTCCCGCATTTGGCATTCACTGCAAATTACACGCAGCAAGACCCCGGGTTGGTCAGAACTTCGGGCGGCTCGAGCGCACCGAATTTTGATCTGCTCGCGCTCCCGGCTGGTCAGCCATTTGAGTTCAACCCTGTCACCGGCACCACGAATGCTGTTGCGATTTCGGCGAGACAGCTTTTTGGCTCAATCTCGCGTACTCCGACCGAGAGCTGGAACGTTCAGCTGACGGCCAGTCAACTGATTTATGATGGCGGCGCGACTATAGCGTCGCGACGTGCGGCCCGCATCACCGAGGATTCTGCCTATTACAGCCTTCGCGATACGATTGACCAGGTTGTTTCTACTGTCCGAACCCAATTCTACCAGATCCTCTTAAACCGCGCGCTCATTCAAGTCCAAGAGGAATCGGTAAATCTGCTTCAAAGCCAGGTGGATGATCAGAAGAGCCGATTTGAGGCGGGCACGGTTCCACAGTTTAACGTCCTCCAGGCCCAAACCTCCTTGCAAAATCAGATCCCCCAGCTGATCGCGGCTCGCAACAACTATCGGATTTCGCAAGTGAATCTGGCCAGAACGCTGGGAATTCCGGCCGACCGCCAATACGCCACCGACGAGCCTCTCCCGGTCGTCGGCAAGCTGGATTACAACCCGATCAAGTATGACCTGGCCAGCGCTCTGGTGACGGCGCGGGCCAACCGCCCGTTCTTGAAAGCACAGCGTTCCAGCATCTTGTCCGGGGTCGAGAACGTCACTGTCCAGGCTGCCGGATTTAAACCCACCGTGAGCGCAAATGTTGGCCTCGAGCAGCGGAGTTCCAGCATAAGCAGTAATTTGCGAGATACCAATCAGGGATGGTTCTTCGGCTTCACGGGATCGTGGAATATCTTCGATGGGGGCCTTACTTACGGAAGGGTGAAACAGGCAAGAGCTCAGTTGGAGCAGGCCAAGGACACTTTCGACGATTCCGTGCGCCAGGTTGAGCAGGAAGTGTCGACGGCGGTTAGCAATCTTCGCAACGCCGAGGAGACCGTGATCAGTTCGCAGCAGGCGATCGTCTTGGCGAGAGAGGCGCTGCGGCTCGCTGACGAGCGACTAGCTGCCGGCACCGGGACACAACTTGATGTCTTAACCCAGCAAACCCAGTTGACGACCGCGGAATCGAACCTGGTACAGGCCGAATTCAACTATGTTTCTGCCGTTTCAGAGTTTCAGCGCTCAACCGCCACTGAGGTCGTCTACAATGATCGGTTCGATACCACAGCTCGTCCGACGACTCTGACCGCGGTGGAGGCGCAAAAAGCGGCCAGATCGCGGCTGGATTCACCACTGGATCCTGACAAACCCGCAACCCATAAGTCGAAGCGGATTTCCCTTACTCCGCCGGCAGGTAAGGTCGACAGCGGAAATGACTAGCGCACCTCTTGAACAATTCCCTGTTCTTACCGAAACCGGAATTGTTCTACACGGGTTTACTCTCCGTATCCCCGGGCTGGATGTGAAGACGGACCGGGCGACCGCACTCCTGCGCCTGGAGAAATATCACGCGGCCACGCTCACTGCTCTCGGGAATCGATCACTGCAGCTTGCCCAGCAGGCGCATGGGAAGGGGATTGCTGTTGTAGATCGGCAATCAGCCAGGAAAACGCTGGACGTGGACGGCTTGATCACCCGGGATCCTGCGGTTACGCTCGGGATTTACGTGGCTGATTGCTGCGCGATCTATCTCGTCGATCCAATTCGGAGCGTCATCGGGCTTGTGCATTCAGGCAAGAAAGGCACGGCCCTGAATATCGCGGGCGAGAGTGTCCGCAAAATGCAGGAGTCGTTCGGCTCCGATCCGGCACACATGGTCGCGCAGCTTAGTCCATGCATTCGCCCGCCAAACTACGAGATTGATTTCGCAGCGGAAATAATTCTGCAGCTTCAGAGCGCCGGACTGCAGCGGATCCAGGATTGCTGTCAGAACACCGGTGCAGATCTGAAGCGATTCTACTCCTATCGCATGGAGAAGGGCCAGACGGGGCGGATGCTAGCTTTCATGGCGTTGAAGGGGTAAAACAAGAATCAGTAAGCGGTAAGACCGTGGATGGTACTTCGCGGTCCAACGAGGGAAAAGACCGAAGGCCCGACCTAAAAACTAGCATACCTCACCGCGAGGCGGTGAGGTATGCCGGTGTTCTATTTCCCCGGAAAAAACTATCTGCGCGCCAAAGGCAGGTCTGGGACAAGCGCGCTTTTTATGTCAGCAATCGTTGACATTTGTTAGACCCTCGGTCAAGCCTGATTTCGGTTCGGTGCTGCAATTTTCTCGTCATCGCGCTCGGGCGTCTCCGAAGTTTTAGAAATTTAGTTCGCAGAATGCGAAGCTCTCAAATATTTGGAGGCGATGAATCGTAGAGAACCAGACTGCCTCGCCGGTTTTATGGCTGAGAAACTCGGCGCCAAGGTCTACCATTTGCCTGTGCCCGCTGTGGTGAGTTCTGTCGGCCTGAAACAAATCCTGCTGGAAGATGAGAATATCCGTTCTTGTCTCGAAATGGCCAAGTCAGCCTCGCGGGCCATGATCGGTGTAGGAAAAGTTTCGAACGACGCAACGGTTGTATCTGCCGGATTTCTCGATCGCACGATGATCAACGAACTCAAGACCAAAGGAGCCGTGGGTGACAGGCCTAAAACCGTTGCCGTCGACGCGGCTAAACCCGCCGCGCGGGGCGATCGTCGCTCGTGTTGACGAATTTTCTCGTTCCCGCCCGCGCCTTCGATCCGTCGATCACCGAAATTATGGATCGACCGCAACCTGTCTCCCGGGATTTGATGGTTGATCTCGCCAATTTGACAAGAATCAATCGCTACTTCGGGAGCTACTCCTTGATCAGACATTTCCTCCGCCGTTGGCTTCGTCCTGGCGATACGGCATCGATACTGGATTTGTGTACGGCGTCGGCTGACATACCGAGATTTGTGGCTGATTGGGCACGGCATACGGGTGTCGCGGTCAGGATCGTTGGGGTGGATTTCCAGGAGTCGACTCTCGAGATCGCCCGGAGACAAAATCGGCAATACCCCGAAATCGAATTACTCTGCGCGAACGTGCTCGAGTTTGAGCCGGCGGAGATTTTCGACTTGGCCTTTTGCTCTCTAGCGCTGCACCATTTTTCCGATGCTGATGCCGAACTGCTCCTCCGTCGAATCCGGAAATTCGCAACCCGGGGAGTGCTTGTTTCGGACATTGCCCGCTCGGACCTCGGAGTCATTGGGATTTACACGTTGACTGCTACGTTCTTACGGGAGCCGATGACGCGGTTCGACGCCCGACTCTCGATGAAGCGAGCATTTTCCGTTGGGGAGTTGCGAGCCCTGGCGGCCAGGGCCGGGTGGAAGGAATTTGGCCATCGCCGGTTTCGCGTATCCCGGCAAGCCATCTGGCTTGAAAGGGCCCGAGTGCTTCACAACCACCAATCATTCGGATAAAAGAGAGATGGAGAATGAGGATGCGAAGAATTGTTTTGCTGGCAGCGTGCTTATGTTTTGGGTTCGGCAGTCTGATCTTTGCCCAGGAAGTGCCCCTGGATCTGGGTCAGTTCCGATTGGAAGTCGACAAAGGCGCCGAGGCGCATATGGAGCTCACCAACGATGGAGCCAGTGGCGCGAAGGCGATCGTCGTAACCGTTTCAAAGCCGGGCCCTGAGTTCTGGAGTGTTGAACTTCGTGCTCCTGGCATTAACTTCGAGGGCGGCAAACATTACGAACTGACGTTCCGAGCAAAAAGCTCACCTAAGGAATATGTTTATTTAGTCCCGGAAAAAGTTGATGGCAATCAAGCCTCCGTCGCCGAAGGGACGACTCTGGAAATTCCGGAGGAATGGACGGACTGCACTGTAGTCTTTGACATCAAGGACCCCGCGAATCCCGGCAGGTTGACGATCAGCAGCCTCTCGGTAAACCAATCTACTTTTTGGTTCAGTGACTTTAAGCTGACGGAGAAGTGAGGTGGAAAGCGGCGGGCTATCTAAGCCCCATGGTACTCACGAGACCTATAGGTCCTATTCCAGTCGGATCGGACCTGTTTTGCTAAGTGCTCCTTGGCCAGCTCCGCCCGGTTGATCTTGCCCCGTTCGTTTACCGGCAGCTGGTTGACGATGCAGAAATCTCTCGGAACCTGCCAGTTGCTGAGCCCTCGCCGGCAATGCGTTTGGAGCTTTTGCCTGGACAAGGAAGCATCCCCCGCGACATAGGCAACCAAGTCTTCATTTCTCGCGTGCGATGGTATCCCAAATACGATCGCGTCCACAACACCTGGACATTGTCGAAGACATTCTTCCACCGCTGACGGATGAACCTTTTTTCCAGCGACGTTGATGAAATCCGAGGAACGCCCATAAAGCACAATGCCATCAGCCGAAAACCGAACAAGGTCCCCGGGAATGAATCGCACCCCATCAAGTACCTCGGGATCAGGCGTAGGGAAGTAGCCATCACTCACGTTAGCACCGCAGACCGCGATCCGGTCATGGTCCAAGGCCGTTATCCGGACACCATCCATCTGGGAGCCAACAAATCCGGTCGGTTGATCAATTCTGCCTTCTCGATCGTAGCTTATTCCGCCGCACTCAGATGACCCGTAGAAGCTGTGAATCCGCATTCCGAATCGGTTATGGAATTGCCGTCCGACTTCCGCGGGAAGCGACGCCCCGGCCGAGATGCAGAGCCGGACCTTTCCAAGCGACGAAGTGTCCGTAAGCGACCCCAGAGCCTGAAATAACGTCGGAGTGGCCGGAAATACCGTTGCGCCGGACGTTTCGAGGTGCTGTTGCACGGCACGTGGTACCCGGTCTGTCGAACAGACGAGGCGGGTCCCTTGGTAAATCAGCGGCGTGATCAGATTACTAAATCCGTAAGAGTGCGAGAAGGGAACTATGCCGAAGTTAGTGTCCTGCGGCCCAATGCCCATAGAAGCGCAGATGTTGCGGCAGTCGGCCAACAGATGTTCCTCCCGAACTCGGATCGCACGTGGCAGCCCGGTGGTTCCCGATGTGATTTTGAGCAGGTCCGGGCAGGGGCTCTCCCAGCTAATCTGCGCGGCGCTTAAGCGCTCCAAGGATTGAACACGAATGAGCGCCTGGGGTTGAGTGACCCGCAGAACATCTTGCAGTTGAGGTTCGGAAATGTCTGCCTCGATCGGCGTGAGCACCAGATCGAGGTCCAGGCAAGCTAGGAACAGTGCCGGCCAGCTCGGATCGTTCCCTAGCTGTCCGATTACGGTTGCGCGCGGGGGAAGCCCGTTGAGTCGGTCCCGCCAATTCTGGCGTTCCAGCTCGATCTGCCCGAATGTTCGCAACGCGACGCCGGTGTCGGAAAAAATGGCAGCTTCATCTGCGCGCGTCGCCAGCAAATCGGCCCAACGAGAGTGAAAAGGTCGGGGTTCCACTTGCGTCAACTTAACCGTGTGTTAGTTTCCACCTCTTTTTACAGACATGAAGGCAGATATCCACCCGAAATATGTTGAAGCTACGATCGTTTGCGCGTGCGGGGCTGTCTATCATACCCGGTCGACTCGACGGGACATCAAGATTGGTATTTGTGCTGCCTGCCATCCGTTTTTCACTGGAGAACAGAAATTTGTCGATACCGCCGGACGAGTAGAGAAGTTCGCGCGCCGATACGGTAAGACTCTGCTTGGCAAAGGCAAGTAGCGTTGGACGACTCAGTCGCGACGGTGAGAGCGCCTTCGGCGCAATCACCGTTTTCTTGCTTCTATGGATTTTGGCCCGCTCATAGCGCAGAAACGGAAGCGATTCCAGGAGCTGGAGGATCAGATTGCTTCCGCGTCGCTCTTCGAAAATCCCAGGAGCGCGAAGGAAGTCATGCGTGAGCATTCGCGCATTAAATCGCTGTTGCAGAATTGGGGGACACTTCAGAAGGCTGAAAAGGAGCTCGGACAGAACCGGGAACTAGCCGGTTCTGAAGACGCGGAACTTGCAGAACTCGCCCGGGCAGAAATACCGCTCCTGGAGAGACAAGTGGAGGGTCTCACGCACAACATACAGCTGGCATTTCTGCCGCAGGAACCAAACGAAGACCGTGACGCGATCATGGAGATTCGGGCCGGGACTGGCGGAAATGAAGCGGCGCTATTTGCTGCCGATCTTTACCGGATGTATTGCCGGTTTGCCGAGGCACATGGATTCAAGGTCGAGGAGTTAGAAACCAGCCCATCCGAGCTGGGGGGGTTTAAAGAAATAATTTTTAGACTCAGTGGCGAATCAGGTTTTCGCGTCCTGCGATACGAGAGTGGCGTTCATCGAGTGCAACGGGTGCCTGTTACAGAGGCGCAGGGTCGGATTCATACCTCTACGGCAACGGTTGCTGTGCTTCCCGAAGCCGAGGAGATCGATATCGAAATTAAACCAGAAGATATCCGTGTCGAAGTTAGCCGGGCCGGAGGACCAGGCGGCCAAGGTGTCAATACCACCGATTCGGCTGTGCAAATCCTTCACATTCCTACTGGAAAGATTGTTCGTTGCCAGGATGGGCGCAGTCAGCAGAAAAACAAAGAGAAGGCTCTCGCGATCCTCCGATCCCGGTTGCTCGAAGAGAAACAGCAGGAAGAGGCGCAAAAATATTCTGCGCACCGGCGGAGTCTGATCGGGTCGGGAGGACGGGGAGAGAAAATTCGTACGTACAATTTTCCGCAAAACAGGGTGACAGATCATCGCATCGGCCTCACGCTCTACAACCTCGATCTCTTTATCGACGGACAGATGGATGAGATGATCACGGCGCTGCAAGCGAGCGACCTGGAGCAGCGCCTGAAGGAAGCTGGCTTGGAGAAGGCGATTGCCTGAACCGTGACTGTTCTCGAACTTCTTCAATCGACCTCTGAATACTTTGCTCGCAAAGGGATCGACCAACCGCGGTTGAATATTGAGCATCTGCTGGCCGATTCCCTCGGGAAAAAGCGGATCGAACTTTACCTCGAGTTTGACCGCCAGCTTAAAGAAGCTGAATTGGCCCCGCTTCGTGAAAGGGTCCGCCGACGCGCAGAGGGGGAACCGCTGCAGCATCTCCTCGGTAGCTGGGACTTTTACGGCCGCCCGTTCAAGACGGACCGGCGGGCGCTTATCCCGCGTCCCGAGACTGAGCTTCTGGTCGAGGTTGTTCTCGACCAACTGAAGGGAGCGCCCAAAGAGGGAACACGTCTGATCGACGTTGGAACGGGGTGTGGCATTCTGGCGATTACGTTTGCGCTGGAAATACCTCAGCTGAAAATAACTGCAGTTGACGTGTCAACGGACGCGCTGGCTTTGGCCCGCGAGAATGCGGCGAGCTTTGGCCTTGAGTCCAACATCGACTTTGTCCAATCCAATCTGGTCCATAACACAGAGGGCTTGTTTCACTGGGTTGTAGCCAACCTCCCATACATCCCAACCGCTGAGCTGGACGCTTTGCAGCGCGAAGTCAAACACGACCCGAGAGTCGCCTTAGATGGTGGGCTCGATGGATTAGTGGTCATCCGGAATCTGGTCTGTTCGTTGCCAACAAAGCTTGCCCCGGGCGCACTCATTGCCTTAGAGGTGGGGCGAAATCAGGCCGAACCGGTCCGAGAGCTGTTCGCTGGGCAGAATTATCGGGACATTTCGGTGAGGAATGATTACCAAGGAGTCCAACGAGTCGTCAGGGCTAGGTATGGATAAGATCATCATTCATGGAGGTCATTCTTTGGCGGGCACGGTTCGAATCAGTGGTTCAAAGAACTCTGCCCTTCCGATCCTTGCAGCGACGCTGCTGACCAACGAGCCGTGCGTGATTCATCGGGTTCCCGACCTGAGTGATGTTCACTACATGCTCCAGATCCTCAACCATCTCGGAGCCGAAGTTGAGCGTGCCAGCGGAATCGTGACTGTCAAGGCAGAGAAGGTGAATACCGTTGCGCCGTATGATGTTGTGCGAAAGATGCGCGCGTCGGTCTGCGTGTTAGGCCCGCTGCTTGGCCGCGAGAAGGAAGCCACGGTATCTCTCCCTGGCGGCTGTGTGATCGGAGACCGCCCGATCGATTTGCATTTGAAAGGGTTCGAGGCCCTTGGCGCTGCCGTGCGCGTCCATGCCGGCAACGTTAAGGTCTTGGCACCCAGCCTCCGGGGAGCAAAGATTTCCTTGCGCGGTAAGCTTGGCACCACCGTCCTTGGAACCGACAACGTGATCATGGCGGCAGTACTGGCGGACGGTACCACCATCATCGAAGACGCCGCCCGCGAACCGGAGGTTGTCGATTTGGCGAACTTTCTCAACAAGATGGGAGCGAAAATTGAGGGAGCGGGAACCTCGCGGATAGTAATTGACGGAGTGAGGGAATTGCACGGCGCCGAGCATGAGGTGATACCGGATCGGATCGAAGCAGGAACGTTTTTGATCGCAGGAGCAATTGCAGGTAAAGAGGTGACGATCACTCGAGCCAACGCTGATCACGTGACCGCGGTTAGCGACGCCTTGAAGGCTTGCGGTTATCAAGTTGCCAGCAACAGCACTTCTTTGACGATCCAGGCTAACGGGACTCCGCGTCCGCTGAGCCTCGAAACCGAACCATATCCCGGTTTCCCGACCGATATGCAGGCGCAGATGTGTGCGCTGTTGGCGATGGCCCCCGGCGAGAGCGCTATCACCGAGAATATCTTTCCGCGACGTTTCATGCACGTGTCGGAGTTGAAGCGGATGGGCGCCGCCATCGATTTGGACGGGGCGACCGCAAGGATCCGCGGCGTCGACTCGCTAAGTGGTGCGCCGGTAATGGCGAGCGACTTAAGGGCTTCAGCTGCACTGGTTTTAGCGGGATTGAAAGCCGAGGGCATGACCGAGGTTAGCCGGGTGTACCATATCGATCGGGGATACGAGCTGCTTGATGAAAAGCTGAGCGAATTGGGCGCCACGATCGAGCGAGTGAAGGTTTAGTCCAGGCCTCGAAATTGTGTTGGAGGGCGGCGCTCCCGACTTCGCCCAAAGTTCATGAAACCTTTTCCGACCCTGAGAACCCCACGATTGATCCTCCGGCCGTGGCTTGACCGAGATCTCGACGCGTTTGCAGAACTCAATGCCGACCCGCAGGTAATGCAACACTTGCCGGAACTGCTTGACCGGGAAGCGGGCGACGCGGCAGCCGAGCGGATCGGTGCCCACTTCGCACGGTACGGCTTCGGTTTGTGGGCAGTTGAAATCCCAGGAATTGCAGATTTTATCGGTTTTGTTGGGCTCTCTGTCCCGCGTTTTACAGCTCCCTTTACTCCCTGCGTCGAGGTCGCGTGGCGACTGGCCTCCCGGTATTGGGGCAACGGTTATGCAACGGAAGGGGCGCATGCGGCTTTGGCGTTCGGTTTTGACGAGGTAAGGCTCGACGCGATCGTCTCATTTACGGTGCCAGCGAATGTTCCATCGATCCGGGTTATGGAACGAATCGGCATGAAGCGGGTGATCGGTGGAGATTTCAACCATCCGAATCTGCCGGATGGCCACCCACTCCGACGCCATGTCCTCTATTGCCTGACCCGGACGGAGTGGCTACGTCTTCCATTGCTTGCACAACCCTGGTCAACGCCGCCGCGATGACCTTGGCTTCCTCGGCATCAATCTGCCGCGCAAAGCTGCGTTGAATTTCTTTTTCGTAATTAGGCCAGGTCTTCTTTAGAGCCCGAAGTCCGGCCGGACTCAGCACTGCGAAAGCGCCTCGCCGGTCTTCAGCGCAGTTTTCTCGACGCAGCAAATCGGTTGCTTCCAGGCGATCGACGAGGCGAGTCAGGCCGCTCCGGCTAAGCGTTACTTTTTCTGCCAGCTCGCTCATGCGTAACCGGTGCTTGGGAGCCTGGCTAAGGGCGAGCAGCACATCATACCACTCCAGCGAGAGCACCCCGGCTGCCGTCAGGTGGCGGTTGACGCGGTCGACCAGTTTGGCGTGGGCGGTGAGGAACACGTACCAGGCCTGGTGATGGGCGGCGCTCAGCGCGGGCATGGCCCGAAGCTACCAAAAAATAGTTGCATTGGCAACCGCTCCGAAATATAGTTGTATAAGCAATAATTGTATAATCAATTAAATCAGAAAACTATGATCCAGCGAATCAGTCGAGCCGAAATCGTGGCCCAGTCCCGCCAGCCTGCATCGCTCACAAATCTCTAAGGATTTGTGAGCGATGCAGGTTAGTCTGACTCCTCCGCGACCGCCTCCGGAGAAGGCATAGGCGTGATTCGATGTTCTCGCACAGCTACGACGCTCCGCAGGACCGAACTGGTCAGTACGATGGCTCCTCCGGCGATGGACCAGGGGGCGGGAAGTTCCGCCCTTAGCAGCATCACCCAGACCGGATTTAAAATCGGTTCGATGATGCCAATGAGCGACGCATTGAGGGCGCGCACGTGCCGGATGGCCACTGAATAAAGGAGATAGGGGATGGCGAGCTGAACAACACCAAGAGCCAGAAGCCAGGGAGCATTCTGCCGCAGGTTTACTACCGGGATCATCCAAGGGATCGTTACGACGAATGTGACGATGTTTCCTAGCAACACGACGGCCTCGGGCGAACCTTTGCGTTGATGTCGCATGAGGATGGTTAGCCAGGCGAAGGCAAGTCCGCTGGCCAAGGCGGCGACTATTCCCCAGAGACCATCGAGGCTAAGCCGGTCAAAGAAAAACAAGGCAATGCCGCATAGCGCGAATGCGATCAAAACCCAATCTTGCCAGCGGGTATGCTCTCCGAGGAACCAGGGGCCGATCAAGGCGATGTAAATTGGAGCCGTATACTGAAGAAAGATCGCATTTGCGGCGGTGGTCAATTTGGTTGCAACGACAAACAGAATCACCGTAGCGGCGTAGGCCATCGCGCCGGGGACGACGCGCCAGGAAAGCTTGTTCAAGGTCGCTGGTTGGAGAAGGCTGATGATAACAATCGCGATCAAGCTTCGCGAACCGGCGATTGCCAACGGAGTCCAATCGATCGACTTAATGAGTACACCCCCTAACGACCAGAGTATGGCCGTCAGGAGGAGAAGGAATACGTGCTTGTTCAATTGAAAAGCAAAACCACCTAGCCTGCGTCGCTCACAAATCATTAGAGATTTTTGAGCGATGCACGCTCAAGGATTATAGCCGCTTCACAACGCCTTGAACGCCAGAGTCACGTTGTGACCTCCGAAGCCGAACGAATTGTTAAGAGCCAAACGAACCTTCTTCTCTCGAGCAGTGTTGGGCACGTAATCGAGGTCGCACTCCGGATCCGGCCTGTATAGATTAATCGTCGGTGGTACCACGCCGTGCCTGATTGCTAGAACACAAACGGCACTTTCGATTCCGCCGGCACCTCCCAGGAGGTGGCCGGTCATCGATTTGGTAGAGCTGACCAGCAATCCTCCTTTGGCGTGGGCGCCCGCGAATAACTTGATCGCCTTCGATTCGGAAACATCGCCGACCGGGGTAGAGGTTGCGTGGGCGTTGATGTAGTCGATTTCTTCTACCCGAGCCTCGGCATGCTCAATCGCGCTCTGCATTGCTCTGGCGACCGCAGCGCCGTCGGGTTTCGGCGCCGTCATGTGGTAGGCGTCACAGGTTAGCCCGTACCCGGCCAGCTCGCAGTAGATCTCGGCTCCCCGAGCCTTCGCGTGCTCATATTCCTCCAAGACCAGAACCCCGCCGCCTTCTCCCATGACGAATCCATCGCGATCTCGGTCAAAAGGCCGCGAGGCGGTTTCGGGCTCGTCGTTGCGCGTGCTCATTGCCCGCATCGAACAGAATCCGGCTATGCCCAGCGGACAGACGACCGCTTCGCAGCCACCGGCGAGAAACAGCTCGGCCTCGCCATAGCGGATCATTCGCCAGGCCTCTCCCACTGAATTTGCGGCGGTTGCGCAGGCGCTGACGATCGCGAAGTTCGGGCCTTCCAGCCCGTACTCGATCGAGATTAGTCCGCTTGCCATATTTACAATCATCATCGGGACCATGAAGGGAGAAACGCGCGAGGCGCCCTTATTCATCAGGATCGTATGTTGGTCTTCGAGCGTCCGCAGGCCGCCGATGCCGCTGCCGACCAAGACGCCAAATCGGGTCTTGTCGACCTTCTCCAGATCAAGACCGCTGTCTTCGATCGCGAGCTTGGAGCAGGCCATTGCGAACTGGGTGAAGCGGTCGGTACGCCGGACCTCCTTAGGGTTTCTGAGATATTCTGCCGGAACAAAATTGCGCACTTCCCCGGCGATCTGACAATCGTAGGTGGACGCATCGAACTGTGTTATCCGCCCGATCCCGCTTTTCCCGCTAACGAGATTGTCCCAGAATGTCTTAAGGTCGTTTCCTACCGGGGATATCACTCCCATACCGGTTACTACAACACGTCGATAGCTCATGGGTAGTTCGTAACGGGGTTAGAGAGCAGCATTCGATTGGCCAATCTAAATTTTAGGAATTGCGAGATCCCATCCCGACCATCTGCACCTGCTGGAACAGTTTGCCCTCGGTTTTGATCGATGGGGCGATGATAATCTCAGTCTCCTGGAACTCGCGCAGGTTGGCAGCGCCGACGTTTCCCATGCACGTGGTGATTGCCCCCACGAGATTTTGACTTCCGTCATCGACCTCGGCCGGCCCGAACAGTATCTGTCTCAACGGACCGGTTGTCCCGACATGGATTCGGGTGCCGCGCGGCAGATTCGCGTGAGGCGTAGCCATCCCCCAGTGATACCCTTTTCCCGGGGCCTCAACAGCTTTGGCAAAAGCACTGCCAATCATGACCGCATCCGATCCGCAAGCGAGCGCCTTGCAAACGTCGCCGCCCTTGCTCATACCGCCATCTGTGATGATCGGAATATACTTTCCACTCTTTTTATAGAAGTGGTCGCGGGCGGCCGCGCAGTCGACCGTAGCGGTCACCTGGGGCACCCCCAATCCGAGCACTCCGCGAGAAGTACAAGCGGCCCCCGGTCCGACTCCAACAAGAACGCCGGCAACACCACACCCCATGATTTCCAAAGTCACCTCGTAGCTGACTGTATTGCCTACGATTACCGGACAAGACATCTGCTCACAAAATCTCTTGAGGTCGAGAGATTTATATTCCGTTGATATATGGCGAACCGTTGAGACGGTGCTCTGAACGACAAATACGTCTACTCCAGCTGCCTGAGCGATGCGACCGTAACGCTCCGCCTTCTGAGGGATCGAGCTTACCCCGGTCATCACGCCTGCGTCCCTGATTTCTTTGATACGAGCGGCGATCAAATCTTCCTGGACCGGTTCCTGGTAGATCTTCTGAAGCAGCGCCGTTACTTGTTCTTTATCGGCTTCCAGTACCTTCAGCAGGACCTCTTCCGGATTTTTGTACCGAGTTTGGACTCCTTCGAGGTTCAGGATAGCAAGGCCGCCGAGTTTGCCCATCTCGATTGCGAAAGGAACATCAACAACCCCATCCATCGCGCTCGCCAGGATCGTGATTGGCTGCCGGAGCGGTTCATCATTCTTTCGAGGGAGTGAGAAGGTAATATCGACCTCGTTCGGGTTGATGGTTACGCTACCGGGCGCAAGCGCAATTTCGTCAAAGCCGTATGTTACACGAGCCTTCCGATTTCGGCCGATGAACATTCCCATAAACTTATAGTCCTCCTATTCTGAATCGTTCATTCAAGCTGCCACACCGAGGGCATCGCGGGAGCAGGGTGCTCGTCTTGTCTTCGAAAATAGAGGCACAGATCGTGCATTGCACCCGGTAACGCAAGGCCTCTTTTTCGCTTCTCTGGCGACGCCATTCGTAAGCGATCCAGAGGGAGAAAACGGCGGCAAGAAAAACAAACAAGTAGATAAAAACCAGAACCGGGAGCTCCACTCGAATCATGGCACGCTTAGAAAGACTTTCGGAAGACGCTCATTCTCTAGCGCGAATCGTGACGCGGCAACAAGATTTCTCAAAAACACCCGACAGGCGTTGCGCAGATTCAATCCTCAGGCGGGCCTTCACCTTCTGTTCGCCCGTCGGTGCCCCAGCGGAGCTGGACTGTGCCCCAAGTCGCCGATGCGGCCGGGTCAAACTTCAATGTCCGCACGAAACGGTCGGCCATTTGATCTAAATTGTTGTCGCCGCTCGACGTCCAAAGGAAGGCATAATCGACTGTGCCATCCCTGTTGACGCCGACGAAAAAGGAAGATGGCTCGACCAGCTTCGAAGTCGTGGGAAACGGAGGCGACAGACTTCGCAGCTTAAGCTGCAAAGTTGGTGAGACCTCTACGCGGGTAGGAAACGTCAGTGTCTGCCCTGCTTGGACTGGTGGGCTGCGGATCGACGACAAATTTTCTGGAGAAAAGAGCGAGGGCAGTCCCTGGGGCTTGGGCGCGTCCGGCGTCAGTGGCAGGAGCTGAGGCGACACCGTTGAAAAACTCGGCCGATATCGCGGCGTTAACTGTCCGATGAGGCGCGGGCGAAACGATGGAACGCTGATCGCAGCAGGATCGTTGACTTCGACCCAGTCTAAAATCTGTTGGTCTTGAGGATTCTGCGGATCGAGCACAGATATCTGGGCGGCGGGCGGTAAAAGCGACGTGGTCGCTGGGTAGACGATGTGAAAAATGTAGAAGCAGAGAATGTGGCCGACGAACGAGATGCCAACCAGCACCGGAAGTCTGTAGTCCCAACGGGTCTTTTGCCAGTCGAAGATAAGCTGATGATTCAGAGACCTTTCGTTCATTGTTTTCGAGGCGCCGTGGCCAGGACGACGGAGTAGCCCCGTTCCAGGCAGAGATTCATTACTTCGACCACGGTCCCCTGGGGAGCCATCCGGTCTGCACGGATAATCACCGATTTTTCGGGTACTGGATCGGCATCAAGGCGCTTCCCTAATTCCTCAATCGCCACCTGCTGGTCTCGGTAGTAAACCGAAGGGAACGGACCAGCCGTGACGCTGACAATGACCGGATTCTTCTGCGGGCCAAGAGTGAACTTGGAGAATGGGAGGGTCACGCTGATTCCGGGATGTAGCAGGAAAGTCGAACTCGCCAAGAACAAGAGCAGTAAAAGGAAGGTCACGTCCACCAGTGGGACGATGAAGATCAGATACGGATTGAGGCGAACAGACCGGGTCAGTTTCATCGATGCTCGCTCGCCGATTGCGAGGCCGGATCGAATTCGATAATTGAAGGCGCTTGCTCGAGTTCAGTCAGAAGATTAACCACTTCGATTCCCGCTCGTTCCATGTCGTGGAGGAGCGCGTTCAATCGTGCGGAGAGGAAGCAGTAAGCCAGAATCGTGGGAATCGCTACGACCAGGCCTGCCGCGGTCGTCAGTAGGCTTTCATAGATCCCACCTGAAACATCAGCGAGCGTCGCATAACCGTTGTTAGCGGACAATTGGACGAAGGCCTGAATGAGGCCAGTCACGGTCCCGAGCAGGCCGATTAGGGGGCAAATATATCCAATAGCCACTAAGATCCCGAGATTTCGTTCCAAACGCGGAACCTCGAGTTGGCCCGCCTCTTGAACGATCTCTCGCAACTCGGATCGCGGGAGCTTATGCCGGACAATCGCAGCATGTATGACCCGGGTCACAGGAACAGAAGTCGCCTGGCATTCGACCCGGGCCTCGGCGAAGTTGCGGCTGCGAATTAAATTGGAAAGCCCTTGCAGAAATTCCCCAGCATTGACACTGGCACGATGGAAATAGAGGATTCGCTCCAGAAAAACCGCGACCGAAACAATGCTGCACAGCAGGATCAGCCACATCAGCGGCCCTCCCTTTTGCATGTAGTCGATCATGCGGGATCTATAGATGAGTTGATAAGATTACGCAAGGAAGCGGTTTAGCCCGCATTAAGCGTACGGATGCATATGGTGCGTGAGATTTGCGGGCTAGCGGGGACTGGGAACCAAGGGCTGATTTTCGCGGTTAAATTTGTGCAGCAA
The DNA here is from genome assembly GCA_049585495.1 of Chthoniobacterales bacterium. GTDB lineage: Bacteria > Verrucomicrobiota > Verrucomicrobiia > Chthoniobacterales > JAFAMB01 > JBAUZZ01. The sequence goes on along the minus strand of JBAUZZ010000084.1, from coordinate 26,817 downwards.
AAGTTGGGTGATTGCATCTAGTGCGGTGAACACGTTCATACCCGTGCTTGCGATCGTCTCAAAACTCCGGACCCGCGTCTTGCGATTATTCAATAGATATTCCAGATAGTTGACCGGAGCCGTGTTGGGAAGATCGCGCTTATTAAATTGGAGGGCATACGGAATGTCATCCAGGGTTAAGTGTTGTTTCTCGAGGTTCTCCTCCAGGTTCCGGAAGCTCTCGACGTTTTGCTCCATCTTGTCCCACTGTGAGTCGGCCACAAAAATAACGCTGTCAACGTTCCGGAGCACGAGTTGCCGAGTCGTGTTATAGATGACTTGGCCGGGGACAGTGTAGAGCTGAATCTTAGTCTTAAACCCCCGGAGAACAACCGAGCTGATCGGCAGAAAATCAAAGAACAGCGTTCGGTCGGCCGCAGTGGCGAGCGAGATCAGATCACCTCGATAGGCGGGAGAGATTCGAGAGTGGATATAGACAAGATTGGTCGTTTTACCGCACAAAGCTGGGCCGTAATAGACAATCTTAAATTGGATCTCTTTATTTGCGTAGTTAATGAACGCCATGTCTTACTCACGTGAAGATTTTGTCCTCCATTTTAGCCAGTTCTGCCAAGACGCGGAATATCTTTTCACGCACGCCCGGCTTAAAGGGGCGTTGAGGATGGATAACTGTTAAATAGACGTTGTCTTGCCCGAAGCTGCTTAGCTGTTCGTCCCGGCAGAAGTAAGTGATTGTTTGCAAGGGCGAGAGTCCCAGTCCGCTCAGCTTTGATTTGCTCTCGTCGAACAACCTCGAAATCAGCGTCTGTACGGTGTGATTGAGTTTCTCATTGCCGAGACTGCCCGAGATAATTCGACCATCGCCAGTTGTCAGAAGACAGGCTTCAATGCCTGGGAGTTGCGCTATTTTCGCGAGTACGGCCGGCAAGTTCAGCGGCTCATCCGTCAGGAAAATGGAATTGAGGTGCGCGAAGCCGGTATCCGGAGGGGCAACGACCACATCGGGTCCCGGTGGCGCAGCAAGCTCGGCGAATCGTTTCGCGTCTTCCTGAGCTTTCTCGGTGAACGGTGTTGGCACGATCTCGTCGGGATGTTCGATGACCTGATCGTCCCGCAGTTTTATTGCGTCATTTGGCAGGTTGCGAAAGATCTCTTGTAGTGGGATGGGAATTTTTGCGCTGGAGTCGATTTCGCTGAGGGCAGTACGGATGTGCTCTGGCATCGCCTCTAGCAGGGTAGCGGCCTTTACCACGACCCGGCCGGAACTCAACTGTGATTGAATCAACTTGAAGGGAAGAGCAATTTCTTCGTCAGTGTCGATGATCGAGGGAAGTGTTGGTTGCCCAAGTTGAGGCGGCAGCATTTTGAGAATCGGCTGGAGCCGTAAAGAGATTGTTGGCTCAGGCCGTGGGGGCGCGACTTGGTCGGAATGAGAGTCCGGAAGGCCGGCGCTGGACGGCGGCACCGGCTCGGTTCGCGGCGGAGCCTTCTTCGATTTCAGCCAATTCAACAGAGCCATGGCGTTACCATCTTCTCCTCGCAAGCGGACTACCTACTCATGAGATTAACTTGTCAGCCGCCGGAACTTCGGAATTTGGGATAAAGAGTGATATGGTAGCAAGCCAGAAATTCTCGGCTGGTCTGCCGTCCCGCCGGCGCGGTGGTTAAGCGTTGTAGGGCGGCTGGCTCAGCCGCCAGGGAATTCCGGCGCCTGGCCCAGGCGCCCTACAACGCTTAACTAAGCTTACATCTTAACCGGTACGCCAATCGCTTCTGGCCGGAGCCCGAATCTTTCCCCACTTCAGAACTGCTTTCGAAGGTTGCTCGGTAGAATATTTAGTTCCGCACGATATTTGGCCACCGTCCGCCGAGCAATAGGGATTCCCCGCTCTGACAAAATTTCCACGATTTCTTTGTCGCTTAAGGGATTGCGTGCTTCCTCGTGCCGCACCAGATCTCCGATAGCTTCTTTAACGCTGGTATTACTGAGTGCGACCCCATGCGCTGTCTGATACCCGGGTGTAAAGAAATATTTCATCTCGAACACGCCCTGTGGCGTCGCCATATATTTGCCCGAGATCGCGCGGCTGACAGTCGTTTCGTGAACCCCGACCACCTCGGCAATCTGGACCATTGTCATCGGTTTGAGGAAGGGGGTGCCATGATCGAGGAATTCGCGTTGACGGTTTACGATCTCGTTCGCGATGTTCAGGATGGTCTGCTGGCGCTGGTGAATGCTCTTGATCAGGAATTTTCCGCTGCGAATTTTTTCCCGGATATAGTCGCGGACTTCCGAACCATTCCGCCCTTGAGCCATGAGATCTTTGTAGGTCTTGCTGATTCGTAAATGAGGGATCTGATCCCCGGTTAGAGCGACTGAGTAATCGTCCCCTACTTTCTCAACGAGAACATCGGGGAGGACGTAGCTGTTCGGGTCTGGTGCAAAAATCTGGCCTGGCTTGGGATCGAGCGTCGAAATAAAGTTTGCCGCACGCTGCACCTCGTCCACACTCACTCCCAGGCGCCGGGCGATCTCTGGAAATTTTTTCCTCCCCAGATCCTCCAAATGCTGATCGACTATCCGGTACTCCAGACCGCTTTCTTTTCCTAACCTCCGAAGCTGAATCAGGAGGCATTCACCCAAGTTATGGGCGCCGACGCCAACCGGATGAAACGTCTGGATAAGCTCCAGCATTGGCTGCAAGTCCGCGATCGGAATTTGGCTGGTTGCCGCGATTTCTTGGAGTGAGATGGGAAGAAAGCCGAAATCATCGATATTTCCGATGATTAGCTCAGCAGCGCGACGTTGCGCCCCGGAAACGTCAGCGGTGTTGAGCTGTTCCAGAAGATGTTGCTGAAGCGTCTCCTGTGTGGCAAGCGAGTCGAAAAAGAATTGGCGGCGCTCCTCATCTTCCTGGTTGCGGGAGGCGTAGCTAGTACTCTGCGCCATGTAATCTCGCCATTCCTCGTCGAGCCGGGCCAGGCGTTCGAATTCCTCTTGAAAATCGGCGTCCTCACCAGGGCTATCCTCGCTCTCGTAGGTCCCGGGTTCGTCCTCCAGCACCGGATTCGTTTGCAGCTCCTGCTGGACGATGTTTCGCAACTCCAGCGTAGGTGCCTGCAGAATCTGAAGACTTTGCTGCAGCTGAGGTGCAAGCACCTGCTGCATGGACAGATTTTGAACCTGATGCAAACCCTGGGTGGCCATAGAGGACAGAAAAGTCTCCGCAAAAAAGGAGTCTAAAGGAGTGGCACGGAAACTGCAAGAGGGAGCGGTTCAGCGGCTTGGGCGGCATGAGCGGGCTCCAGTTAGCATTCTTTTAGCCCAGATTCGAAACTACCATGGAGGGCGGCGCTCCGTCGCCGCCGAATTTCGGAATTTAGTTTGAGCCTCAAGGGGCTAACAACATTTGCGGTTTACGCTCATCCGCCGCGGCGGATGAGCCCTACCGTCATACCCTCAACGTCCGGAGCGCGCAGGCCGCCGAACCCGCTCAGGCCATTCAACCTCGGTGATGCTTCAAATCCAGCTTCCGATAAAGCGTCGCGATGCTGATGCCGAGCATACTGGCGGTTTTTTCCCTCGAGCCCTGATTGAATTTCAGCGTCATCTCAACGTATTTCCGTTCGTGATTCCGGACGAAATCGTCCAGCCGCTGACCAACCTGCCATTCGATTTCGGCATGCGATTCGAATTTCTCCGCTTCCTCCAGGACCTGTGGGGGCAAATCGCTCGCGTTGATCGCTGTGTCCTCGGATAGCGCACAAGCTCGCTCGATGGCATTTTCCAATTCCCGTACGTTGCCAGGCCAGGTGTAGTGGGCAAGCCGCTCCATTACCTTGGCATCGATCTTCTTCGGCTCTGTCCCGCTTTGGCTGGCGTACTTGTCAAGGAAATGATTGACCAGCAGCGGCAGATCTTCGAGGCGCTCGCGCAGCGGGGGAATTTCAATCGGAATTACAGCCAGGCGGTAATAAAGATCTTCCCGAAAACCGCCAGATCGGACCTTTGCCTTGAGGTTCTTATCCGAGGAGGTGATTGTCCGGACATTGATCGGGATTTTTCTTGTGTCACCGAGCCTTCGAAGTTGTCGCTCTTGGAGGACACGCATCAGCTTGGTCTGGAGTTGGAGCGGTATTGAGTTTACCTCATCCAAAAACAGCGTCCCATGGTTGGCCTCTTCGAACAGGCCCGCTTTGTCAACCACCGCGCCGATGAAGGCACCCTGCGTGTGCCCGAAAAGCTCGGATTCAAGAAGATTCTCAGGCAAGGCACTGCAATTCACCGCCACGAAAGGATGGTGCTGCCTTGAACTATTGAAATGCAGTGCTCTGGCCACAAGCTCTTTGCCGGTGCCGCTTTCGCCCTGGATGAGAATCGTGCTGTCGGTATCTGCGACCTTGGCGATTAGGCGATAAATCCCCTGCATACGCGAGCTCGTCCCGATCAGATTCTCGAACTTATAGCGCTCCCGGAGCTCGCGCTTGAGGTAAACATTTTCGCGAAGGGCCGCTTGATAGTCCAGCGCGCGCTGAATACACAAAAGCAACTCATCAACTTTAAACGGCTTAGTAATGTAGTCGTAGGCCCCGATTTTGAGGGCCTCAACTGCGGTCTCAACCGAGGCGAAAGCAGTGATCATTATTACCGCAGTCTGCGGAAATTTATCGCGGCATTCCCGGAGGATATCAAAGCCGGTGACCTTCTCCATCTTGACGTCGACGACGACAAGATGAGGATTGACCTTGGCTATAGCCTGGCCCGCGGCCTCTGAGGAAGTATATGGGAAAGGCTGATGGCCAGCGTCGCGGCATAAGTTCGAGATCACCTCGACCATCGCCGCTTCATCATCAACGATCAAAATGCGCGCCATCTGGAGAAATTAGAATCGATTATAAATTATGAGAATTTGCTCTGGCGAAGGCCAGAAGATTCTGGTGTGGTGCGTCAAACCGCGGGGGATAGCTGTGCTCCGCGTAGAGCGGCTTGTCGCATTCCGCTTCCGGCGGTGTCAGTGGTCGCTGGCCTTCTGAATTGCTGCGATTGCAGACGGGCGCAGCGGCTTTTCATGCAGTAGCAGCTCGGAGGCCTGAACGCGGGGATCCGCGTGAAACCAGCGGTGTATGGCACCGTCGAAAAGCACATTGGCAAGCGCCAGTAAGGTGATTCCCTGATGGTGCGCCATCCAGGAGCGGACGATGACTGGCTCGGGCTTTTGGGGAGGCGAGTCTTTGGATTTTCGGTAGTCGCCGGCTTCATAAAGTCCGTATTCGCCGATCCAGCCCATTTCAGCAATCTTATGCAGGTTAGCCAGGGCGGCTTCCCGCTCGAAAGGCATCGCCAGAAAGCTGGAATAGGGCGAAATGACTGGACCGTCGTCGGCGCTGGGGGAAAGGGCCAGAGCCGGAATGCCGAAAGCGTGGTATTGGTAAAGCCCGTCCTTGTCCCGGGTGCTATAAGCCGCCTCCGAGATTCCCCAGGGAATACGGAGCAAATTCACGTGAGCGCGCTGGGCAGTGACGGCAGCGCGCAACGAGCCATCGAGCATCGTGTCGCTGTAAGTGCGCATCCATAACGCCGGCATAAGGTATTCGAACATAGTGCCGGTCCACGAGATGAGCACTGGGCTGCCGGTGGCAAGCGTGTGTGAACGGCCCATTGAAAACCAAGTGCTCGGCGAGATGTCGCCCTTGGCGACGGCCAGGAACCCGGCTGTGCGTGCCTCCGATGCCAGGAGATCATAACAGGCGTCCTCCACCTTGTCGCTATTGGCGCGCAGCGCAACGCTCAGCAAATTCCGCCCGCGATGCAGAAGGCACCCGAAATCCATAGCCTCGGTCAATTGTTCAGTACGCACTGCGATGCGTTGAAGGGTTTCCGTCAGGTTGATGAAGTTCTTGCGTGTTTCCGGCAGCAGACTACGGAGCTGCTCTGCGAGCAGATGAAGCTCCGAAGCCACTTCTGCGACGGACGAAATGCGCTTTAGAGCGAAATTCAATTCATCGATGAATGCAGGTGCGTTACGTGGGGAAAGATCGCGGGCGGCTGGAGCTGAAAGGTTCAGGCCTTCCGTACGGCGCAAGGGAGCGAACTCCGGCAGCAGCCATGGGAAGTAGTTATTGACGAGCTGGGAAAGCGCAGTAAAGCGCTTTTGAGTGGCCGCAATCCAGTATTCATCTTCATGGGTGTGCGCCACAGCCTGCGTGAGAAATGAAGACGGAGAACTTTTCTCCGCTTCATCGTCCGGTCGTGAGTCACCCTGCAGACTTTTTGCAAAGGCTAGCAGCATCTGGATCCGGTCTTCGTCATCGAGGGAGATCGATTGAAAGGTACCGGCATCCCTGTCGGTGATGAGGCGGAGCTGCTGGAGCAGTCGCAGGTGGTCAGTCACACTGCGGAATAGGCGATTTGAGAGCAGCGGCTTGTCGACCAGCTCCAAACAGTGCATACGCAGCGTCCATAGGGAGCCGACGAGGTTACCACTGTCTACGCTGGAAATGAGGCCGGGCACGAAGGCCTCCAGGGTGATGATGTTGTACCAGTTCTTTATATGCCCATCGCACTTCTCCATCCGGTCGAGCGAGTGCAGTGTGCGCTGCGTCAGATCCAGGTATTCCGCAATGGTGAGATGTCCGGCTTCGAGCGCCACGTCGCGTGAGTTGAGCAGCAGTCCGAGATTTGTCGGCGAGACCCGCTGAGCGACCTGCCAGTTGTCTTCTTCGACATTGTCGGGGATGAGCCAGTGGTTGGTCTCATTGCAGAAATGAGCGAAGTAGCGCCAAGTGCGCAGGAGAATGTCGCGTAGAAACGATTCATCCTTGGCACTGATCGGCACTAGCTCTTCGCGGGTCGGGCGATTTAGCCAAAGCGACAATCGCGAACCGAAGGCCCAAAGCAGGAGAATGGGAGAAGCGATAAGGAGAGAATGCGGATACAGCCAACCAAGTAGCAGCCCGATCAAGATGGAGACGACTGGCGCTGCACTGAGATAGCGATCTACCGCTGCAACTTTTTGGCCGGTTTCCGCTTCGGCTGCGGTCTCCCATTCCAGCAGGCGCCGACGCGTGACAAAGCTACGGACCAGCGTGCGAACAATTGCGTCAATCGAAAGGAGGGCCTGGTGCGGCAGGAATGCCAACGTGAGCAAGGCCACGGCCTGACTGGAATAGAATCTTTCCAGGGCGTCCACCACGAGCCCACTGGTAGACGCGGCAAATGCTGCCCGAATGAGCGCGAACAGCAATTGGACATAGCTCGGCAGAAAGAGAAGTAACAAGGTTGCAAGCGTCCAGAACACCGGACCGCGCGGCAGTCCAAACCAGCCAGCGAGAAGGAGGGCAAACGTTGCCGGCTCGACCAGGCTGCGGCGCAGATTGTCGAGTATTTTCCAGCGCGAAGCCGTAGAGATGGGGTTGGGCACGAGTTGACCCGACTCGTCCGGTACTCGCCCAAACAGCCACCGCACAATTTGCCAATCGCCACGCACCCAGCGATGCTTGCGGCGGTTGTAAGCACTAACGTGCGAAGGATAATCATCGATCACCTCGACATCGGTAACCAGGCCTGCGCGCGCGTAGAAGCCTTCGATCAGGTCGTGGCTGAGCAAGGAATTGCGCGGGAAGCGACGGTCGAGCACCTGCTGCAGTACATCCACTTCGTAGAGACCTTTGCCGGTAAAGATGCCTTCACCGTAGAGATCCTGGTAAACATCAGAGACAGCGTTCGAGTAGACGTCGAGCCCGGTTTGCCCGGAATACAAACTGGCCAGGCGTGAGCGGGAAGCCGATTGGACGCTCACGCCAACGCGCGGCTGGAGAATTCCATAGCCGGCACGAACGATTCGGCGAACAGGGTCAATGATGGCGCGATTCAAAGGGTGACAAATTGTGCCGATCAACTGCGCAGCGGTACCGGGCGGTAGCTGAGTATCCGAATCGAGTGTCAGGACGTACTTTACTTTCGACAATACCGATAGGTCGCCTGCCCGGACGGGAAAGCTGCCATCGTGGCCTCGCAGCAGTTTATTCAAATCAAGCAGCTTGCCGCGTTTGCGCTCCCAGCCCATCCACACTCCTTGCTTCGGATTGAAAATGCGATGGCGGTGCAGCAAAAGAAATGATCCGGAATCCGGGTACTTACGATTCAGATCGGCAATGAGTTGTGCGGCAAGCTCGGTGAGAGGATGCGTATCGAACTCGCGCGGCTCTTCAACCGAATCTGGCAGATCGGTAAGAAGCGCAAAGTGGAGATTCTTGTCGCGATTCCCCAGGTGGCGGACCTCGATATCATTGACCAGCTTCCGCGTCTGCTTTTCGTTGAGTAACAGCGCCGGAACCGCAACAAGGGTTGTGGCCTCAAGAGGTATACCCTCGCTGTAGTCGAGCTTCGGCAGCGGCCTCGCGTTAAAGAGCGCGGTCATGAGATGGTTAACGATCTCGACAGCGCCCTGCGAAGCCGGGATCAGAGTGAACAGAAACGCCAGCCCAAGCCCGAACAGCGGATAGTCATCGGCCAGGCCCGGGATCAGGATGATCCCGATGAGAAAGATCGAGACTGCCAAAATCCCGCCGATGAAGAACCCGTCGGCATGGCCTTTTACGAGACTCCGAACACGATCGGTCCATGGTGCATGATATCCGACGCGAGCACACAGTGCTGCGCGACCTTCGCCGATCAGGTAGTAGCCCACATGTGCTTTACGCGCATGAATGCGCTGCTGGGTGATTGGTTCGGTCTTGGCTTTTTCGGCGAGATCCGCTGCTGCTCCAGCAATATCGGCCTCAGAGAGTTCGGAATGCTCAGCAATTTCAGCGACTGCGCGGCGATACGCTTCGCGGCTGGCATAATCCATCCGGGCATAGACTGGGTCCCTGCGCAGGACCAGATCGATCACAATCAGAGGCTCGAGCAGGTCGCGCCAGCCGGTTATTGAGAGGGCCTGCAGGCTGCGCATCAGAAAGACGACGAGCGCAATCTGTTCGTGCGTGGCGTGCCCTTGAATCAGCGCAGTAGCTGCGGGAGCAAGCTTTTCGAGAATGGCTTGCTTTAGAGCCGGCGGAAACACGAATAATTCCCGCAATGCGAGCGGTTGCCGCATCTGAAATTCTTCGAGGTAGGCGGTGAATCCGGGTTCCGACCAGTGGTCATGGAGTGCGCCGAGCAGGTCACGTGAGAGTGCTAAGACGCGCGGATTCTCCCGGCCGCCAGTGCGCACGCAGGGGGCGCGATTCAATTCTCGTTCCGAGCCGGTTATTTCCAGCATAGCTCCACGTAAAAGACGCGGATTTTCCTTCAGCCAAAGCCCCGCCTCCGTTACTTTATCCGTCTGCCTGCTTTCCACGGGCGACCCGCCTGAGGTGCCTTGTTCGAGGTCGGTCAGCAGCTGAATAATTATCGCTTGCGTTCTGGCCCAGTCTGATTTCCAGCGTTCCGGATTTTGTGGCCGGCGATGAACCTGCCATGCGTTCGCGGCTTTAGAGGCCTTCTGTCGCACTTCGATTTCATCAATCTGAAGCTGCGGTTCAGTTTGCTCCTCGGCTCGTGCGGCAACCGGACGTCCAACATCGAATGTGGAGTCAATCATTGTTTGATAGTGACGGAGCGGCAGCCTTATCGATAACTTGCTGCCTGCATTTCAAACATGGTGGCGTATCGTCCGCCCTTAGCCAGGAGTTGTGCATGCGTTCCTTCTTCCACTAGTTTTCCAGCTTCGAGTACGACAATGCGATCCGCCATCCGCACTGTTGAAAAGCGATGTGAGATCAAAAGCGCCATCTTGTCAGAGGTCAGTTCTGCAAAACGTTCGAAGACTTCAAGTTCGCTTTTCGCATCGAGTGCGGCTGTGGGCTCATCCAGAATGAGAAGCTGCGCGTCCCGGAGATAGGCTCGTGCCAGCGCCAGGCGTTGCCATTCGCCGGCGGAGAGATCGACCCCACCTTCAAACCGTCGGCCCAACATCTGGTCGTAGCGTTCGGGGAGTTTTCGAATCACCTGCGAAGCTTGGCTTTTCCGGGCAGCTTCCTCGATACATGCCAGCTGGATGGATTCAAGGGAAGCGTTGCCATCCAGACGTCCCACGACAATGTTCTCACGCGCCGTCATCTCGTATCGCATGAAGTCCTGAAATATCACTCCGATTTCGTGATGCAGATCCTCGATGGAATAATCTCGCAAATCGATACCGTCGAGCAGGATTTGACCTTCGGTGACATCGTAGAGGCGAGTGATTAGCTTTACGACAGTAGTTTTTCCCTGCCCATTTTCGCCGATCAGCGCAATGCGCTCACCCGGCGCGAGGACAAAGTTGAAATTTCTCAGTACATACCGCTCGGTTCCTGGATAAATAAATGAGACATTGCGAAACTCAAAGCCTTCCCGAATCGGACGAGGCGCCGGCAGCGCTTCCGGCTTGGATCGTAAAGTCGGCTTCATTTCGAAAAACGCGATCAAATCGGTCAGGAACAATGCCTGGTCGGCGATGCCGGAACCCGTGGAGAATGCCTGCTGCAAATTCGAGCTGGCCTGCTGAATTGCAGTGGTCAAAAGCGTGAAGGTGCCAATGTCGTAGGCGCCATGCAGTGCCTGCCAGATGACGAAGGCATACGACCCGTAATATCCCAACGTGCCCAGCAGGGCAAGCGAGCCTCCCCAAAAAAGCTTGCGCCGAGACAGCGCTACATTTTCGTCATAGATCCTTTGGGAAATCTGACGGAAGCGGCCTGTCAGGAAGCCGCTCAAGCCAAACACCTTGAGTTCCTTTGCTCCTTCGCGGCTGCCGGCAACCTGCCGCAGGTAGTCCATCTCCCGCTTGGCTGGGGTTTGACGAAAATTCTTAGCATAACCTAGGAAGGCATAATGGGTTTCGCCGAGAAAGGATGGAAGGACCCCCGCTGCCATCAGCAGCAATAACCACGGCGAGAATCGCAGCAGCAGGACAGTAAAAACCAGAGTAGTGACCGATTGCTGCAGCAAGCGGCCCATCTGCTGGATCATCGCTAGTCGGTCGGTGGCTTGTACGCGGGCGCGCTCCAGGCGGTCATAAAAAATCGGGTCCTCGTAGGTTGTCAGATCGAGCTTTGAGGCCTGATCCATGACTCGGATGCTGACATAATGCGTGTAGCGGTCCGAAAGCATGGAATCGAGATAGTCGATGACGCGCAGCAAGGCTGCCATGGACAGAGCTAGAACCACTTCCAGCGCAACCATCCACCAGAAATTAGGACGGAGGTCCTGACCCATCATGCGACCCTGGATGCCGTTGATAATCCAGGCAGCAACCGAGGCGATACCCAGGGGTGCAGCAGCCACGATGATGCGAAGAAGAATGCCCCAGCTAACGACTAACGGGCCGGAGTCCCACAAGATTCGCAACAGAGCAGGAAGATTGCGCAAGGCGCGCACGCGTTCTCCCCATGCACTGCTGATTTGTTGTTTGGCTTCAGGCATTAAAAGCTACGATGCTGTACGCTGGGATCAGGAGCCGCGTCCGATTTGATTCAGACCACCTGCGGCTCTTCCATTCCATGCGCAGCCGTGTCGATGACGGGATATTTGAGATTAGTTAGGCCGGAACGATAGTCATCGAACCGCGATCGTCATAGCATTTCTCGACGGAGCAACACAAGCTTGCCGAAGCTTCTCGAGAAACAAACCTGCACTATTGCCCCTGGCCGTCCTCAGAGTCCCCTGGCTCGTCCGCTCGATCAGTGGTGTCCGCGATCGATTCGGGCGGGCAACCAAGCTTGATCAAACCATACGTCAGTAGGGTCTTACTGTCGTCCCAAATTCCCGGCTTGTTCGTGTGTAACACGACGGAGATCACTTCGTGTCCCTCGCGCAGAGCCGAGCTCACGAGCACCTGCTGTGCTGCGCGGGTATAGCCTGTCTTCAATCCGTTGCACCCCGCGAAGTGACGGAGCAGGCGATTGTGATTGCGGAGTTGGTCGGTACCACCGCTGGGAGACTTCCAAGTATAGTAAATCGTGGAAACGATCTCCCGCAAGAACGGCTGTTGCATTGCTGCGCGTGCGATGACGGCCAAGTCATGCGCTGTAGTGTAATGATCCGGGTCATGGAGCCCATGAGGATTGGTAAAGTGGCCTGAGGCCGCGCCAAGTTCCACTGCACGTCGGTTCATTTTCTCGACGAACGCTTCCACGGAGCCTGCATCATCTCGGGCCAGCGCCAGGGCGACGTCGTTCGCGCTCTTTAACAAAAGGCCGTACAGCAGCTGCCGCCTCGGGTATTGCTCACCCGGTTTAAGATCCAGGCTGCTCGGTTCGACCTTTGTATCCGGTAACTCCACCTTTACCATCTTATCCAGATCTCCTGCCTCAATCACGATTAGAGCAGTGAGGATCTTCGTTGCGCTGGCCGGGTATTCCCGGGCGTCCTCATTTTTTGTATACAAGAACTCACCGGTGAACGTGTCCAACAGCGCCGCGCTTTCTGCGAGTACGCTCGGGTCTTGCTGGCCGCCGACCCTGTTGCCCAACGCCATGAGCACGAAGAGCATCAACCAGCAATTTTTCCATTTACCATCATCCATTTGATTGAGGAACGATTGTCCAGGACAGCCTCATACACGTTTTCCATTGTATCTGCGAATGGGACTGTCACCGCATCAGCCAGATATCCTCGAGCGATCCTTCCAAGAGAATTTTCCTGCCGGATCGCCCGAGCCGGATAAACTGTCGCCATTCTAAGCAGTTCTTCCGGGGTTAGCGAAGGATAATTACGTCGAGCCATCCGCATCTCGGAGAACAAATTGAGCGAGTCGTTGCTTGCCAGGCTATCGGTCCCGAGCGAAACCAGGAGACCCCGCTTTCGCAGTTCTTCCAGTGGAAAGGACTTATGATGTAAGAAGCGATGGCTTTTGGGACAGTGCACGATTGGGAGATCGCGCCACTCTGGCGTGGCTAGAAGCTGCAGATCTTGTTCGTCGAGTTCGTTAAGATGAACTACGATACAGCCGGTGTTCAGCAACCCGTTCGCGATCAGGTGCCGCAGCGGCGATTGCCTGCCACAGTCTTCCATCGGTCTTCCCATATTTTTGAGAAATTCAAACAATTTCCCTTTAGCCTTGGTGAACATCTCAAATTCTTCACTCGATTCCGCCAGATGGGTGGTAATGGGCATTTGCAGCAGGTTCGCGCAATTCAGTGCCGACTCGTACAAGGACTTGGAGGCGGTATAGGGCGCGTGTGGGCTTAACCCGAATCCGCCCATCCAGCCCGGATTCTGCTGGAAAAACAGCCACGATCCGAACGCGTGGTCATCCAGCCATGGGCGTGGCCGGACATCGATCAGTTCAAGAAAAAACCAAGTCCGAATCGCGGGTGGCGCCAGGCGAGGCAAGACTTGGGGAGCGGAAACGATATCGAGTACCGATGTGACACCTGATCGCTGCAATTCGTCGAGCCCCTGCTCAGTTGCGCGCAAATAGTCATCGTCCGTGAGTGACCGCTTCAGGGCGTTGATCCGGCTGACCCATTGTGAGAAGCTGCGCGAAGGCATGATAGCGCCGCGCATTAGCGTATAGTCCAGATGGCAATGCGCGTTGATCAGACCGGGGAACGCGACGACGTCTCCCAGGTCGACAACTTTCCCCGAGACGGCATCGAGGATATCTTTCGCGGGTCCAACTTCCAGAAAGCGATTCCCGTCCACTACGAAGAGGCCATTTTCAATGGGCGGCCCCGCCATAGTGATAAGTGCGCGGCATCGATATGCGATCATTGCGCGGATTGCTTAACTACCTTTCGAGCCTTGGCTATGAGAAGATTACAGGCCTCTACACACAAATAGGGGACACCTTTCTCTGTGCCATCTAACTGATCAAAGCGAGGATTGAACTTCGCGCGCGGCAGGCTGGAAATTGGATTCCGAGGATCAAGACGCCAGAGAATGGTCCTAAGACATCCACCGTCCGAGCGACAACACTTTCCGACCAGTTCGTCTGCCTGCGCATTCGTTATTTTATGGGTAATCCGGTACATACCGGACTGACGCTGCAGGGTCTCCCGCAGGTTCACCGGCGCGACACTCCCTTGCTGAAAGGCAATCCAGGTCGCGAGCGCCCCGGGATAAAAGGCGTCCAGCGATTGAAGTACTTCTTCAACGCTGCCAAGCCGAAGCCTCCATCCGATAGGAAGATTTGGAGCTCCTTTTAGCGGGCGGTAACGCCCGAGTCGGTCGTATTTGGCCAGGTCCCGCGCCGCCACCGGCGATGTGTAGACTTTAACGTCCGGCGTCGGGGTTGAATCTGCTCGGCGCGCCGAGCGAGGGCGCACTTCAAAAGAACCGCCCGGGGTCCGGGTCGCGATGATTTCGCCAATGACGACCTCCCCATCGGTTAACAGGCGCTCCAACGTCTCCGCGATCATGCAACGATTTTGGCCCCCTGCCTCTGATCGAATCGCTCAACGGTATCGAGAATAATGTCGGCGACCATCGGCGCTGCCCCGATCGAGCAAGTGTAGTATAATTCTCGATTCCCGACTCGATAAGGGTTGCGTCGAAAAATCTCTCGCTGGCTGGCAGCAGCGGTCCGCTCGGCTTCGATTCCAAGCATAACCGGGATATCCTGGTAGCTATGGAGTCCGTCGGCAATAAAGAATGGGACGACGATCACGTAACGCTGCGATGTTATGCTCTGCCAATGCTCGATCTTTGGTTCTTCCTCCATATAAGCTGCCAGGACCTCGGCGAAGATATTTCTTTGGCGGATCAGGGAGACCTGGTTTTTTGCAGCTACGGCGGAATTCTCGTTCAAATCAGTGCCATGGCCCACGATCATCAAGGTGGCTTCCGAAAGAGGCACACCCGAAGCCGCCTCGGATGCTCGCTGCAGCAGAAGATCCGCCATTCGTGGGTCATTCCCGACCGGCTCGCAGTATTTGATCGTCTTGTTCGCGCGTCGCGTAACCGGCCCGGTCAACTCGAGCTCTCGCGGGATGATCTTTCTAGTGAAATAACCCTCGCTGATAAAGTTGGGGACGACATATACCTCAGCTGCTTCGATCATGCGCAAGATCTCGCGGAGGCTCGGCTCTTCCTTCCAGAAGGCGCACTGCACTTCGGCAAAGACATTCCGTGCCCGAATTCGGTCTGCCTGCTCGAAGGTGGGCGTGCTGGAATCAGGATTCAACGTCGAACCGTGGCCTACCAGAACCAATGCGCTGTGCGGCTTGAAAAGCATCACAATAAGATGGTGTGAGGGCTTGAGACCTCAACTAGATCTAAATCGAGCAGGGGCCAAGGTGAAAGTAGCATAGGCGTCCCGCCTGTCGATTCGCCTTAAGCAGGCCAGTCATCTTTCGAATCTACAAGCTGGAAGCCTATGCTACTTTGATCCGACCCAGGTCTCCCGCTACTGGAAAAGGTCGGTCAATCGCGGATCCGGCAATCCCCACAAATTCCATCGGACCAGATATTCCGTCCTGGGAAGACAGACATAGCGCGGATGAGCATCAATGCGCAGCCATCGGATCAATTGCACCAACTCGTTCTCAGCCATGGTGGTACACCCGGCAGAAGGTCGGAGTGGACCTCGGCGAATATGAAAGAAGATCGCGCTGCCGTAACCTGGAACTGGAGGGTCGCTGTTATGCCGAATCTCGACCAGCCACCGGTAGGCGAAATCGCCGCGGCGCATCTTGTTTTTCTCAAACCAGGACGGCGGATGTGCCGGGTCAACCAGCACGTGCCGATTATAGTTTGGGTCGGTAAGGTCATCGACCCAGGCATCGCCCGCCCCGACGGTGTGAAACGGATAGTTTGCCCCAGCCGGCAGTGCCTTGTCGTAGGTATAGATCGTTCCGATCTGAAAAACTCCGGCTGGCGCTCGATGGTCGCGTTCGAATTTGACCGGTGCGTTCCCGTTTCCTATCAGCTCTCCGCGTCCCCAGGCCAGGCCATTTTTGCCGAACAGAACCGGGACTGCTGGCCCAGCCGCCTCCCATCCTTTGGAGGTCTTGTCAAAGCGCTGAAGCCTTCCCCTCATGCTATCCCAGGTCGGGGCAATCCCGACGATAAGTTGAGCCACCGACCCTGCGAGATGATTTTCGGCCGCACCAATGGTCGCTGCGACGAATTGTAGCAGAATCAAGAGGCTCGCGGTGGAACCCAAACCCGATTGGTGAGACTTGAGAGGTGGCGTTGGCTCAGCGGTCCGGCCACCGCCGAAGCGTGTCGGCGCAATTGAGGAGCGTAACCAGGACGAAAATTGCGGTAGGGCGAACTTCATGTGAGCCGATGTCACTCCGATGGACTGATCAGGTCGATATAGCGTAGCCCTTCCTTAGTAAGCTTATATTGTGAGGCGTTGCCTTGTATATAGCCCTTTGTCATCAGGTTCTGAGGAAAGGGTGACGAGTTCACCCAGACAACAGTCGGTTCCGCCACCGGAGCATCTACCGGCTTGATACGGAGAGGAACGCCCGACCTCGCAAATGAGATTTCCCATGCGATCGCTGCGGTTTGTCCCTCAGACAGCCAAGGGTAGCGGCGCAGAATATCCATTCTGTTCGAGTTCGGAATCACCACGCGGTACCAGACGGTCTCCTCCTTCAAGAACTCTGGGATCGTCAAAGTCGGGTTCTTGTTGAGTTCCTGATATAAGCGCCCGATATCGATCCCCATTAGATTCATGCCGTTGTAGTTGCCATGCTGATTACCCTCCCCCGGGAAATATTTGGCAAACCAGTTGTCGAACCCGCCATTCATGAGCAGGTTCAGCCCGAGATGGACATGCGCCCGTTCTCGGTCGATGCCTTCACCCGAGTAACCAAGCACACCGATGGGACTACCTTGGCCGATAGAATCTCCGACGCTGACGTTGATCGCCTTTAGATGGGCGTACAAACTGAAATAGGGACAGCCATCAAAGTCGTGCTGGATTACAACATACCGCCCATAGTTTGACGCCACCGGCTTTGGATTCGTATAGACGACTTGTCCGGTAGCAATCGCTCGGACTAAATCCTCCGGTTCGCCCGACGCATCACGATGCAAGGGTCGAATGTCGATGCCGGCATGGAATCGCGTAAAGATAATCTGTGAACCAATTCGCTTCGGGTTTCGCACGAAGCCGTATTGTCCACCCTCCCAGGGAAGGCTCACCTGACCTTCAAAGTCGCGCTTCACATATTGGTAAAAACCTTCGTAATCGCCCCTCAGGAGTCCCTGATTGTCGGTCGGAAGAATAATCTTGGGCTGTTGCGCGTAACCCGCCATCTCGAGGCCGAATGTCAAAAATAAGCAAAGCTGGTTGAACAAGATTCTCATAAATTTCGTCCGGCTTGTGCTCTCGCGGGACCAGGGATTCACATCAGCATAGAAACAGCGCATAGAGTTCAAGAGGAACGGCGAAAAGCAGACCAGAATCCAGCACAACTATTTTGACCTGTCTTCAGATTTCAGCAGTTTGCCCGGAATCGCGAAATGTGTTGATAAACAAGTGCTTAGGATTGCAACCGCGAAGGTGATTCGCTAAACGGTCTCCATGAGTTTTCGCGTTGCCCTTTCCACCCTTTTGGCTTTTCTGTTCGTCAGTTGCTCGTCCGGCGGGCTCTACCGGTGGGTACCCTTTGCGGGCCATGGCAAAACGGGGACCATACCGGCGAAGATCAAACCGAGTAAGTCCGGGCCGTTTGGTCCGATTACCGGCCCGGTCTACTACGGTCTCGAGATGCGGCTGAAGGTATCTCCGGAGGTGATCAAGCTTTCCGACACACATTCTTTGGAGGCTCGGCTGCAGCTCATCAACCGAAGGAAAAAGCCCGTGACTCTTCAGTTCAATGATAGCCGCCATTACGATTTCATCCTCCGCGATGCCAGCGGCAAAAAACTCGCTCAGTGGTCGGATGATCAGCCCCTGAATCAGACCCCCGGCTACGTAATAATTAACCCGAACGAGCGGGCGGAATTTGTCGGAAACATTTCAACGCGAGACATGGTAGCGGGCAGAACTTATACCCTGGAGGCGCTGGTTGCCGGATACGACAACATGCGTCAGACCATGACGCTGGCGCCGTGACCGGGGTTGACAGTAGAAAGTGGACAGTAGAAAAAGTGGACAGTAGAAAGTGAAGGACAGTGGTCTGTATGCTGACCACGCCGACTGTCTAGTGCCGCACTTTCTACTTTCCACTTTCCACTTTCTCCTCACTTCGCCTCCACAAACTCGCCTGAGCTACACTCCATTGATACTTGCGAATCGTTTCGCTGATGAGGAAAGGCAGATCTTTAGGTCTGACGAGTTCGAATGCTGGAGCCAAAATCGATTCCAACGTTTGCAGCGTCGCGATTACGGTTCCATCGACGGCCTGTTTGCCACCGAGCCAGTCGTCCATAGGGGCGTAATCCGTAAGCCAGGTGTAAGGTGAAGCCAGGATCAAATGGCCGGAAACAGTAGTCGTTCTGATACAGGTGCTCAAAAGCGCCCGCGGTGAACGTACCCGATCCAGCAAATTTGCCGCTAAGACCAGATCAAATCTTCCAAGATCGGCGCCCAATCCGGTTGCATCACCGACTTCGAACTGGCAGCGTGACCGGCTGATGTCCGCGGGCAAATGGCGGGTTATTGGTCGGGAGAAATTTCCCTCTACGAGCCGATGAATCTTGACCTCGCCAGTTTCGCGGACTTGCTGGGCGGCAGTGATGAAACGCCTGGAAAGGTCGATACCGACTACTTCTCTCGCATAGCGCGCCAGCTCAAAGGTCGACCTTCCAACCGAGCAACCAAGATCGAGCGCGCGGTCTATCGGCCCAATTTCATCAATGAACTCCGTGACACAGCGAATCGGGTAGAACAGTGCTTCGTGGGGGCCGAATGAATAGGGAAGTTGATCTTCCGCGTTCCCGTAGTGAAACAGCAGATAGGTATTGAGCGCCGAATCAGTTTCGTAAACGTTTTCCATGAGGGGCACGTTTGGCGTTCAGCGTTTGGCGTTAGGCGGCCACAAAGGACACATACCTGCTGAAAACCTAGGGGGTGATTGGCTTCAAGTTCAAACAATGACCTGGAGCCCTTTCTTTTTTGATCTGCATACCTTTCGTGCACTGCGCGTTCTCATTTCTCCAACGCCAAACGCCAAACGCCAAACGCCAAACGCCCTCTCACTCCAACAATGCCGCCAGGTATCGGGTCGGCGTGAAGTTCTCGATCAAGACTTGAGTGCCTCCGTTTCGGCGCATTCGAACTTGGGAGACATTGATTTCCGGCGTCTTATGCGGAGCAAACAAAATATCGTCGTGTGTCGCGTTCCTTCTGTCGGCGAACTTATCGGGAGTGAGGTGTCCGCCGAGATGATCGCTTCGTCCAGTCGCGACGTGCATCGTGCCGAGTATTTTTTCGTCTTGGATATCCCGGCCCGAGACCGGTAAGAGCTGGGTCCCAAAACCGAGTTCGCCCAACTCGCCGGTGACAGGGTCAGCTTGAAGTTTTTTGC
The DNA here is from genome assembly GCA_049585495.1 of Chthoniobacterales bacterium. GTDB lineage: Bacteria > Verrucomicrobiota > Verrucomicrobiia > Chthoniobacterales > JAFAMB01 > JBAUZZ01. The sequence continues at coordinate 7,365 of JBAUZZ010000084.1, read as the reverse complement.
GATGCGCCTCGATGGTTCGTTGGTCACCCTGGAGGAGTCTTGCGTCGGCAATCCGTCCGCCTTTGACCGTCATGAGGCCGATTGTTCCGTCCTCATACTTCAGAGGGAACTGACCGGATGCGCTGGTCGGGACAAAGTAAATCTCGCCTGCAGGCAGGTTTGCAATGTCCGGACCTCCTCGACACAAGCCGTGGCTCTTTTGCGCTTCTTGTTTATCAAGTTCAAGGCGCAGCGTGTACTCCTCACCTCGACAGTTAAAGTCGATCTCGATCCAATCGGCGTTCGTCATCCCGAGGCGTAGTTTCTCGGCATTCCGGCTGACGATGTCATAGTCCACTGCTAAGCCGCTGCGCAGGATTGTCTCATTCAAGCCGTGCAGAGTAGCTCCCCGAAACCCATACCTTTTCGCGAACGCGGTCAATGGTGCGGTAGCGGAGAAGGTAGAGATGCAAAGAATCAGGTCGAAATTGGGATACACATCATTCTCGAGGCTTACCTCCTTGCCCTCTGACGTAATGGCAAGGTCTGGCAAGTCCAGGTTGCTCCCGCCCGTAATTTTGTAGGCCAGTAAATCTCCTCCGCGTAACTTCAACTCATCAAGGACGCTGTCATGCAACCCTTTGTAGAAAACCTCGTAGGCAATCCGCTGAATAGTTAGTGCAGGATTTTTAACAAACCCGAAGTCTTTTACTTCGCGAGGATTCTCGAGGTCGATAAGAATTGCCACGCGTTCGCCTGTCTTCGGATGAAACACTGTTTTCAGGAGGCGAGATAAGCTAAACGGCGGAAATGTTTCAGGGACCCTCAGATTGAGTTCAGCACTCGTCGTCATAAAATTTGGTTCTCCTCTGCGGAATAGCTGAACCAACGGGCCGAAATGGTCACCATGCAAGTTACAATTCTCGGGCAAGCTTTCTTGGTCTTGCCCTGCGGCCCCTCCTCAGCGTACTTACTCCCAGCAACATGTCGTCTCAGTTTGGAGTCCTGTTCCGCATAGCTACGTGGGGTGAATCGCACGGTGGGGGAGTCGGCGTCGTCATCGATGGTTGTCCGCCTCGGATTCCGGTATCGGCTGAGGACGTCCAGCGTGACCTTGACCGACGCCGACCGGGCCAAAGCGAGATTGTAACACAAAGAGCCGAAGCGGATCGGTGTGAAATCTTTTCCGGGATCTTTGAGGGGCTCACGCTCGGAACGCCGATTTCGATCCTGGTTCGCAACACCGATGCTCGGTCGGAGGCTTATCGAGAAATGGAAACAAAGTTCCGGCCGTCGCACGCGGACTATACCTATCAGGCGAAATACGGAATCCGGAATTGGCAAGGAGGAGGCAGAGCGTCAGCCAGAGAAACGATCGGCCGGGTCGCCGGGGCCGCCGTGGCGAAGAACGTTTTGAAATACCATTTGCCGGCATTTGAGGTAGTGGCCTACGTGAAGAGCATTCACCGGATTGAGGCTTCGGTGGATTTGCAAACGGTCACACTTGCGGAAGTTGAACGCTCCCTGGTTCGGTGTCCCGATCCGGATGCCGCCGATCAGATGGTGGACTTGATCAAGACTGTCCGAAAAGAAGGAAATTCAGTGGGTGGTGTCATCGAATGTGTCGTGCGCGGAATCCCGCCTGGCTTGGGCGAACCAGTGTTCGACAAGCTCGAGGCGGATCTCGCCAAAGCGATGCTTAGCCTTCCCGCCACGAAAGGATTCGAGCTGGGCTCCGGGTTTGAAGGGACGAAGTTGACCGGGGCGGAGCACAACGACCTTTTCGAAATACGAGAGGAACGGGTACGAACACGAACGAATTTTTCCGGGGGCATCCAGGGGGGCATCAGTAATGGCGAAGACATCTTTTTCCGGATCGCGTTTAAACCGACCGCGACAATCAGGCAGTCTCAGAAAACGGTGACAACGTCCGGCCAGGAAACTGAGTTAGCCGCTCGCGGGCGCCACGATCCATGTGTTCTCCCCCGGGCAGTCCCGATGGTAGAAGCCATGGCGGCGCTGGTTCTCTGCGATCACTTTTTGCGGCACCGCGCCCAATCGGTTCCAGACGCATGAACAGTGATTATCTAACGACAATTGGTCTGGAAGTGCACGTCCAATTGAAAACAAAGACCAAGATGTTCTGCGGCTGCGCGGTCGAGTTCGGCGCCCAACCGAACGTCCACACCTGCCCAGTGTGCCTTGGCTTGCCCGGAGCGCTGCCGGTGATGAACTTAGAAGCGCTGAAGATGACGGCGCTGACCGGCCTGGTTTTTAAATGCGATATTGTTCAGATCTGCAAATTTGATCGGAAAAATTACTTCTATCCGGATATGCCGAAGAACTATCAAATCTCGCAATACGACATGCCGCTCTGCCAAAATGGCGAGGTGCCTCTCTCCGACCTGGCCTATCCGAAGGACGCGCAGAAAAACATCCGGAATCCAGGTAAGAAAATACGCCTGATTCGGATTCACCTGGAAGAAGACGTGGCGAAGAGTTTCCATTTCGAATCGACCAGCGGCATCGATTTCAATCGCGCCGGTACGCCATTAATGGAGATCGTCTCCCAGCCGGACATCGAGTCGCCCGAGGAGGCCTTTGCCTATCTCACTTCTTTAAAGCAGGCGCTGATTTACGGCGGAGTCAGCGATGCAGATATGGAGAAGGGCCAGTTGCGTTGTGATTGCAACGTGTCGGTTCGACACAAAGGCGAGACCCCGCTTGGCGCCAAGATCGAACTCAAGAACCTCAACTCCTTCAGCGGGGTGCGCCGTGCTTTGGCCTACGAAGTTGAGCGGCAAATTGGCGCGCTTGAGCGAGGCGAGAAACTGCTCCAGGAAACGCGCCGCTGGGATGATGATCTGGGCGAAACCCAATTGATGCGCACCAAGGAGTCAGCTCACGATTATCGCTATTTTCCGGATCCCGATCTTTTGCCAGTCGAGACCGACGTTTTTATGGACGAAGTTCGTTCCCGTCTGCCGGAATTGCCGTGGGAAAAACGCGAGCGGTTCGTAACCCGGTACGGGATTAGCGCCTACGACGCTGGAGTGCTCGCGAATGACCTTGCCCTTGCCAGTTACTTTGAATTCGCAGCGAAGAACTCCCGCAGGCCAAAAACAATCGCCAACTACGTTCTGAACGATCTCCTGAGCGCCCTGGCCAGTGCGGGGCGAAGCATTGACGACTGTCCCATCGAACCGGAACAGTTAGATACGTTAGCTGCACTCGTCGAGGCTGGCCAGATTAATAGCAAGCAGGCTAAAGAGGTCTTTTCGGAGATGTTCGCAACGGGCAAGCCGGCGGCGGCGATCGTTGCGGAAAAAGGATTAAAACAGGAGAGCGATCTTGATGCGATCGAAGCGATTTGTCAGGAGGTGATCGCCGCAAATCCAAAATCGGTGGAAGCCTTTCGTGCAGGAAAAGCGGCAGCGATTAATTTCTTGAAAGGCCAGGTTATGAAGCTCTCGAGGGGTAAAGCCAATCCGAACCTGGTCGGCGAGATTCTGGAGAAACTGCTGGGCAGCTCTCCAGATTTGTGAGTGATCCAGGCTTTTCCTACCTCAAATGCTTCTCCAGCCGTTCGCGCAATTCTGCCCGGGCACGGAAGAGAATGCTCTTTACGGCTGGAACGGTCGTGTCCATCACCGTCGCGATTTCTTCATAGGACATCTCTTCATAACGCCGCAGGATGATCGCCAGGCGTTGCGATTCCGGTAACCGATTGATCGCGTCTTGAATGGCCGACTGTAGTTCGCCTTCCATCAGAACTTGGTCGGGTTCTTGATCCCGCCGCTCTGCCGGCTCTGGCATCTCGTCTGCCTGATCAACAAAATGCCGCTTTCGCCGCAACTCGTTAAAGACCAGGTTACGAGTGATTCGGAACAACCAGGTCGTAAACTTGGCCGTCGGCTGGTACCGCGGAGCCGATCTCCAGACCCGAATGAAAACCTGTTGCGCGAGGTCCTCCGCCTCTGCGTCGGAGCCGAGCATCTTGCTGATTGTGCCGACGACACGCGCCTGGTGGGTTTCGACAAGGCGCCGAAAAGCTTCCATGTCGCCTTCGCGAACCCGCGCCATCCATTCGATTTCGGGTTCAGGCGTTGCCGATGAAGACATTGAGGGATTCAGCACACTCAAGGCGAGACTCATCGTATCCTCTTCAACCCTTGGCCAATACAAGAGTTGCAAAGGAAATATCGAAAGCTGCAGCAAGCTTGCTGGAGCTTTCCTTCTGTGTCAGGTTGATTTGTGAAAAGTTTCACAAATGGTCGATTCATCCCCGATTCTCTCCGAAAAATCTATGAAAAAGTACTGGCCGGAGAGCGAATCGACCAATCAGAGGCCTGCGCGCTGTATCGCTCCACGGATATTAATGCCCTCGGCAAGATAGCCGACGTGATTCGCGATCGGAAGAACGGAAATCGCGCAACTTATATCCTGAACCGATACATCAATTACTCCAATATCTGCGTGCTCTCCTGCCAGTTCTGCGCCTTCGGTGCCCGAAGGCGTGATCCGCACGCTTTCGAGATGGCAATTTCGGAAATCGTCGAGGCTACCCAAAAAGCGCGGTCTCAGGGAATCACCGAAATCCACATGGTGGGTGGGCTTCATCCGACGCTGCCGGCAAATTGGTACCTTGAACTCCTGACCAGCCTTCGTGCGCTCGATCCTCACCTTCATATTAAGGCATTTACCGCTATCGAAGTTCGACACCTCGCTGAACGAGTCTTTAGGATGCCAATTCAGCAGACCCTGGAACTTCTGCGAAAGGCTGGCCTGAACTCGTTAACAGGCGGCGGCGCCGAGATCTTTGAGGCGTCGGTTCGAGAACAGATTTGTCGCGGCAAAGAGACAGCTGAGGAGTGGAAGGAGGTTCATCGGATTTGGCACCGCATGGGTGAGCGCAGCACCTGTACCATGTTGTTTGGCCACGTCGAAACCATTGAGCATCGGGTCGACCACCTGCGCCAACTTCGGGAACTGCAGGACGAAACCGCCGGATTTACCGGGTTTGTTCCGTTCGCATTCGTGCCAGAGGCTACGACGCTCTCGCACATTCGTCCGGCTTCTGCCTTGGATCAGCTCCGTACTTTGGCGGTAAGCCGGATCTATCTCGATAACTTTGATCACATTACCGGCTATTGGGTTGCTATGACTCTGCCCTTGGCTCAAGTCTCTCTCAACTATGGCGTGGATGACCTGCATGGTACGCTGATGGAAGAGAAGATATTCCACATGGCCGGCTCAAAGACTCCCCAGTCACAGACGGTCGCTTCACTTGAAAAAACGATCCGCGAGGCAGGCAGGGATCCAATTCAACGCGACAGCTATTACCGACCCGTAACGCGTGCTCCAGCTTTCTCGGTCGGTATGCAAACAGTCTGAACTTAACTACGCGCTGGTGTCCGGGCGCGAGCGAAGTAGGCAGATTTTGCCTAGGTAATTTTTGCCTAGGGGGAACAGCTATCCCAAATATGGGGGCCAGAACTGTCAGAGCGGGGGTGTTCGCTTTATAACGACTAAAATTTCATCAGTTAAGGCTCTGAACGGCAGAGTGTTATGCACAGTATAGCAACACGAATGAGCAGATTGGCATCATTGTTGCTTTGAATGGGAAACCTCAAAATGATTGCTGAGCCGCTTGCCACTAAGTTGTCTGAAGACCGCTCGAGCGGTATGTCCCTCGCTGTTGAGCCGGATGAGGAATCTTTTCAGTATCTGATCGAACACCACCTTCCGTTGGTTCGCTCCATCGTGGACCGGATGAAGAGAAAACTACCGAGCAAAATCGAAACCGAAGAGCTGCACAGCATCGGCGTTACCGGTCTGGTTGCGGCAGCGCGAAATTATCGCGCCTCTCAACGGAGCAGCTTCACGAGCTACGCTTCGACTCGGATCCGTGGGGCTATTCTCGATGAGCTTCGCCGCATGGACTGGATGACCCGGGCCACGCGTTCCAAAGCGAAGAAACTCAGTTCCGTCATTTCGAGACTCGAGCAGGAACAGGGTGGGGCGGTGTGCCAGGAATCGCTCTGTGCGGAGATGCAGATGAGTGAGGACGAGCTGACCGAGTTGATGGATGAGGTCAGACCCGTTCGGCTCGTTTCGTTTGATTCACCCGACGATAGCGAGCTTGAGGAACAATCGCTGCACGAAATAATCCCAGATGACTCATCGATTCCTGCATTCGATGCACTGGAGCGCAAGGAACTGATAACATTGTTAGCGGCGCGAATCGCCCAACTGCCGGAGGTGCCCAAGAAGGTGCTGGCGATGTACTACTACGAAGGACTCCGTTTAGCGGATATCGCGGCTTGTTTCAACCTCACTGAATCGCGGATTTGTCAAATTCACACCCAGGCCGTCAATCAGCTTCGCACCTACCTGTTCAGCGTCCTTGCCTGACGAAACATCGGAGACAGGCCAAAAGAAGTATGGAAACGCAATTCGAATGGGATCAGTTAGTTGACGCCCTGCGCGAAGAATTGCAAGAAAAGGGCGGTCTCATTCGCCTGCTGAATCAGCAGACAGAAGTCTTGTACCGGCGCGATGCGGGCGACGTCGCGCGGATCGAGGAACAAATCCGGAGCCAGCTTCGCTTGGCCTCGGGCTGCACCCAAGCCAGACAACTAATTCTTAGCCAAACCGCTTCCAGAATGAAGTTGAGCGAGAACGCCGAAAGCTCGGAGATCCTCGGACGCTTTCCGGAATATGTCCAACCTTTGCTCGAAGCCTTGTTCGGAGAAGTCGACCGCTTGAGCGGCCGCATGGAAGAAAGATTGAAACAGAACCAGCAATTGAAACACCGATTCCTGGCCGGAGCCGGGTCAGCCGTTTGACACGTTTTAGTTTTCTCGATAGCCCCAGTTCTCTGGAATATCGAGCGCGAAAATTGGGGGGACCAAACCAAATAAAATCACAGTGAAAAAAGGAAGATCGTAAGGATGCTAATTCTATCGAGAAAAGTTAATGAAGGCATTGTGATCGGTGACCAGATCCACATCAAAGTCACGCGGATCGATGGTGATGCCGTCAAAATCGGGATTGAGGCACCGAAGGAGATCCCCATTTTCCGGACTGAAATCTATCACGGCAACAGCCACTTCGGCGGATCGAGAGTGGAGCGTTCAGAATTCGCAAGAAAAGCGGAATTCGCGCCGGTCGAGGAAAAATTGCCTTCCGTCTGAATCTCTGCGTATTTTGGCCTTGCAGAGCGTCGGCGCGCGGATTTCTTGCACTTTCGCGCGAGCGCTGTGCTGCGCCGATGTGGCGGAATGGCAGACGCAACGGACTTAAAATCCGTTGATCCGAAAGGGTCGTGCGGGTTCGAGTCCCGCCATCGGCACTTGTATATCCTCCTTGAAATAAACATCTTAG
>JBAUZZ010000083.1:0-8202 GCA_049585495.1 Chthoniobacterales bacterium | reverse complement strand
ATGAGCACGTCTCGCAATAAGCTCGCTCTGCTGGGTGATTACATCGTTTATCTGAGCTATCGAGCGGCCGGTTGGATTCTTCTGCAAATTCCGTTGACCTGGACTTTCCGGATTGGACAAGCGATTGGGCTCGCGGGCTATCTCATTCTGGCGAGCTACCGGCATTTGGCGATTGCGAACTTGCGGATCGCGTTCCCGGACTGGTCCAAGGCTGCCACGGCAAGGTGTGCCCGGGAGCATTTCAAGAATCTGGTCGCCAATCTGCTTTCCTCCTTCGTGCTGGCTCAGAAGCCCTGGAGCGAAGTGGCACGGTACGTTGATACGTCGCTATTTGAAAAGCAGGTGGCACGGATAAACTCGGCAAAGAATTCTGTTTGGGTCGTTAACCATATTGGGAATTGGGAATTAATGATTTTTGCGGCTGAATGGGTACGTCGGGGCAACCACGCGGTCTTCTATCAGCGGCTCCGAAACCGTTTCATCGATGAGCATGTCCGCAGCTTGCGGATCAGTACAGGACTCGAAATGTTGGATCGGAGTCGAGGGTTGAGCCGAGGTATCACAATTCTTCGCAACGGCGGGATGGTAGCTGTTCTGGTTGACCAACACGCTGGCGACAAAGGAATTTGGGTTCCGTTCTTCGGGCGCTTGGCCTCGACAACGGGGTTCCCGGCCATTCTCGCAAAGAAGACCGGGGCAAAGCTTCTCCCTGTGGCCATTACCACGATCGGATTGGCCAAATGGCGGGTAGAGGTTGGCGATTTCATTCCCTGCGAAGACGCCCGGCCAGAGGAAGTGACGCACCGGATCAATCTTCAACTTGAATCGCAGATTGTCCGAAATCCGACCGACTGGTTTTGGGTACACGACCGCTGGAAGACACCCTCACCCCAATTCTTGCTCCGGCACTACAAACGCGGCATTTACCTGCCCGGCGGTGGGCGAGGTCTGAAACCCTTCCGGATCCTGGTCAGATCGAGTAATTGGCTCGGCGACACAGTGATGACTGTTCCGGCCGTCCGTCGGATCAAACGAGGACGTCCGGATGTGTATCTTGCGGTGTTGACGCGGACGAAACTGGCAGACTTTTGGAAGAGTCTTCCGGAAGTCGATGAAGTTGTCTCCTTTGAGCCCGGCGAGTCGGTCTTTCGTGTTGCCAAAGAAATTCGAGGTCGGTTTGACGTGGCAATTCTGATGCCGAACTCGCCGCGTACCGGACTCGAAGTGTGGCTGGCAGGTATCCCGCGGCGCGTGGGTTATCATCGGCCCTGGCGGGACATCCTCCTGAACCAATTCATTCCTGAACCTGCAGCACCGAGGCCGATTAGCCATCAATCGAATCACTACTTGCGCCTGGCCGAACGAATCGGCGCGGATATCGACGAGCCGCTCCCAGAACTCGCGTCGGTAGAGCCGGAATCCCATCTTGGTGGATTGTGCCCGGGCGCTGAGTATGGGCCAGCCAAGCAATGGCGACATTTTGGCGATGCCGCCAAAAGACTCAGTGACGCTTTCGGTTTGCATTGGTTAATCTTCGGAACAAGCGGGGAGGTGCCCCTTGGGCGCGAGCTTGGCGGGGAGCTTCGGTCTGCGGCGACTGATCTCACCGGTAAGACCAGCCTGTCCGAGCTGATGCAGCACCTCCGGCGGTGTCGTCTGCTATTAACCAATGACACGGGCACGATGCATCTCGCGGCTCACCTTGGTGTGCCGACGGTTTCGGTCTTTGGCTCGACAGAGCCAGGCCTAACCGGTCCGATCGGAGATGGTCATATCGTCCTCAGGCATCATGTGGAATGCAGCCCATGCTTTCTCCGGGAATGCCCTCTGGATTTTCGTTGTATGAATGCCGTGACCGTCGAAGAGGTCGTAGCTGCAGCCAGCAGGGTGCTGGCGAGGCAGGAGAGAGGTTTCAGGAGTCGGTAGACAGTGCACAGTCGATTCGACAGAAAAAACTGCTTCTCCCGGAGCGCGGCTCAGCAGGAGCTTCGCCCTACCGATGGCGCTTCCGTGGCACATCATCGGTAGGGCGAGCCTCCTGGCGAGCCGCATTCCCCGGAACGGGTAGTTTTCAGATCGGACCACCAACCGCTTCCGGTTGCACGAACTAGGGGTATAACGTAAGAGATTCCTCACTCTGAGGATTCTCAGGCACTTTGTTTCACTGAATGAACTCGTATCGAAGGTCCCCGTCCTCGAAATTCAAGTTAACGGATTTCCTGGCTTACACGATCGTGCACCGCCCGAAAGCGTTAATTCTATTGGCAATAATTTTGGCCGCGCTGTCGCTGTATATCGTAGCAACGCAACGCAACCTGGACTCGGAGGTCCTCAATCTTCTACCGCCCAAGTTTGAGTCGGTTGTCGGGTTGAAAGAGTTTAACAGTGATTTTTCCCAGGCTCGCCAGTTGTTGTTTGGGTTCGTCGCGGATCCGGGGCATGCCGACGACCTCGAACCGTTCCGCGATCATTTCATGGCTGAATTGAAGAAACAGCCTTGGATCGTCCGGACGTTCGATCGGGTTCCGTTGGAAACTGAAGAGGGACTAAACGAGGTTCAACAATTGGTGCCAGCCCTGCTGCTCAATTTGCCCCCGGACGAATTCAAAGACGCAATGGCACAGCTCGATCCGCAGGTGCTCGACCAGCGTCTGACGCGACTCCGCCAGACGCTATCCGGGGATTCCATTCGATCGCAACTCGATGCGCAGATGGATCCGCTCGGGTTGTTTGGCCGTGCGATGAAGCCTTTTGGATCCAGCTCCTCACTGGACCAGGGCAGCAGTTTGGCGTCAGACGATGGTCTGCTTCAGATCGGTCTGGCGATCACGAATCAACCGGCTCTGGGTCCAAAGGAATGCCAGGCGGTGATGGATCAGGTTAATCAGTTCCGGGATCGGATGCTGAGGGAATGGTCCGGGTACAAGCCAAAGATCCTCGTAACCGGCAGAACCGCCTATGTTGCCGAGATTTCGCGCAGCATGGACCGCGATGGGACGCTCAGCGCAACTCTGTCGCTTCTTATCGTCAGCGGTTTGTTCTATTTGGCGTTTCGGCGATTGCTGCCGTTGGTGGGGATCTGCCTCGTGCTTTTGCTATCTGCGCTTGTCTCGCTAGCAATTGGGATGCTGATGCTGCGGAACCTCAACATGATCGCGATCGGGTTCTGCTCGATCCTGGTTGGAATCGGTGTCGACTTCAGTTTCCTCTTGTTCGGGCGTTACTCGCAGGCGAAGCGGTCGGGCGCAAGCCATGCGCACGCGGTTTTTGTTTCCGTGCGCGACATCGGCGCGGCGATTTTTTATGTGGTTGTGACGACTGCGATCGGATTCCTCGCTCTCAATTTTAGTCAAAGCGGGGGATTCGCCCAGCTCGGAACTCTGGTGGCGTTGGGCGTCGGCTTCGCGGGGCTTTTCTCGATCCTCTTTCTTTTCATATTCTTTAGGTATGTGAAAATACCGGCCCACGCGGATTTCCTGCTGATTGGCGCGGAGAAGTTCGTGAGCGGTGTCTTCAGCAAGCCGTGGCGAGTCCTTACTTTTTCACTGATCGTCCTGCTGTCGGCAGCGGCGATTGCTTTGGCGCCTTTTATCCCGCTTAATTTCGACACCAACCCACGCTCGCTGGAACCGAAGCAGAGCCAGGCATCGATCGCTCTGCGGACGATCGGGGAAAAGTTAAAACAGGAGTCCGATCCTGTGACCATCCTGGTCGATGCAAAAGACACGCAGGAATTTCACGACCGCTGGGAGCGGCTAACTAAGCGATTGGACCAAGCCCAGAAGGATGGTGTTTTAAAGTATGTGAGCACACCCCTTTCCCTCGCCTTTTCGCCCAGACGATTTGCGGAGAACCGGGAATTTCTGCGTACGATCGACTTTACCAAAGTCGAATCGGCGGTTACGGCAGACTTGCAGCGTAACGGTTTCGACCTGGACGCATTTAAGAACGTATTTGAACTGCTGCACCGGCTGGAAGCCGAGAAGCTGCAAGACGGCCTACCCTCTTGGTCGAAGTTATTTCCTCAATCGTCCAGCTGGTGGTTTTTTATCGAACGTTACTTTTCCGACAAGCCTACTCAAGCGGTGGGCTTTGTGAGGCCAAGCCAACCGATCAAAGCCGAAAAGGATCAGAAACAACTTGGCGCTCTGATTCACAGCATCGATCCCCAAGCAATTGTAACCGGCTGGACATTTACTCTGTTTGATCTGGTTCCCTGGGCAAGAGGCGAACTTATCTCGTTCACGGCGAGCGTTGCTCTGCTCATTCTAATTTTGCTTTGGCTGGTATTCCGCCGGCTTTCCTTGTGGCTGGTGCACTCTTCGGCTCTGGTGCTCTCGATGCTTGGCCTGGTAGCATCACTCAAGTTGTTTCATGTCTCGATCAATCTCTTAAACGCTCTGGCTTTTCCTTTGGTTCTAGCGATCGGGGTTGATCACGGGATTCAATTTCTGATCGTCAGCCGCCGGGAAGGAGACCTCAAAGAAAACCTGGCCAATGTTTTGAAGCCGCTTTCGATCTGTGGGCTGACCGCGATCGCCGGCTTTGCTGTTCTGATCCCGGCCCAGAATCCCGCGCTAAGCGGGCTGGGCACCGTCTGTGCCGTCGGTATTTCGTGGTGCCTTTTGACGACCTTTTTCTATATCGTTCCGGCGTTTGCCTTCCTCCATAAAAAGGAAGTGCAGAAGGCGGAAGAGCGGGAGACGGCTGACTCAACGGTGAGAGCGGGTTGAGCAGATTCAGCGGCCTGGGCGGCTTGAGCGGCCTGAGCTTGAGCGCTTCAATTTATCCCAATTTCCAAACTTGGCTTGTAGGGCTACGCTCCGTCGTAGCCGTTCTTCTCTCTGTGGGCGGTATCGCGGCGCTGACGGAGCAGCGCCCTCCAAGTGTAGGGCGGCTGGGTCAGCCGCCGGAACTTTGGAGCTTAGGTTTGTCCAAGCTCAAGCTCAAGCCGCTGAATTTGCTCTCGCCCACTTCCCCACTCCCCCTTGCTCACACGTTATTCACAGCTTTTGACAGCATAATTTCGGCGTGGTAGCCTCCCAGCATTTTCCGGGTCTGAGGTGGACAACCGTGATCTTGGCAACGTGAATCCGCTACTTAATAGTCAAGTTCTAGTGTTAAACCGGCTGTGGCAGGCTGTTCACATCTGCACCGCCAGACGCGCATTTACGTTGGTCTATCAAGGCTTAGCTCACATTGTGTCGTCGAACCCGACGCACGATTTTATGACCCTGGATTTTGCGGCCTGGATCCACTACTCGCGGCATCAACCCGGGAGTGAGTTTATTGCAACGGTATCCTTTCGAGTGCGTGTCCCGAAGATCATCGTGTTGAGGGGCTTTGACCGGCTGCCGAAGAAGGAAGTGAAATTCAGCCGCCAAAACGTGTTTCAGCGCGATAATCATACCTGTCAATATTGCGGCGGACAGCCTGATCGTCGGGAACTAAATCTCGATCACGTCTTGCCGCGGGACAGAGGGGGCCAAACCACCTGGGAAAACGTGGTCTGCTCCTGTGTGACGTGTAACACCAAAAAAGGAAATCGCCTGCCGCAGGAAGCTAATATGATGCTTTTGCGCAAGCCCAAAAAACCGCGGTGGCATCCGCTCTCTGCGTTCGTTCTGGGTCCTCAGCACGATGCCTCCTGGAGGCGGTTTGTTGACCCTGCGTTCTGGCAAGTCGAACTCGGCGATGCGGCCTGAGGGCAATGGTGTGGCACGGGCGTCCCGCCCGTGATGAGGAATTTAGCCATTTTTCGCTAAGCACACCGGTCCGCTCGGAGAGCCGACCCTACCAAGTCTAGCCAGGGCTTCCGTATTTGGTAGGGTCGTTTCTCCGAAACGACTGTGGACGTGCTTCGGCACGTCTTGACGGGCGGGACGCCCGTACCACACTATGCGCGGTTGTGCGGAGGCTTGACAGGCACGCTCGGAGATCGTGATGTAGCCGAGAAGCCGGATCCTTCGGCCAAGTACCACTGAGTTTTATGATCAAATCGTTTTATCGAACTATTGTTGACGCCTCGCTTGGATTACTGGCCCTAATGCTCCTGGTCAGTTGTGCATCCACCAATTCGGGCAGTCATTTCGAGCCTGGTGCGACTTTAGCCGGCCGCACGACCTTTCGTTTTCTGCCTGATCGCACAATTGATGCAGCCGAGGCGGTCTCGAATCGCGCTTACTGGAGAAACGCAATCAGCCAGGACATCGTCGCTGCCCTGAACGCGAAGGGTTACCGGTTTTTCCCGACGCGCCAAACGGACTTTCTGGTAGCGTACCACATCGTATTGAAGGATAACGAAGCCGTTACTACGTTCGACAACTACTATGGATACGATCTTTCAGCAGACCAGTTAGCTCAGGCAGATCTTTCGAAGTTTCAGGATCCCAAACGCCCAGGAGCCGCGGAGGAGGGGATACTGGTGATCGATATCATCGATCCGAAGCAGCGGGCGCTATTGTGGCGCGGGTGGACAAAATCCAGCCTTAATCGCCAAAAACCCAGCGAACAGCTACAAGCCCAGGCGAGATTGGTCGTTGAACGAACGTTAGCGAGTCTGCCTTCGAGAACGCGGCGGTAGAGTGCGGGTGCGGGTGAGAGTGCGAGTGTGAGTACTGGCAGCCGAGGGCTTCGTGGCAGCGGGTCGCGAGAAAAGGTTCTATCCCGAGCGAGTCTCCGGCCGCTCTTTTCCGGAGCCCGAGCCGGGCACCCTACAGATTCCCGGCGCGCGCCAGAACGTCGGGGCTTCAATACTGACACTGGCCACTGACACTCTGCCTTAACCCGGCCTACGCTTGTTAAAGGCGGAAATCGCGCGATCTGTTTCACGCCGAACCGCTTTCTCTTTCAGGTCCTCGCGTTTATCGATGGTAGACTTACCGCGCCCGATTCCGAGTTCGATTTTGACCCGGTGCTTCTTCCAATACAGGCGCAGCGCAACCAAAGTTTGCCCTTTTACAGCGCTGGCCAGGAAGAGCCGTGCGATCTCGGCCTTGTGGAGCAAGAGCTTCCGCTTTCGTTTCGGATCGTGCTGAGTGTGGCTGGCCCGCTCATACGGCTGGATGTCGGCGTCGTACAGAAAAACCTCGCTGGTTTCGACACGGGCGAAGGCGTTATTCAAACTTGCCAGGCCAGCCCGGATGGATTTCACCTCGGTGCCCTTCAATTCGATCCCAGCTTCGATCTTTTCCAGGATCTGGTAGTTGTGAAATGCGCGACGATTGGTGGCGATATCGGCAGACATAAAGACCGGCCCGCATCGCTCAGAAATCTCTAAGGATTTGTGAGCGATGCAGGCTCATGGTGCGTAATTTTTGCGGGCTACGCCGCTTCTTGGGCAGCACTCAGCCGCTCGAAAGCCAACTTGCCATCGATAATTTCCTTGAGCGCAATATCAGCGTAGGACATCCGTGGCCCGATCTCGACCAGAGGCCTGTGCCCAGTGCCCAATTGACGGACTCGTTTGGAGACAAGGTTTACCAGGATAGCCGTGTTCGGAATCATTTTGGCAGCTTCCTCGAGAAGTTGACTGGACATAGATTGTGTCCTCAGCTCTCAGGTCAAGACCTGAGAGCGAGGGAGGTGGAAGATTCTTGGAGGCCACCGCTTTGTCAAGTTGAATCGGCTATTGTAGGGCGGATGGCCGTAGTCGCGGGAACGACAAGCCTTAGAAATGCTTTGATACTTTATTCGTTGCTGCGCTTGATTGTCTTCCTCTTCTTCGGTGTCGGTGAAGGGGTTGTCTCATTCGACTTCTGCTCGGCTTCGGACGGCGAGGGCTGGCTCGGCCGGTTGGCGGACTCCCTCTGTTTCAGTTCATTGAATATTGGGAGAT
Organism: Chthoniobacterales bacterium; assembly: GCA_049585495.1. GTDB lineage: Bacteria > Verrucomicrobiota > Verrucomicrobiia > Chthoniobacterales > JAFAMB01 > JBAUZZ01. Next base: position 365 of record JBAUZZ010000083.1, on the reverse strand, counting down.
AGTCGTAGGTGAGATAATACTCGGTACGGAATGCACTCCATGTGCCTTTCTCGAGGGCGACGTTCACCTCGCGAACCTTTTCCGGCGGCAGGCGCAGCGTGATGATATGACCGACACCCATGACAATGTTGTAGGAGATAATTTCAACGCCATCGGGCGGGAAATTCTTTCTGAATCCCGTTTTTTCAAGGTGTGCATCGATCTCGTCCAATGTCTTCGATTGATCGTATCGTAAGAAGACGGTGAGCATGATTTTCCCGTCAGAGCTGGGTTGCTGTGCTCGCAAGGACGCCGAGAAGAGGAACAGCGCCAGTAAGTATATCGGTTTCATTTGCAGGCCTTAAGGTAGCATAGGCATCTTGCCT
>JBAUZZ010000082.1:0-10421 GCA_049585495.1 Chthoniobacterales bacterium | reverse complement strand
GTGCATTGTGCCAGCCAGACAAACGCCGTCTTTCAGCCCTGGCCTATCGTTCGCGGATCAACTGCGCCTCCCTCAGTCCGCCGAGTTAACGGAACTTGCACGCTTCTTCGAGCGAGATCACACCCCTGGCTGCTTCCCGAACCGCCTTCTCGAACAAACTGGACTCTCCCTTTGCTTCCATCAGCTTGCGCAACTGCACCGCGGGGGCACGTTCCTGAATAGCAATCTTGACTTCATCGTCAATGACTAACGCTTCAAAGATGGCTTTGCGCCCACTCACCCCGGAATGGTGACAAAAATCGCATTTCCTGCCACGGCGGAGTGTCGTTGCTCCTTCCAGCCACATCGGATTGAGGCCAAGATGGAAAAGGCGGTCTTCGGACGGGAGCGGCTCTTCCAGGTAGCAGCGCGGGCAAACCTTCTTCACCAATCGCTGAGAGATCGCCAGCTTCAAGCTGTCCGCAACAATAAATGGATGGGCTTGAAAGAGGAAAAATCGACTCGGCACTTCGCAAACAGAATTGGTATGCAAGGTGGAAATAGCCCGATGTCCGGAGGAAGACAGACGCATCAGTGCTTCTACGCTCTCTTCGTCGCGAATCTCCCCCATCATGACAATGTCCGGGGCTTGTCGCAGCATGCCCCTCGCCCACATCGCGTAGGAGTAAGGCCCATTGTCGTCAATTTGTGTTTGACTGATATTTTCGATGAAAATCTCGATCGGCGATTCGGCAGTCAGGATATTGTTTCTAACCGCGTCAAGCGAATGCAGGATGCTATAAATCGTCGTGGTCTTCCCGGAGCCCGTCGGGCCGCAGAGAATCAAGAGACCGTGGTCCCCGCTCATGACATTGTCGATCGCCGCGGCGTAGCGATCGGGAACACCGAGTTCGGCCAGTGTTTTTATGTGCCGGTGGTCGCGCTGCAACCGGAGCACGGCCTGTTCGCCTTGTGCCTGGTAGGATGTGTTCACTCGAAAGTCGTACCGTTGATCACCGATTTTAATTGGAAAAGTTCCATCCTGTGGCAACCGAACATACTGAATCTCGAGACCGGAGATCACCTTAATCCGCGAGATTACCTGCTTAGCTATCTGTCCAGGAAACTCTCCGTTCTCGTCGGACCAGTCGCCATCGACCTTGTAACGGACGCGAAGCTTTTTGGGGAATTCCTGGAACATGATATCGCTGGCGCCCATATCGACAGCTTTGTACAAGATAGAATGCACGAACTTGATGACAGCCTGCTCATCCTGGCGGCTGTTTCCACCAGCCTGGTGAAGCTTGTCTGCCTGAATTACTTCTAACGCTTCCGGGCCGGGTCCGAGTCGATCCACTGACACCATCGTCTGAACGATACCGCTGGTGTTAATGGCCCGGCTTTCAGAAGCTGAAATGAACCGCTGCAGAGCGGCTTCATCCGCCAGCACTTGCTGAACGAATAACCGATGGCGTAGTGCGCCTTCAATTTCCGCCTTGAGCTGCGGCCCGAAAAAATTTGAGACAGCCAGAGTCAACAGGCGTTTCCCACAATAGACTGGAACCGCACTGTACCGGCGTTGCAGCGTGGCACTAAACCATTGGTTGATTTTATCGCATGGCGCAATGCCGTCGAGATCGATCCAGGGCACTCCTCCGTTCTCTGGTTTCGAAATCTGTTTGCCGGAGACTGGATGACAGTCGAGCCGTCCGGCAATTTGCCGAATTGTGTCGCGCAGATGCGCGGGTTCACTCCATACGCAATTGATTCGTTCAACGCCCCAAAACGCATTTAATAACTGGAAGTCGTGTTTGAGTAGCAGCCGATTCAGGCTGGGCACATAAGAGGCGATCGTGAGCTCGTTCTCGCGCCAGGCAAAGGGCAGGAGTGGTACAATTATTGGCGGTATGCGCACCGCGACGGGAGAAGATCCCAAAATTGTAGGGTCAAATCCCGGCCCTGGAACATCGCGCAACAGCTTGGTAAAGACCGAGCTCAAATCGAGATCGACTCGCTGGCAATACTGCTCAAAAAACGAGTCCTGTCGCCACGCGTCGATTGGTGCTAGCGCGCTGGCTTCCTCAATAAATTGGGCGGCCAACGAGAACTCCTCATCGTCCTCGGGCAGCGCGAGCAAGCGGATTAGATGAGAGTGAATCGCGTAGTTTAATCTAGCCAGACCCTTCGATTGGATCCCGGAAACGATTTTCAGATCGCTCATGCCGAGGTTGGCCTATCTGGCCGGCCCAAGTTGAGGATTGAAGTAGCCCGCCGCGAAAGCTTGGATATCTTGCGGCGTTATCAACGACGCCGCGAATGTCCCCATGGAACCAACATTAAAGTTACCCTCGATTGCGATGCGGTGGGGAGTCACGATCGAGAGGTTTTTGCCAAGTGCTTCAGCGCTGCGGACAACTACGACAGCTGCTGAGTCCGGCCGTCCCGTCCCGTCATCGACTTCGAGGTAAATAGAGCTCAGGGAAAGTCTTGCCGAGAGTGTAGCATAATTAATCCCCAAAAGGACGGCGCCTGCGGCACCTGTGCCAACAACAAAGTTCGGTACTGGCGGTTCGAGTCGCATCCGACCTCTGACTGAACCACTCTGCGCTTCGCCTTGACCTGAGCTGGCGGATCGCGCAGGCGAGACAGATTTACAGACGAAAACCGTCGCAGGCCCATTGGTTTGAACCCACCTGGCGATGATTGAATATTGATGCCGGGTTGGCGGCGTCTGCCGGACTGCTCGAATCTCGAGAGTACAAGCTCGCCGCAAGGTATCGAGGTTGATCTCGCCGCCCTGAGCGGTCACGGCGCCGTCCGTGCCTTGGTAGACACCGAAGGCCGGCGCTGTGTCGACTGGTAAGATAGCCGGAGTAATGATTTGCGAATCATACTTCGTCCTCGCATCATTGATCCAGGCAGCCTGGCCGGTGCTGCTGCCCGAGGAAAGCTGGAGGTAGACGTCACTTTTGGCCTGACCCGCGAATGTTAGGACTCCGGTGTCTCCTGTATCAACATTCTGGCCGCTTACCAGAGGATAATAGGACGAGACGCTGCCATTCACAGTAATATTTCCTTCGGCAAAAACACGTCCGAGATTGTCAGGGAAAGTATCATAATTAACTTCAAGTGCGCTCCCGGCAGAATACACCGTGAATTCAGAAACCGGGATTTGGCGAATATCGATCTTCGGGGAGGCTGTGACGCGTTTGTTCGTTATTCGACCGCTCGCCAGCACGTTGTCAGCCAGTTGGGCGTCTACGGCCACTCTTGTAATCTGAGCCCGCGCGCCGGAAAATGGATCGCTGACATTTTCCAGCAAAGTCGCGTTGAAGCTCGCGGCCTCACTTTGCCAGGAGGCGAGGGCAGGAATTCGAACAGTAGCCGCAGAAGATCCATCGACAGTAAGTTTCAACGAGATCGTACTATGATCATCGAGTTGCGATTTCTGAACTTCGGGGAGCTCCAGGCTCCCGTACTGCAGCACCGCGTTCTGAATCATCGCTTTCGCCTGAAGTATCTCTCCTTCCAACGCTATTTCCTTGGCTTCCTGGTCGACGAGTCGGCCCGCCCGCTCGCGGCGATCGTTCGCAAAGAGAAGGTAGGAAACTGCGATCATCGACGCGATACCCACGGCGACGATTGCCACCACCATAATCGAGCCTCGTTCGGAGCATTTCCGCACTCTCATGCTAGCCCTTACTGGCTTATCTCATGTCGAGCGGCATCGCATACACCCGATAGGGAACGAGATCTATCGACGTGACCACGTTCCATGCGGCCTGCACCAGACCAAGCTTCATGTTGAATACCGTTGAGCCGTTACCGGGCTCAACGGAATAGTAGGTCTTCGTAGTCAGGCTTGCGCCGACCAGCAGCGTGTAAACAATTTGGCCTTTAACAAACTCGAAATCGCTCTCCACGTGTTGTCCGTTAGCGTCTTCCCGCCAGCAGGACAGAAAATTACCAAGGGGGACGCCTGGACCATATCGACCGGCTTCAAATGCCTTTCGGTCCACAAAGATTTGGAACCCATTCGCTGTCTTAATCGTCGAAGAGAGAATGTTCGCCAGCGTATCATGACTTGCTTCCAGTTGGACCGCATCCAGAACCACCTTTTGTCTGGCAAAGGCGGTGATCATAAAACCTGTCGCTGCTCCTAACACGACGACACCTGAAACGATTGCAGCGACTAACTCAATCAGAGTAAATGCGCCGTTCCCTCGTTTTCGGGGTATCACTTGCGCAGACTTCATTTTACCAAGCTAACAGTTTTCTTAATCGTTTGCGGCACGGTCCTGACCGGGTATGGCAATTGATAACTAAGTGTTAACTTCTTACCGTCCGGACTCAGCGAAACTATGTAAGGCACGCTGTGATCAAACGAAGAGGCGTCATTGCTCTCGGAGTCTCGGTCCCGACGTGGATGATACAAGTAACCAGATAGAGGGTCATTACCCGCTTGGTGATTTGAGGATGGGCTTATCCCAAAGGGTTGCGCATTTTCTGGGGCGAATGTCCCGAGTTCATAGTATTCGCGCAGAATTCGGCCAGCCCGATGATCGAGTCGAGCGACTAGGGCCTTGTAGTCGGCGAGCCTCCACGCGGCCGTCACCCCGAGGGCGGCGACGGAGAACACGGCCAAAGCGGCCAGGACTTCGATCAAGGAGAACCCGGATGACTTACTCGAGTTCATTCATGCCTCTTCGACTTCGAAATCATTCGAACCTGCTTACCTGAGGTGCCAAGCGGAAGCGGTGGCGGCTCGCCAGGTAAATCGGACGAGTCGCTAAGTATTTCACGCTCACTTTGACCGAGGCGATCTTGACGCTCCGCGGCTGCCGGGACGATGGTAGGAGACACGATTACGATAAGATTCGTGCGTTCGTTAGTCTTGGACTTAGTTTTAAAAAGATAGCCGAGCACCGGTATCTTTGAAATTCCCGGCACACCATTCTGATTGAACTGGGCACTATCTTGCAGGATCCCGCCGATTACTGCCGCCTGACCGCTGCGAACGGTAATATTCGCCGTTGTGCTTCTCGTCGAGATTATCGGAATTTGGGTGTTCGTACCCGGCTGAGCCGGGCTCGACCCGGCGATAGTCGAAAGCGCAGGGTTCAGGTTCATATCCACGAGATTTCCGTCCAAAATTCGCGCGACGATGTCGATTGTAAGCCCGGTCGTAAACGTGTAAGGCGTCGTGCTTGGTCCGTAGAGTTGCGTACCAGGGGTCTGCAGGAAGATGGTCTGCTTCGTGTCAGAGCGGATGGTCACCGGCATCCCGCTCTTTGCCACCGTCATCGGGGAGTTGTTGGCTCGCATTTGTCCTCTTGCCTCGAGTGCCTGCAAAACAACTTTTACGTTTGACACATCGAGGATTAACCCATTGGAAAAAAAAGAGCCGGGTGTGAGCTTGCCAAGAATATCGCTGGTTGGATTCGTTGGATTACCCTGAAGCGAAAATGTTGCTCCTTGGCCTGGTTGGAGACCAAGTGCCTGGCTCCAGTCAACCCCGCCACCTCTAGAGTTACTGTCCTCGACTTCGACTACGTAGGTCTTGATCAGGATTTGCTGTTCTCGTTTGTCTAGCCGCTCGATTTCCGCCGCGACAAGTTCGTGTTCGTCCGGCGTGGCACGGACTACGAGCGCGTTGCTGCTGCGCTCCACAAAAATTGCGTTCTGGTCTGCCTTAGCAAAGCCGCCGGTGGACAATGGCGCATCAAATGGAAGACCGGGCTGGTAGCGGGGCTGGCTCTGGTCGCTTCCTGTCCCCCCATAGGAGGCGAGGGCATCCTGCGTAACCTTAGAAATCGTCGGCCTAGGGTAACCCGGAAAATTGTCCGCCGCAGGATTTGGCTTGATTCCGAGAAAATTGGCGATCGACTGCAAGAGGAACTCCGCCGGCTGATTCTTAATGGTGTAGCGCTTCGTTACATAGAAACTAGGAGATTCGATGTCCGACCGACGCAAGGTGTACTTCGCCCCGTCTGTAACAACTTCAAACCCGCGCGTTTCAGCGATTTCATAGAATGCTTGAAGCGGAGTCAGATTTGTCAGCGTTACTGAGATTCGCTCCTCGGAGGGGAAGTTCGGTTCGATATAGTTTACGCCCGCTTGCTCGGCGAGAATTCGTAGCACTCGTGAAATAGGCTGATTCGTGTAGCGGTGGGTCCGCGGCTGGTTTGGCGGCATTTGAGACGCAGCCGCGGCTTGCGCATTCTCGCGCTCCTGTAGGAGTCTCTCAATCTCGTCGACAACCGTGTCCGAAGGTCGGTTTTCCTGGCCGGCTGGTAGAACTGGTTGTGGCGGATTTTCCGGCGCTATGGCCGGAGACGGTGCGGATTCGGACTGCGCTAAGGCTAAGCCGGGCAGGAAGAAGACAAGAAGAAGTCGCTTGATCATGTTAGGGTGAGGCATGCTTCCGCTCGAGTTTGATTTTCTCGGGGATGTTATCTCCCGCGTAGGGCAATTCGCAGAGCGCGCCTTTGAAGCCGGGCAGAACGATCGAAACCCCATTGGCCCTAACTGCTCCGACTGCGACAAAGATCGTACCGTGTTGGGATTGGCTTGCCTCGAGGGGTAGACCGTAAGTCCGCGCAAGCTCACGCAATTGGACAAGTTGCTCAGGCTGGATCGGGAGCGGAATTTTATCTCCCTCGGCAAACGTGACTCCGTTGATCAACACAATGGCTCGCGTGTGCTCATCGCCGGTGCTCAGGCCACCGATAAAGAGTTCCTGGCGAATCGCGGCCGCGATTGTCTGGAGGTATTGTTGGACAACGTTTAGGGAAACAGCCCCTTCGAGATTCGATTCGCCTGTCACGATCGTTCGTCGCGCGAGCGGGCCGATAAATGGGTCTCGCCTGCTCGGCTCATATCGGAACACGTACAACTCCGGCAGCCGAGGAATTTCAACTCCTTGAGAAAACACGCTGAAGCAACCCACTAAGGAAGCGGCAGCTATCCAAATTACCGTCTTCATCTGGCCAAAAGTATGCGAAGTGTTAGTCGCATATCCAAATAGGTCGGATCGATCGAAAATGGCGGGACCGACACCGGTCTACTCAGGTAAACTCGATCAAGGAAGAGAAAGGCATTGGAGTTTTCCTGTTCAGCCAACAACGGAATTAACCGATGTAATTCCAGCCTGGAACATCCAGCTTCGTAGGCTACGGCCGATTCGCCGATAGGGACTCTCTCTTGGCGCGCTAGGATGCCAGCCTCGGTCAACTGTTTGATCGCTGGGGGCGGCTCGTCGAGCTGCCTCGCCGATTGCGGACGAAACTTACCGGGGGCTTGACCCGGGGTCCGATCAATCGCCTGCGGGCTGTAGACGGCATCATTAAGCCGAGAAAACAGCGCTTTAATTTTCGACTGGCTGATCTTCAGACCGCGGATCTCCGCCTCGAGCCGATTATTCGCTTGCTCCTGGATTCGATTCTTGAAGGCAAGCTCATCTACGGATTTCTGGCCACCTCCCAGCAAGTAAACCTCAATCCCGATGATGCCAAAAACCTGAAGAACGATCAATCCGACGAACCAGATCAGCTCATCCAGCGAAGAATTTTTCATCGTGAGTCCCTTACAGCGAATCTGGCTCCGCGATTTTCTTCAGTCCTAATCCGAAATAGTTCCCCGTTGGTTTGACGGAGTATTCTAGAAGAAAGGGAATCAGATCGTCTGAACGTTTTTGCAGACGTTCCGAACGAACAAGTTCACTTGCCGACGGAAGCCGCTTTTGTAGCGCGTCCGCGAACAATTGCGCGGTGTCGTCCACTCCAATCTTTTCGAGGCCCTGGATCACGACTCGATAGTTGATCGGCACCCGGTAAATTCCCCCGGGAACCGGCGTTTTGTCGTATTGATCTGACTCGATCGAAATCGAATCCAATACCGCATTGGCGGGAATGGAATTTTCGATAGCACTCAATAGCGCGCTCACCGGGATCCGACTCCGAAAGATTGGTTCCCACTGCAGAATTTGACTCAAATCCTGGCGAACCTCGTTGAGCGGACTATTCTGCTCACGCAAGCTTTCGACCCTCTCTAACAAAACCTTCTGCCGCTTAGATTCCGTCGAAAAGCCCGTCCAGGCCAGGACGCCGAATACGAAGATGGGCACTTGCGCGATTAGTCCCAGAAAAACTAACACAGCCGCCAGTCGGAAAACCAAGCCGCGTCGATATCTCTGACGAATTACTTGTTCCGGCGAGACAAAGAGAAATTTCATACGAACTCGTGACTCATCCAATTCAGCAAATGCGGAACTTGAGCATCGGTTTCCGCGGTGGAACCGTCACCCTTTCGGTAAGTAACCGGCGACCCACTGATTTGCCGGAGGGCGTCACCGGCTAGTTCAGTTCCCCGCAGTCGGGACGCGAGATCTTCCGGAACTGATTTAGGGCTCCAGACGTAAACTTCCGGATCCGTTACCTTGAGTTCCTCCGCCAGAGGCAGAATCTCGCGGCAGACGAGGCTCGCTTCTTCGTCGTATTGGCGGAGAAGCAAAATTTCCTGATTTTGAATGACGGCCAAGACAACCGAATGCGCCAGGAGCATCATGACAAAAATGGTCCTTCGCCCTACCGGGATCATCTGAATGCACCATCTTAGGAAGGCCACCTGGACGGGCACAATGCCAAGAAGTGTACCTTGCTGCGCTTCCACCCAATCCTCGATCTGCTCGCAATATTCTCCGGGGACACCAAGGATCATAATCTGTGGTATTTTTCCCTTCAATTTTCCCGCTGGAAGCTTGAGCTCGGGGCTGAGAGCACACCAGCGGAATGAGCGAGAATCTTCCCACGCCCCGATAACCTGCCGAGGTTCTTCGTGTAAGCTTTCCAATAGGCTTTCGACATCAGTCTCCCGAAGCTTCGCCGTGCTGTGCATGTTGCAGTACAGATCGTTCAGGCCTAGGTCTGGCAGGAACCAAAACTGCGGAGCGCCGTTTGCCCGATACCGAGAAAGCAGCTTCGTGCTGAAACTCCGGTTGGCCGTTCCCCGGGGAGTTCCAGGTCCCAGGAGAGGCGGCGCATCCGGCAAGCTGGCAATCTCCATTTCGAAGCCGACGTGTTGTCGACGGCGCGAGATCAGCGCAGCAGATACATCCGGTGACAAAAACAGCGAAACGACGGGCTCTTCCGATCTGAGCAGCCCTCCTGCGAGGTAATAGCACCAGGGAAAGTTCCGCAGGTAATGAACGACCGAGCACTTCAACATCATCGATCCCAGTAATAATTTCTATTTATCTATGCAACTCTTTTTATTTTTATTATATATTTCGCAGAATTTCGACGGCAGGGAGAAATGTTGCGAACACGATCCCCCCAACGATTGCTCCCAGAAAAAGGATCAGAACCGGGTCCAGGATCTGGCGAAGCGCTCCCAGGTAACTATCCAGTTGTCGTTCCAAGAGGTTCGTGAGCCGAAACATGCCCTCACTATCGCTACCGGAAGCTTCCATAAAACTTAAGCCGTTCACAACATGCTCGCCAAAAATGTCTATCTCGTCGACGAGAGCAGTCGATAGCAGTTCCCCGCGTTGAACGCGTACAAGCGCGCGAGCGACTGCCGACCGATACTGATAGTTCCAGCTGAGATCCCGGCAAAGAATCAATGTCTGAATCGTTCGAGCCCTGGCATGTTTCAGTTGAGCGAAAGTTCGACAGAAATTGGCTCGCAGTAGCAGCCGTAAAAGTTTTCCGATTCCCGGCAGTCGCAGCGCCACGCCGTGAAGAACCGGAGTGGCGCGAACGAAAGATGGCAATCGGAGGAACGCCAATACTACAGCCACACTTCCCCCGAGCAGAACTAGTGGATAGCTGCTTACGAAGTGCGACAGAACCAGGAGGATTCTGGTCGGGAGCGGCAATGCCACATTCATTTCACGAAGAACGTGAATGAACTGTGGGACAACCCGGGTGATTAGTAGCCAAACCACCCCTAGCGCAGCGGTCAATACGATTGCCGGATAGATCAGCATCATCAGCACAACGATCAATGATATCAGGGATAATATCCTTATATACGGCTACTTATATCTAGAACATCAGCCGTATAGTTTGGCTGCTTATGCATTTCTTATGCACTTTTCGGAGGCTCGGAGCGATTTTTAACTGTAGGTGATTGCCGCGACTAAAGAACTAGTCTTTCGAACTCTGCCTTGCCCCGCTTCACGCGCCTCATCTTCCCGCGCCATCTCCGGCATCTAGGCCCGGTGACGTGCAAGGATTTCGGCCGGGATCTCGGGCTCAGGCTTCTCTTCGGAAGGATCCGGACGGCTGACTGGACGCAAAGATTCCTTAAGAACCGGCAGAGTCGCGAAACTAACGTTGTCCTGCTTGGGGACGACCAGGTCGTGCCGCTCGGGCCGCTCGGACACGCCGTCCAGCCCGTGTGGAGTAGGAACTCCTGGCTGCCCATCCGATAGATAAGCA
>JBAUZZ010000081.1:0-5718 GCA_049585495.1 Chthoniobacterales bacterium | reverse complement strand
CGGCGTTCCAGCGCTGATTTCCCTCTACCAATTGATGGCGAAAGATAGCGCGCTGCTGCGGGAGCTTAAGGCTGGAGTCGATCAGGGCGAAATAATGCCAAACATCCCTCAGATGGGGTGCTTCTTCAGCGCTTTGGGAACAGCGTTACAAATCGCGACAGAGGGTCATGCTTCGCCGGAAGCAGCGTCGCGAGAAGCTGAAGCAATTATGCGCGAAAGATGAATTCGCGTACGATAGCCTCGCTAACTCATCCTTCGGGCTTTAACACCGCGGCACATCAACGCGCCAGCCGACTATTGGCCGCAGAAAGTGCTGGCGGTCTCATCAGCGAATGCCGCGATGCAGAATTACGTGAGCGTCCATGAACAGCAGACCAGGCCAAATCCTGCGCTCGCAGCTGTGCATGGCCAGGCCGCCCTGCTTCTGCGCTACGACGTGCCGACCTCCTATGTTTCGCGGGAAATCGTGGCTGCGGCGCTCCGGACTGAGCTTCCCGATGACATTGTCTTCGAGGCGATCCCGTTCCCATTTGATGCTTTGGTCTTCATGCTGCCGAAAGGAACCCTGCGTCACCCAACCGAAGGCGATTGTCCGTTTCTCGTCCTCTCACGAACGGCAAAGGACAGACTTTATCTCTTCCAATCCCCGAACTGGATTTCAAGGTCACGGCTGAACAGGACGCAGTGCTTGTGACCACGTACATGCCGGCAGCGGAGTCCAACGTAACCTGGAGTCATGTGCAAGAAAGCAAGAGGAAGAAGAGGCTGACAACGAAGCGTTGCGATTGGAACAAAAATCCTATTTTTCAGTGTTTTCATGAAAACCCTTACTGCCCTTGATGTCCTTGATGTCTGTGGCAAACCTTGTAATCGCGAGCACGGCGCACGCTGGTAATCTCCGTTGGCATGTACCCTGACAACTCGATGTTCTGAAACGACGACGAACACAGACAACGGCTCGCCTTTCTACAAGACATAGAAACCGCCGAAAGCATATCCAAATTTACTTCGCCACAGCGAGTATGTCGAAAGAGTCGTTTTGCAGGCGCAAGTATTGGACCGATTGCGCAATACGCGCAAACTGTCGAGGAGAAAGCACGGAGGCGCTGCCGGCGTTCAAACACCCATTCGGGTCGCGGAGCATATCCCGTTCAAAATAACTCTGTGTCGGCATGCTTGTCAGCGCAGACGGTGGCGATAGTAATCCGATAGTAGTATTGCAAGGATTCGCCCCCGGTGTTAATCGGAACGGTTGCATCAAAAAGGAGAGAACATGGCTCCTTCCGTAACTCTTCGGGAAAGCGAAAACGACTCGCCATCTGTGTGCTGGAGTGCACCTCGACCGTGCCTTCCGTGATACGGTTCTGGAACAAATGCTATGGGAGAAGCACAGAGCAGTAGAGGTTCCATACGGCGTGAATGTCGAACCAGTTGTTCACCCCGCTATCCTCGCAAAGAAACGCGCTACAATCCGCACACTGCTGCTAACGCTCGTCGTTGTTGCAGCAATGGGGTGCTTGTGTCTGGCGGGTACATTCGCGTAGATACCTTTACCGGAGGCTAGGGAGCTACAAGCGAGGTAGTGAAACAGTTTGGCCGGACGCCCCGATAGTGCTGCCCCAATAGCACAGAAGGAAGTGAGTAGTAGAAAGTGATCATTGTATGGGAGATATAAATAGTGGTGTCAGTACTCACGATCTCACGCAAGTTTAGGAAGAACCATCAAGAGGTCAGCATCGCTAATAACTTAGTCACGTTTGGTTCCAGTGCAGGTATTACCAACGATTTCGACTCGGTGTGCAACGTGTCGGCATATCGATCGAGAAGAACCTGCTTTTTGAGCTAGACTGCTCAGGCGCATCCAGTTCCGATTGATGCCGTAAATCATGAACGCGTCACCCGAACCAGTTGCCTTGCATCCAGCCGCACGCGAACTCCCACTAGAAAAAATCACGCCTAGGCAAGAGGCGCTGCCGGGGCTCTTGCTAGCCTGCATTAAGCGGGTGCGTTCGTGGCGCGTTCCCCCAAACTGGTCACGGTTCGATTGGTTTCAAGAGGTCGAGGGCGTCGAAGCCATCGCCGCGTGGCAAGCTGAATGCGACTACGATGCAACCAGCGGCATCCAGTTTGCGGCCTTCATCTATCAGCGGATCATGGCGCGGGCACTCGCGCGCTATCGGCAAGAATGGACTTATGCGTTGCACTTCGTTCCTGAAGACAGCGATGGTGACATGGCAATACGTAGGGATTGCGTCGAATGCGCTCCCGCTGCCTCTCCCTCCAACTGTGGTGCCGTTTCCGCCTACGAGGAATTGCGCGAGCTCGTCGCTGCGCTAGCCGAACCCGACCGCGAACTCGTTGCGCTTCTGTTTTGGGAAGGCAATACGGAAGCCCAGATTGCGCGAAAGTTAAAGATCAACCAATCGACGGTGAGTCGGCGCAAGAACGCCGTTTTCAAGCGGCTGTCCGGGTTGCTGAACGCGGAGAAAAAAGCGATCGGGTCGCGCATAAAACGAGATGTCAGCTGCAATATGCTTGGAAAGGGAGATTTGCAGGACGGGAGCCTGATGACTACCAGTTCGATGATAGGCAAATGCAGTTACCCTGCCCTGAAAGAGGTGGATAACAATGACGTGACCTCAGACTAACGATTCTCCCGTTTCTTGGCAGAAACTGACAACAGAAAGAGAAAGTATATGGCAAGACCAGAGCGCGGAATATCAGTGAAGGATCTCTATGGTGGACGGTTCATTAGCCCCGAGGCTACTCGAAAATCGATGGCCGGACTAGAAGAGCGATTGACCGCCCAGTTCAAGGATCGGGTTCGCCTGCGGACGCAACTCGCGGAACAGACAAAAAAGTATGGCGCCGCATTCGTGGAGCTAGTGAGCAAGGATAAAGGGGCCGCCGAAGCCGTTAAAGAGATGCGCCGTCTCCAAACGGTAGCGCGCGAGCACAAGGTCAAGAGTCTCCCCGTAGAGAAAGTCCAGGAACGTATTTTCACCGCATCCATCGGCGCAACCGTCGGACCGCCCTACGATTATCAATGGACGTGGAGCGCGGTCGCCGGAAACCCGGGCGAGAACTCGGAGGCCGCCGACAATAACTCCGGAAACATGTCCATCAACATCTGGACTGACTTCGGTGGCAATAGTTCGAGCGTGAGTGGGCGTGCAGCCGTTGGCACCTATTTCTACCCGCCGGCCAACGGTAGCCTACAGATCTGGTCTTCCCCCGCCTTTAACGACGACTGGGGCGATTGGTGTAATTTTGACTCGGCACACACTGACGGATGGATTGGACTATATGTCGGCAGTTATGACCTGACGGGTGCGCCGACTGGTGCTGTCGTTGATCAACAGGTGACCCTGTGGAGCGACGATTCGTGGTGGAGCGGCACTGGGGAGCAAACGGGGTCGAACTCGGCGTTCGGGTTATATGCGCCGCCAATCCAGGTCGATCAAGACCACCAGTATGAAATCTGGGTCTGGTGTGGCGGGGACGTTTCGGCTGCTGGCTGGGGTACGTTTAGCGGCAGCGGCGCCGGAGATGACCTCAGCGTTTCCGTTGCGTCTATAACCTGGGAACTCGGCTGAAGCAGAAAGAGGGCCAAAAGCGAGGCTCTGTAGTGTTGGGCACCGATGATGCAGTTGGGGCCAAGGATCGCCTTTATCGGGGCCCTGGATAAAGCCATCGAACTCAAAGAGACGCTGGAACAACCTTTGGCCGAGCGTTGGCAGGATCTGTTCGGCGCCAAGTATGACTTGCTGCTCTACGATCTAACCCCAATTTTTCGTGCGCCGTGAAAAGGCCGCGTTGAATCCAGTGGGAGGAAGATATCCCACCCGGCAACTGTTGCTGCAGCCCGAGCGCTTGCAGTTGGTAACGACTGACGGTGAAGCACTCTGGTGAAAAAGGTCTGGCCAGGGCCAGATCAGCGAGCAGTAGACCATAATGGGAATGAACACTGAGCAAGCCTCGAAAAGGGCAATGTCACCGCCCAACCTGTGAAAAAAGGCGAAGGCCGCAGTTGGATCGGGAAGCGAGCAGCGCGAGCATCGATCGAAGGCACCGGGGTATTGGTGATGGTATGCGAGCAAAGGAACAACGCGTCAACACGGGAAGCCCGATACGAGGAGTGGGTGGGGTGACTCGATCGGAAGCCGCGAGGGACAGGCCGGCTCGGATCGGGTGGCGGAGAGGTCCGTACTAGCGGATAGATTGGAAGCTTGGATATTTGCTAACATTCACGTTGTCGCTCAGATAACCACAAAACGGAATGTTTTCTCAAGACCGCTTGCGTTTTGAGCACGATGCCTGCGCCCATGACCTGACCCGCTCAGTGCTAATGGGCGCGGGCCCTGTCGCTCCTCCGGGAAAGGCACGCGCCGGGTGGGACTGGTGGGGCTTGTTTAGTACTTCTTCAAAAAAACATATATGTATATAGAAGTCCGCGGGGACCCCGGGGCCATTCTTTGGATAGAAGTGGGAAACTACCCCCACCAGTCCCACCTTAGGACTTTCGGCAGGGTGAATCGCGGGAGCCTTTGAACCGGCTTGAACATTGCGCGAGATCGATACCAAAGGACAAGAGAATTATGGACCGGAAAGCCTTTGCAGCAAAGATCCTCAGGTTCCACGGTCCTATGGTCCGTCAGGCCCAAAATACCGAAGGTTCACAGGGCCGAAGGTCTGAGAGACGGAAGACCAACGGACCTAGATTCGTCGGTCATCTAACGGTGCATCACCGACCTCCACTTGTAAGATCCAGACGCAGCAGAACCCGGAACTCCTCCAACATCAGCGTGCCCAGCCCATCGCCCAACCAACCCAACCAACGCTTCCTAACTTATTAGAAAATAGACTAATTCCTTGTAGGTTTAGATGTGTTGGTGGGATTGCTCAGCACGGGCATACCACTGCCTCGGATTGAAGCAGTAGCTCTTGCTTGCGCTGCGACTACAAGGATCTAAACGTCTGCTGGTGATTCGGAAGGCTGCGTCGGGACGAGGAACCCTTGGCAAGCTGGGTGAACTAGCGTAGCTGACCTGGCCCTGCTGGATTGGCGCATGGGGCCGGAGCTGTGGTTACGTTGTACGTCTGCATTCGCTCCTTCCAAGCATCGGACGATTTGTCGCCCAACGACCTGATGTCCTTGCATCGCCGGTAACATCCGTGTCACCGCAGGGGGCGGAAGGATCAACTCCTTTCGTCAAAGGTCGCTGGGCGACACCGAAAGGAACGCCCAGGGATAGTGTGCAGAAGGGTCTGCAAAAAGAAAACGGGTCATGGTAAGCGGTTGGAAGTCAACCAAACAACCAACGATGAAGCGAACCACGACCCGAAAGAAGATTACGCCGACACTGAAAGAGATCAAAGAGCTGATGGCCGAGGATGCAGAATTCCTGCGGCCGTTGGTTAGATCGGTGGTGCAGGAGGTATTGGAGGCCGAGATGAATGAAGCGCTGGGGGCCCAAAAAGGGGAACGAACCGAGGCACGATTGGGCTATCGCAGCGGCTACTATGTGCGCAGCTTAGTGACTCGAGTTGGGACGCTGGAACTACGGGTCCCGCAAGATCGGCAGGGGCGGTTTTGTACGCAGCTTTTCGAGCGCTACCAACGGAGCGAAAAGGCCTTGGTAGCAGCACTGGTGGAAATGTACGTTCAGGGGGTTAGCACCCGCAAGGTCAAGGCCATTACCGAGGAGTTATGTGGCC
>JBAUZZ010000080.1:0-3390 GCA_049585495.1 Chthoniobacterales bacterium | reverse complement strand
TAACCGGCTTTCCCGCCGCGTACTTTGCCATCAAGGCGTTCTCAGAGACCGATATGACCGAGGACCTCAAACTAATCGACGTCCCCACGCTGATTCTGCACGGAGACGTTGACCAGATAGTTCCCATTGAGAATGCCCATCGCTCGGCCAAGCTCATCCCGAATGCGACTCTCAAGGTGTACCCAGGAGCACCTCACGCCATTATCTCGACATCGAAGAGTCAGGTGAACGAAGACCTACTTACCTTCGTGAAAAGTCGATCAAAACCAAAACAAGGGAGGTTCGATATCACTTCCTGATCAGAAGCTTTCCCGGCTAGAGGCGGACGCTCTCCAGAAACCATGATTAGAACCAGCGTGAACAGCCAAACGCCAGAGTATCCCGATCAAAGAGTTAGAGATGCGGACATACAGAAAAGCAACTGTAACTCGACCTTATGGATATAGGGCTTTAGTCCGGAATTCGACGACTTAATTAGTCTACGTCTTAAGGGTTAGACAACATCATTAGGCGAGCTTCACTTCTGGCTCGTCCGCTTTTTTAATCCGTGCAGATGAACATCGTACCATTCTCCTAACTATGAGCACCATCACAACCAAAGACGGCACGCAAATTTACTATAAGGATTGGGGAAAAGGACGGCCAATCGTGTTTTCCCACGGCTGGCCGCTATCCGCCGATGATTGGGACACGCAGATGCTGTTCTTTCTCAACAAGGGCTTCCGTGTGATTGCCCACGACCGGCGCGGCCATGGCCGCTCGACCCAAACCGACGGCGGCCATGACATGGATCATTACGCCGACGACCTAGCGGCGCTGACCGCGCATCTTGACCTCAAAGATGCGGTGCATGTCGGCCCCTCGACGGGCGGCGGCGAAGTGGCGCACTACCTCGCGCGCCACGGAGAAAGCCGAGTGTCAAAAGCGGTGCTCATCAGCTCGGTGCCACCACTGATGGTAAAGACTGCGGCTAATCCTGGCGGTCTGCCCAAAGAGGTTTTTGATGGGCTTCAGGCCCAACTGGCGGCCAACCGAGCCCAGTTCTATTACGATCTGCCGGCTGGACCATTCTATGGTTATAAACCGGCCTGGTGCGAAACCATCTCAGGAGGTGATCTGGAATTGGTGGCGCCAAGGTATGATGGGAGGCGCCAAGGCGCATTATGATGGCATCGTCGCTTTCTCCCAGACGGACTTCACGGAAGACCTGGAGAAGATCAGCGTTCCGGTCCTGGTGATGCATGGCGATGACGACCAGATCGTGCCTTATGCCGATTCGGGACCGCTCTCGGCGAAGCTGCTGAAGAATGGCATATTGAAAACCTACAAGGGCTTTCCGCATGGGATGCCCACGACTGAGGCCGATACCATTAATGCAGACCTGCTCGCCTTCCTGAAAAAGTAACGCCGCGGACGCGCAATGTAATAGAGGTCAGAAACACAGCTAAACGGTAGAAACCACGCTCAACGCTGGCCACTGCAAATCGCTCCCCTGAAAGATAGGCGCCGCAATGGCCAAGAAATACATGCAGATCGTCCTCACGCCGGCGGTGCAGCGTGCGCAGGACAAATACTTCGGAAAGCACCAAGTTGTCGAAAACGCGCCCGAGACCGACGCACTCACCCTTGAAGAGGTTAGCTTCATTACGTCCCGCGACAGCTTCTACATGGCGACCATAAGCGAGACGTGCTGGCCATACGTACAACATCGCGGAGGCCCAGTTGGATTCGTCAAGGTGCTGGGACCTAATCTGATCGGCTTCGCGGATTTCAAAGGCAACTGCCAGCTTCTCAGCACGGGAAATCTGGGCATCAACGACAGAGTCTCCATTTTCATGATGGATTACCCGCATCGCACCCGACTCAAGCTACTCGGGCATGCGCGTGTGCTCGACGCGCGCAAGCATCCGGAGCTAGCAGATCAGCTCGGTGCCGAGCCGCTTCGAAAAAAGGTGGAGCGCTTTTTCCTCATCCAGGTCATCTCCTACGACTGGAACTGCCCGCAATACATCACTCCACGCTTCACTGCCGCACAGGTGGAAAATTTTACCGCGCCGCTGAAAGCCCGCATCGCTGAGTTGGAAGCCCAACTTGCCGCTCGCGGAACCCCAATGGTGGCGTCTCAAGCGATGATTTCGACTTACAAGAGTCCCTCTAATCACCACCCACTAACAAAATGACAACCGAAAGCGTATTCGTCCCCAAACAGAATCCAGTCCGCTACAGAACTATTCGTGTTAAAGAACTGGATATCGTCTATCGCGAAGCCGGTCCCGAAACCGCTCCCACCATCCTGCTTTTGCATGGATTCCCGACTTCCTCGAACATGTTCCGGAATTTGATCCCGCGTCTTGCCACGTCCTTCCACGTCGTGGCGCCTGACTATCCCGGCTTCGGCTTCAGCAGCATGCCGAGCCACAAGGATTTCGCCTACACTTTCGAGAACCTAACTAACGTGGTGGAGCAATTGGTAGATAAGCTTCGACTCAGCAGCTACACGCTTTACGTGATGGACTACGGCGCGCCGGTGGGTTACCGCCTAGCGTTGCGCCATCCCGATCGAGTGCAAGCGCTCATTGTGCAGAATGGCAACGCGTACGACGAGGGCCTGCTGGAGTTTTGGGACCCGATTAAGAAATACTGGAAGGATCCAACGCCTGAAAATCGAGAGACCATCCGCTTTCTGGTCGATCCGAAGTCGACACGATGGCAGTATGAAAACGGCGTAGCCGACCGCGAGCTATTGGATCCGACAACCTGGACATTGGATCAAGTTGGGTTGGATCGGCCCGGGAATGCCGACATTCAGCTAGATCTGTTCCTCAGCTATGGGACTAACGTTCCACTCTATCCGGAGTTCCAAGCCTTCTTCAGGCAGTATCAACCGCCGACTTTGATCGTCTGGGGTAAGAACGACTTCATCTTTCCACCAGAGGGCGCAGCACCCTATCCACGCGATCTGAAGGATGTTGAGACTCATTTGCTGGACACGGGCCACTTCGCGCTCGAAACCCACGGCGAAGAAATCGCGAGCCGAATCGAAGAATTTCTCGGGAAACACAAACTGGCAGCCTGATCCTTTCCGATCGGGGGCGGCACCAGTTTAAGCCGTCCCATCCTGCCGAAAACTTAAGAAGAAAATCACTATGCAAATTCACCCAGAAGATACTGCGGTTGTATTCATTGATCCGCAGAACGACGTCTTGAGCGAGAAGGGCCTCGCTTGGCCTCTCGTCCGCGAAAGCCTTCAAGAGAACAACACCATTGAGAACATGGAGCTGATCTTCAAGGCTGCCAAAGGGTTTGACTTTGAGGTCTTCATCTCGCCTCACTATTTCTATCCCACGGACAAAGGATGGAAATTCAATGGACCGCTTGAAACCGACGAGG
>JBAUZZ010000079.1:0-3162 GCA_049585495.1 Chthoniobacterales bacterium | reverse complement strand
CCTATGATCTAAGCAACGAGGATGCTCTCATCTTCGAAATCAACGGCCAGGAGGCATTCCCAGCGATGGATGACGAACTTAGTTTACCAAATGGTAACAAGGCGTTCAGCCTACTGTCCAACGTTAGAACGAGACTGGAAAATCCGGAACATCCAGCTGTCCAAGCCGTGATCGAAACCCTTGTACCGGACGAGTTGGGCGCTAGTCTCCAACAGCGGCAAGCCATTGCGCGCGCCGTCAAGAACGCCGCTTCCCGACTCTTAGATCTTAACATCATTGTGGCGGAGAAGGATTTCAGGAATTTCCTCTCTGAAGTGGCTGCGAAGGTCCTGGAGAGGAAAGGCATCAACGCGATCGAGAGATATTTCGCGACGGCCCTGGATGAGCGTTTACTCGCCGCTTTGGACCGTTTTTCTCAGGAGTCAAAACAGCTTGACCGTGCGGCTGAAACAAACCCGAAAGCCGCAGCTAAGTTAGAGCATGCAACCGAGTTCTTGCGGGCGTTTCGATCCGAAGAGAGGTCAGCAACAATGGTCACCTAGCCAACATGTTCGCGTCTCATGGGATATGGGACACAATCCGGGTTACTATCGTCCCGGTCGGCAGTTCATTCGGTCCGCCTATTTAGAGGATTACGGGTCGTTGCCCGCCTGTTCAGAGGGTCGATGCGAATTTAGTGAATCTTTGTCCGCCTAATTAAAGGCTCTGGGCAACAATCACGCGTATGTGCGCCTGCTTCGAAGGACCTGGGCGAAGGTAGAATTGTCCGCCTCGTTGACGGGTCCGCAAACCTATCCGCCTAATTAGCGGTAGATGGTTGAGTTCTTGTCCTGTCGTCCGCTCAATTCGCGGATTCTCCTGTTGTCCACTAATTTTACGGATAGTTGTCCGCCTTTTTAGAGGATCTCGGGCTGCTGATCAGCGGCGCAGTATCAAATCCGCCTGTTCGTCGGGATGGCGATACGAGCCGCCTAAAGGTGTCTTTTTTAGACCTTCCGCGGAAATTGTCCGCCAATTCAGCGGTTTACATCCCATCAGCGGGTTTGCGACTTTTCGCGGGTTCAAGCGAGTCATCGGGAAAAATTGCCTAGTTTCACGGGAGAATCCACGACGTTCACGGGAGTGATGAAGCGATCGGCGGGCGAATTCAGCGCGTTAGCGGGAGAAGTCCGCCTGCTTCGCGGATCATAAAGATTCTAAGCCTTTCACGTTCAACCGCTTGTAGAATACGCTTTTGAAAGAAGTTTTAGATGATTACAGAGAAAACAGAAATCGTCAATATGAGCGGTCCGCCGAGCGGACTCAAACCGGACGACATTGCGCTTCGCTTATTCTGCCGACTCCTACGTCGCCGCACAGACAGGGTCACCGGGTTACGCAACGGCAGCGCAACAGCACCTAGATCACTGCGATTTCCCCGATGGCCCCTCTTTGATTTCTCCGTCACTGGTCCATCGGCGACTCCGGAGCTGCAAAAAATTGCGTCGGCAGAGACGGCACTCTAGCTTCCGATGACGCTAACATGTTATGATTCTACGAATAACTAGTGAAGCTTGGTCTGCCAACGTTGCCGCTGGGCGTACATCATGTCCAGAAAGGGACTGATGCCCTGAAAGATCTTTTTGCCGGCCGAATGCGCAACGTTAACACGCGGACGGCTTATCTTTACGCATGGGAAAACTTCATCCGCTGGTGTAAAACACACGGCCTACAGCTCGAATTTGTGCGGGAGAGACACGTCGGAGCTTGGGTTGAATCTCACCTTGGAAGCGAACGAACTGTTCGTCAGCACTTGGCGGCGGTCCGCAAACTTTTCGATATTCTCGTCGAGAAGCAAATCCTCGAGTTCAATCCGGCCGCTCGCGTTAAAGCCGAAAAATTCAACGATCCGAAGAGCAGAACGGCGACTTTCGAACCAGAAGAGGCGAAAAGATTCTTTCAGTCTCTCAATAACTACACGCTGCAGAATCAGCGGAATCTCGCTCTTGCACGCGTTTTGTTTCATCATTGCCCTCGAATCAGTGCCGTTATTAACCTGAGAGTTCGTGACTATTATCTGAAGGACAATCGACGCTGGTTACGGTTTCGTGAGAAGGGAGGTAAATACCATGACCTACCCGTTCATCCCAGGGCAAGGTCCGCTCTAGATGATTGGCTTGTCAGAAGCGGTCTAATCGATCAACTAGATGCTCCGCTCTTCAGCGCCTTTGAGCGCGATCGCGAATCCCTAACGCTTCAGAAATTGAATCGGAGAAGTATCTATAAGCTGATACGAAGACTAACCCGCAAGCTAGGGATCAAAAAACGCATCGGCTGCCATTCATTCCGCGCCACGGGCATCACCTTTTTCCGAATGAACGGCGGATCGCTGGAGGACGCAGCGCGCCTCGCTAACCACGCAAATCTCTCAACAACGAAAGGTTATGATCGGACATTTGACATGGAAATGGCAGGGGAAATCGAGCGAGTCGACATTCCGGAAGAAAATTACGGCGCCTAGACGCTGTCCCAAGCTACTCGTATGCTGTTGACCAATGAGCTTAGCGGAAATCTTGGAAGAACTACCCAAGCTGACACTGGAAGAGCGTGCTGAAATCTTTCGCCACATTGAGGCGTCAGACACGGATGCGGAAATTGAGCTCAGCAAAGAAGCATTGGCGGTCTTCGATGAAGCAATACGCTCCATCGAAACAAAGCCGTCTTTCACCGCGGGGGAAGTGCGTGGGATGCTTGCTCAACGGCGTACCGTTTCCAAGTAAGCTCTCAGGTCTGGCGAGATCTTCGGGACGTTGTCGCCTACATCGAAAAAGAGAATCCCCTGGCAGCTGACAGAATGGCGAGAACGCTACTTTCGCGTGCGGAGCCTTTGGTGTCCTTTCCATATCTGGGCCGGAAAATTCGCGGTAGGCCTAATGACCGGGTGTTGGTCGAAGGATCCATTCAGATCATATACCGCATTTCAGCGCGACACGGTGGAATCCGGACTCGCTGAGTCGGACTGAGCCAAGGCAGCGCAGAGCGCTGCGCGACGACAGGAAGAAGCCGGCGTCAATCGGGGTGGGGGGACCAAAGACAAGAAACCGAAGAAGAGAACCTGGCTTCGAAGAAAGAAGCGAATCTCCCCAGCTTTGCGGCCAGAGCAGCAGTCCCTTCTCGCCATAT
>JBAUZZ010000078.1:0-4196 GCA_049585495.1 Chthoniobacterales bacterium | reverse complement strand
GCGCTTGCAGCGAAGTTATTCACAATCCGGGGTCGCTCACGCTCGAAAGCCGGAAAAGTTGCTTTCGTCCCCGGCTCGATGAATAACTTCGGACTATCTATAAGGGTCGTTTCTCCGAAACGACCGTGGAGTTTGGCCAAATTTTTTATAAGCGTGCCGGTCCGCAAGAATCTTGCATTTTCGCGAGGATTGGCGAATTCCGCACCTGGAAGGTGCGTCTATTGTGCTTGAGGTCGGACAATACCGCGAACGAAGTAGGCGCAGTTCCAGCTGCGAGAGGACAACGAGAACGTTTGATCGCGGCTCCGCCACACTCTGGCCTTTGCGCGATGCTTCTAGTCTGTCTTTCGACTGCTGTGCCCGAGAATCTTAACCGTCTGATTAAGCTGCTCGACCTTCAGCGGTTTCTTCAAAACTGTGACCGGACTGACCTGAAGAATCCGATCAAGCATCTCGCTATCCGGGTAACCAGTCACGACGATGACATTAAGGTCCGGATCAATCTGCTTGGCTGTCTTGTAGACTTGATCGCCCGGCGCGTCGGGCAGTTGCAGATCCAAAAACATAAGATCGAATTTCTGTTTCCGGAGGCTCGTCATCGCGTCTTTGGCTGTTCCAACCACGACCCGACTGAACCCGATTTTCTTCAGGAACGTTCGAAATAACTCCTGTAGCCCCGGATCGTCGTCGACGACTAACACCGAGGGTTGCCCTTCCCTGTCTTGGCGAAGGATATCCCGATCCAGGGAAGATTTTTTGATTCTCCAGCGACCGCCGATTTGAATGGCCGGGATCTGCCCCCGTTGTACGAGATAGTAGACGGTCGGGAGTGGGATCCGCAGGTACGCGGCCGTTTCTTTTACAGTTAGCAGATTGTGACTGAGAAGTTCGCTCACGGTTCAGTGGGAGATGCGATTAAAAACGAGATTCAGATCGTGATGAGATGAAGGTAGTGTTTTGGCTGGCCGGCTCTGAGTATTCTAGCAGGTATAAGAATCGGTTTTCATCCATGCTACTTTAGGCGAATTTGGAAAATCTGTTGAGATCCGGAAGGGAAGTTTGTGAAGATGCTCTGCCGGCGATAGCAAGGACTCGCTCCACCAAAACCTCGATTGAATATGCAAACCCGATTTGAAAATGATTCCATGGGTACGATGGAAGTCCCTGCGGAGGCCCTCTATGGAGCAACTACCCAGCGAGCCGTTCTTAATTTTCCGGTCAGTGGCTACCGATTCAGCCGGCCGCTGATCCGCGCTCTGGGACTGGTCAAGTGGGCAGCCGCGCTGGCCAACCGTGATCTTGGGAGGCTCGACGAGGAACCTGCGCAGCTGATCGCGCGAGTCGCTGAAGAAGTCATTAGTGCGAAATGGGATGCGCATTTTCCGATTGACGTTTTCCAGACTGGCTCAGGCACGAGCACGAATATGAACGCCAACGAGGTGATCGCAAATCGGTGCAGCCAGCTGGCGGGGAAAGCGATCGGTTCGAAGGACCCCGTTCATCCCAACGATCACGTCAACATGAGCCAGTCGAGCAATGATGTGATCCCGACCTGCATCCATATTGCGGTTGGCGAATCGATTCGAAACGATCTCATGCCTGCCCTTGACTATCTCCAGCAAGGGCTGGAAGCGAAGTCGCGCGAATTCTGGGACGTAATAAAGATCGGCCGAACCCATCTCATGGACGCAACGCCAGTGCGACTCGGCCAGGAATTTAGCGGTTATGCCAAGCAGGTTGAGCATGGAAAGTTACGAGCAGGGAATGCGATCGCAGCCGTCGAGGAATTGGCTCTCGGAGGCACGGCAGTCGGGACGGGTCTGAATTCACACCCGGATTTTGCGAGCAAGGTAATGGGTTATTTGTGGGACCGCACGGGGGTCGCGTTTCGGGAGGCGCGCAATCACTTCGAAGCCCAGGGCGCTAAGGATGGATTGGTGGAAGCCAGTGGCCAACTGCGAACGATCACGGTAAGTCTGTTCAAGATTGCGAACGATCTACGCTTGCTCAGCAGCGGCCCCCGGTGCGGAATCGGTGAAATCCAGCTCCCTGCGACTCAGCCTGGCAGTTCAATCATGCCGGGAAAAGTGAACCCGGTTATCTGCGAGTCCGTCATGCAAGTTTGCGCCCAGGTCGTTGGGAACGATACCGCAGTTGCGTGGGGCGGAGCCAACGGAAACCTGGAATTGAACGTGATGATGCCGATGATGGCCCATAACCTTCTGGAAAGCATCCGCCTGTTGACGAATGTCATCCGAATTCTCCAGGATAAATGCGTAGCAGGGATTACGGCCAACCGGGAACGCTGCAATGAGCTGGTCGAATACAGCATGGCGATGGTGACGAGTCTCGCGCCGAAAATCGGGTACGATCGCGCTGCAGAAATCGCTAAAGAAAGTGTTGCGACTGGGAAGACGGTGCGCCAACTCTGCCAGGAGAAGCGAGTGCTGCCCGAGGCTGAGTTGAACCACGCTTTGGATCCGGTGGAGATGACTAAGCCCGGAGGTGCGGGATCAGCGGGCGGGTGACAGCGCCGCATCGAGCATAATCAGTTCCACGGCTTTTTGAATGGCAGCAACCTGCGCGTGAATTCTCGCTGGAAGATCGTATTCGGAAGGCGTCTCGAACGTGATGTTGCGTTCGCTATGATTTTCAGCGAGATACATAGCTTCAGCCCGGAATGGAAATCTGACGAAATTTAGCCGGCGCGCAATCCAACCTTGGCTCGCTCTACGGCCTTCGATCGTTTTCCGCAAATCGACCGGCACGTAGAACCCAGCCGCAGCCAGGAGTTCCTGACCAAAGAGCCTGTGATGTTTGCGGATCTCGTATACGTAGACGCCCTGAGCATCGTAGTCCTCATGGAGGCACATCCCCAGGCGAAAGGAATAGGGGGCGATCAAAGCTTTCTGTGCCCGAATCTGCGCCGGTTCATCAAGATGGTAGCACCGGTTCAGATCTCTGCCTTGCGAGTCCAACCGCAGATTGCGAACCAATCCCCAGGGATTCAGACAAGGGAAAATGATCAGCGGCAGATCGTGCAGCGCGGCAGCGTTCAGTTCCGCCCAAAGGCAGAGCCCTTCCGCCGATGCTGGTTCGTCGCCATGAATTCCAGCCGACAGATATATCCCATTCTTTTCCTGCAAGGCGGGAGACCGGACGCACAGCAGTTCAAACTCATCCACATTTTCGAATACCGTGCAGCGAAGCCGAGCTCTCCTCGCCAACGCTTTCCAACGTTTCGCCAGACGTAGATAGTTGTGGACCCTGTGCGTGTGAAATTCGAAATTCATGCCACGGCCAGCTGCGCCAATAATTTCTCGTAAATCCCTTCAAAGCCGCCATTACTGAAGACGACGATGATGTCGCCCGGTCTTGCGAGCGGTTTCACCCGGCCAACAATGTCGTCCACTCGAGGTTCGTAAAAAGCCGGAACACCACTTTTCTCAATCGCTTGGATGACCTTATGGGGGTCTAGGCGATCATGAGGTGGCAATTGATCGATTCTTGCAACTTGTGCGAGAATGACGCCGTCCGCCAGTTTGAGCGCTTCGGGGAGCGCGGATTGAAAAACCGCTCGACGGGTAGTATTCGAGCGGGGTTCAAAGATGGCCCAGAGCTTCCTCCCCGGGTAGCGATGCCGTAGCGCGAACAACGTTTCTCGGATCGCGGTCGGATGGTGACCAAAGTCGTCGATGATCTTAATCCCATTAGCTTCACCCCGCACTTCCTGCCGGCGAGCGACTCCGCAAAATCCAGCCAACGCCCGTTTGATCACGTCAACCGAGCGTCCATAACTCCGCGCAACCGCCGCCGCCATCGCAGCGTTCCGAACATTGAATTCGCCAACTAGTGGCGTCTCAAACGTGACCCCAAATATTTCAAATTCGGAACCGCTGGGGTGAAATCGAACAGCCCCGATGGGATGCGATGCGCTTGGTGCGAAACCAATCGAGCTAATCGGGGCGAAGGCCTTTTGCGTTACCTCGGCACAAGTTGGGTCGTCTGCGTTGATAAAGATTCGGCCCTGGCTTGGTACAATATTTACCAGACGCCGGAAGCTCGTTTTGATCTCGTCCAGATTTTCAAAGACATCCGCATGATCGAACTCAACATTATTAATGACCAGACATTCCGGCAGATAGTGGAGAAATTTTGACCTCTTATCAAAAAACGCGGTGTCGTATTCGTCGCCT
>JBAUZZ010000077.1:0-5679 GCA_049585495.1 Chthoniobacterales bacterium | reverse complement strand
GAGCACTCACCCGGTTCGGGAGACCAATTCTCTTGCCGGTCTCCCGCAAGAATGTGATCGGAGAAGTGCTCAATCTGGTCGATCCAAAGGACCGCGATGCCGGCACGGTCGCGTGTGTAGTGGCTGGCGCGTTGCGAGGCGCATCGATTTTTCGCGTGCATAATGTCCAAGCGGTCTCCCAAGCCCTAAGGGTAATCTGGCCCGTAATTGGGTGAGTGTCGGCGCCAGTTGCCAGTGTCAGTGCCGGTTGTTGCAACGCGGACGATTCCGAACCTTGAGCGCTGACACTGACAATTTTCTCTTTGAGACTTCTCCACTGACACCTTTTTCAAACTGGCACTGACACTATCTTTGCGCTCGCGAGATCCACGCCGGGTGTTGGCAGATCAGCTCTACGGCCCTTTTAGTGAGCTCCTTCCCAGGCTCAGTCCGATGCCAGGGCGAAGCGCCGGATGGATGCGGCAACGGTACGAGATCGAATGAATGCCCCCATTTCTCGGTCCGGACTATCCGACCGATGATCAGAGAAAGAGCGGGTAATGGTTGCAGAAACAGACCAATCGCCAATCTCCCAACGGCGATGACCAGTTCGGGCCGCAGGAGTTCGAACTCTCCGCGCATCCAAGGGCTGCAGTTCTCAATTTCTTTTCGCGACGGAACACGATCACCGCCTTGCTGGTTCTTTCCAGGAAAACAACGGCAACCGGCAGCCATATACACCGTCGCGCGAAACGTCGGCTCCGAAATTCCGGCACAGTCTTCAAACCATTTGAACATTGTTTTACCACCGGTCCAGGCGAATGGGCGCCCTAAAACGGGTTCTCTCGGGCCAGGTGCCTGGCCGATGAGAACTACTCGGCTCACGACCGGGCCACCGGATACTGGTGTTGACTGCATCATCGGACAACGGCGACAGGCATAGAGTTGCTGAATGTGTTCTTTGAGCCGAATTTGGAGTGACCGCATTGTCGCAGGATAGATAGCGTGGAACTGTTCGCAAACGCCCCTCATCCTATCCGATTCAGAAAGTCCCTTGCGCCCCGGTGCATTCGCGTCCTAACATACCGGGCTTCACCCCTTAGCAAGGAGACACCACGTTGGATCTAAAAGAGATCAAAGCCATCATCGACTTGATGAAAAAAAACGACCTGGCGGTTTTTAAGCTGGAAAAGGAAGGCTTCAAACTAGAACTAGAAGTCCACCGGCCCGGTCCGCCGGTGGTTGCTCCTGCGTATCCGCACGTCATCGCACCGTCGGTTCACTCCCCTACCTCTAACGTGGCCCCCGGCCGTCCGTCCACTCCAGGCCAAGCGGTTAGTCAGACCGTGGAGAGTCACAAGGAGATCGTTTCTCCGATGGTTGGAACTTTCTACCGGGCGCCTTCTCCCGATTCTGCGCCATACGTCCGGGTCGGCCAGGAGATTACCGAGGATACTGTCGTCTGCATCATCGAAGCGATGAAAGTGATGAACGAAATCAAGGCCGAAGTGAGCGGATCAATCCTGGAGATCCTGGTTGAGAACGGGACACCGGTGCAGTTCGGCCAATCTTTGTTCCGGGTGAAGTAATCGTGTTTAGCAAGCTTCTGATTGCGAACCGAGGCGAGATTGCCCTCCGAGTCATCCGCGCGTGCAAAGAACTCGGAATCGCCACCGTAGCCGTCTACTCTGAGGTTGATGTAGACTCGCTTCATGTGCAATTGGCCGACGAAGCTGTATGCATCGGCAAGGCTCCCAGCGCCGACAGTTACCTCAAGATCGATCGGATCATTAGCGCCGCAGAGATTACTGACGTTGATGCGATTCACCCCGGTTACGGCTTTCTCGCGGAGAACGCACATTTTGCGGAAGTTTGTGCGAGTTGTAACATCAAATTCGTTGGACCCTCGCCCGCCGCGATTCGCGCCATGGGCGACAAGAGCGCTGCTCGTGATCAAGCGCGAAAAGTTGGCGTGCCGGTGTCGCCGGGGAGCAGCGGCGCGGTGCAGACCGAACAGGAGGCTCTTAAGGTCGCCAGGACGATCGGTTTTCCGGTAATGATCAAAGCGATCGCCGGCGGTGGTGGTCGTGGGATGCGGCCAGCCCATAATGAAGTTAGTCTGGTCCAAGGTTTTTACGCGGCTCGCAGCGAAGCCGAGAAAGCTTTCGGAAATGGTGGTGTTTACATCGAAAAACTGATCGAGCAGAACCATCACATCGAGTTTCAAATCGTCGGGGACAGCCATGGCCGACTCGTTCATCTCGGCGACCGCGACTGCTCAATTCAGCGCCGCAATCAGAAAATTATCGAGGAATGCCCTTCACCGTTCGTGGACGAAAAGCTGCGCCGCCGAATGGGCGAATGTTCGTTAAAGCTCGCGGAGTCGGTTAACTATGAGAATGCCGGAACCATGGAATACCTCGTCGATAAGGATGGTAATTTCTACTTCATGGAAATGAACACCCGCATTCAGGTGGAACATCCGGTCACGGAGGAGGTTTATGGGTGCGATTTGGTCAAGGAACAGATCTTGATTGCAGCTGGTGAGCCGCTTTCGGAGCATGTCGCGAATGCAAAGCCTCGCAGCCACGCGATAGAATGCCGCATCAATGCGGAAGACCCGGACCGTGATTTTCAACCCTCGCCTGGCATGATTGATTTGTACTACGCGCCGGGTGGCCGCGGCGTAAGAGTCGATTCGCACGTTTATTCCAAGTACGTAGTCCCGCCCTACTATGACTCGATGATCGCAAAATTGATCTGCGTCGGCTCGACTCGCCACTCTGCCATCCGCCGAATGTCGCGGGCCCTAAGCGAATACTTGATCACCGGGATTAAAACGACGATTCCATTTCAGGTAAAGATTATCCAGAATGCCGACTTCATCAGGGGTGAATTTGACACGAGTTTCGTAGAAAAACTGGTCGGGCCGAAGGCATTGAGCATGAAGGCGTGAGCCAGTGGCTACAGGAGTTCAGCGGACTGCCTGCGCCTTGGATGAACCTCGCCATACCGATCTCGAAATGAAAACGATGTCGGAATGCTACCTTTACGGTATCGTCGATCGGGGCTATGTCGCTTCCGAACGGATCGAGTCCGTTACCGATGAGCTGGTTCGTGGTGGAATTGACATGCTGCAGCTGCGCGCAAAGAACCTGTCTCAAGCGGACATCGCGGCTCTAGCCAGACGCATGCTCCGGATCACGCAACGGGCGGGTGTGCCTTTGATCATCAACGATTATCCGGATGTTTTGCAGGAGGTCGAAGCGGACGGCTGCCACATCGGACAGGAAGATCACTCAGTGGCCGAAGCTCGGCGCCTGGCGGGTAGACCGTGCATCGTTGGAAAATCAACCCACTCGATTGCTCAGGCGAGGAGCGCGGAATCAGAAGGTGCGGACTACATCGGATTTGGTCCCCTGTTCGCCACGGCAACAAAACTCACTGCCAGGGCAATCGGGCTCGACGACGTCCGGCCGGTTCACGGATGCGTCAAAATCCCGATCTTCTGCATCGGCGGCGTGAAACGTTCGAACCTGCATCAGGTCAGGGCTGCCGGGGCTAAGCGGGTATGCATCGTTTCCGACCTATTATTGGCTGAAGACATCGTGACACACACGCACGAGGTGAAAGCGTCGCTTGGCAGATAGGAGCGTTGTTTCAGATCGATTCCTGAGATATCTTGCCGGCGTGATCTCGCTGTTGGCATTCAGCGTGCAATCCGCTGCCCCCTGCCAGGCATCGAACGAGAACTGCCGGCGCATGGTTGAAGATCAGATAGAGTCTCGTGGCCTTTCCGACGGGCGCGTCCTGCAGGCTATGCGAGAGGTGCCCCGACAGGAATTCGTTCCAGAGAGCGTCCGCCAGGAAGCCTTCGAGGATCATCCGCTGCCGATTGGCTGTGGACAGACGATTTCTCAGCCCTACATCGTGGCTTATATGCTGGAATACTCACGACTTCGACAGACCGATCGCGTACTCGAAGTCGGAACGGGCTGCGGATACCAAACCGCGCTGCTAGCCAAGCTGGTCTATCGCGTCTTCACCATTGAGATTATTCCGACTCTCGCCAATCGAGCTCGAGCGACCCTCACCCGCCTGGGATTCGGTAATATTAAATACAAAACTGGCGACGGCGCGCTCGGATGGCCCGAAGAAGCACCGTTTGACGCTATCATTGTGACAGCGGCGCCGACCTACATACCGAAGCCGCTAGTCGATCAGCTCAAAGAGGGTGGCCGCTTGATCCTGCCGGTCGGCGAACTCAAGTCCCAACAGTTGATTCTGTTGGAAAAAATCCATGGGGTGATCAATCGGAAGATTTTAGTCCCGGTTCGCTTCGTTCCTCTGACAAGGGGATATAGCAACGAGTAAAAATCGAAAAACTGCTGGAATCGACTCGCCAATTACTCAATCGTGTCCGCCATGTCAGTGCTCGTTGTCGGCTCGATCGCGATCGATAACATCAAAACCCAGGTCGAAGAACACACCAACCTGCTCGGTGGATCAGCCTCATACGCGTCGATCAGCGCGCGCTTCTTCCACCCGACCGATCTCGTCGGGATCGTCGGTTCGGATTTTCCGAACGAATACCTTGAGTTGTTTCGATCGCGAGACATCAATCTCGATGGGTTGGAGATCGTCGAGGGAAAGACCTTCCGCTGGAGTGGGGAGTACGAAGCGGACCTGAACAAACGTCAGACTCTCCATGTCGAGCTTAATGTATTTGAAAAATTCAATCCGAATCTGCCTGAGTTGTATCGCGCGGACCCGATCGTCCTGCTCGGAAATATCAGCCCGACGCTGCAAGGCCATGTGTTGGACCAGGTTGAACAGCCGCGTTTCGTCATCGCCGATACAATGGATCTCTGGATTACGACCACGCGCCCGGAGTTGATGGCGCTGGTCGAGAGAGTCGACCTTCTCGTGCTGAACGACAGCGAAGCCCGTCAACTGACCGAGGAAGAAGTCTTGCTCAAAGCGGCACGAAAGATCCTGATGCTTGGGCCGAAGTATGTTGCCATCAAGAAAGGCGAACATGGCTGCCTGCTCTTTTCGGCTACAGAGTATTTCAGCTGCGCGGCATTCCCACTCGAAGAGATTCGGGATCCAACCGGAGCCGGGGATACCTTTGCCGGCGGCTTCGCCGGCTATCTGGCAAGTTTGGGCAAAGAAAGATTCGATTTCGAAGATCTGAAGAGAGCCGTGGTTCACGGAAGCCTGCTGGCCAGCTACTGCGTCGAGTCTTTCAGCCTGAATCGTCTTTGCGAGTTGACGCCGAGCGATATCCGAAGCCGATACGAAGTCTTCAAAAAGATGAGCCACTTCGAGTGATGATCGGTAGTTTTACAATTTCGCCGGTAGATCATAGGCTTCCAGCCTGTAGTTTCTGAGGATTGAGCCAGAGCCGATGAAGGTCGCCTGACAGGCAAGATGCCTATGCTACGATGGTCTGCGAGAGTAGCATAGGCTGATATCATTCTCGCAGTTATTCATGACCGAGCGGAGCGGCCGACCCTAGCCAAGCGAAGCGAGGTTGTGAATAACTGCGCCGCAAGCCAAAATAACGCTGGCGGACGTCCTGCCCCGGCTCGATCACGGTCCCGCATAGGCGATCCCGAGAGGATTACTGGAAGACTACCGGGCGAGCCGGAGGCCCATGCTCCGACATCTAATAGAACGAAGCCTCAGGAAGGCCAT
>JBAUZZ010000076.1:0-7259 GCA_049585495.1 Chthoniobacterales bacterium | reverse complement strand
TAATCTGCTCCCACCCTGCTGAAAAATTGCCAAACGGGCGTTGCCGGCCATCGACAAGGCAAGAGTCGGGAAGTCCAGAGAACGGCGATGACTAAGCATCGCTCTCTCTGTTCGCCCGCGGGGGGTCGGTCCTTGACCGCCCTAACGACCAGGCTGGAGCGAATCTTAGTACGCTGTGGCCAGGTTTTCTTTGGCGTTCGTACCGTCAAAAAGATGATCGTCGCTTTTAATCCACTCGGGGATCTTTTCCCCCTTGGCATAAGCTTCGATGGCTGCAAAAGCTTTAGCACCCAGCCGCGGATTGCATTCCACCGAACAAGCCATCTTACCGTCTACGATCGCTTGAACGCCGTCTTTTTCACCGTCTATACTCACGACGGTCACATCCTTGCCGGGCTTCTTCCCGGCCGCCTCGAGAGCTGCGATCGCCCCGATGGCCATTTCATCATTGTGTGCATAAATAGCCGTCGCGTCCGGATGCGCCTGAAGCAGCGTCTCGGCCACCTGGCGACCTTTGTCCCGGGCAAAATCGCCGGTCTGTGAAGCAACCACCTTCATATCCGGATACTTCTTAAGTTCTTCCGCAAAGCCGGCGTGGCGATCATTGGCCGGGGATGACCCCGTCGTCCCTTCGAGCTCAATGATCGTCGCTTTCCCGTTAGTTGCCTTGGCTAACCAATCAGCCGCTCGTTTTCCTTCCTCGACAAAATCGGAGCCGATGAACGTGAGATAGTCACGGCCAGGCTTGGCTACCGGATCCACTCGACGGTCCAGGAGAATGACGGGAATACCAGCCTTTTTTGCTGCCATGACTGCAGGCACCAGCGGCTTTTCCTCGCGTGGAGCGAGCAAAATGACGTCGACTTGCTGGGCGATCATGCTGTTAACATCAGCCACTTGTTTCGCCGCAGACCCAGCCGCATCAGTGTAAACGAGTTGCCAGCCGCGCTTAGCGGCCTCCGACTTTACGCTCTCGGTTTCCGCCAGGCGCCAGGGGTTGTTGGAC
The DNA here is from genome assembly GCA_049585495.1 of Chthoniobacterales bacterium. Lineage (GTDB taxonomy): Bacteria > Verrucomicrobiota > Verrucomicrobiia > Chthoniobacterales > JAFAMB01 > JBAUZZ01. The sequence continues at coordinate 6,253 of JBAUZZ010000076.1, read as the reverse complement.
TCGGTCTGGGAGAAGCCGACTTTGTAGGTTTTCTTTTCTTTTAATTTAGGCAGCTCCTGCGCAATAGAGGAGCTGTTCATAGTGGCCGTGAACGCAAATACGAGGCCGGTCACGACGAATCGACGAGGACTGATCATTGTTAATTTCCTTTCTGGGGGTCCACTGGCTGAACATTGAGGGGAAAACCCTATAAAGTTGTGAACGTTCACGGCAAAATGGGATGATTCTTGTTGCTTGACAAGACAAATTTCACTCCGGCAGACCGGACGGGCCCGAGGGTTTATTGGGTGGCCTAAGTACCAATTTTTCAAAATTCTAATATGGCAGCACCTGAACCGCAGAGAGACGTCACCATGAACGATGTCGCAGCTCGCTGCGGCGTTTCCTACCAAACGGTCTCCCGTGTGATCAACGGGATGCCAGACGTGGCCGATTCAACACGATCACGTGTCCGGAGGGCATTGAACGAGCTCGGTTATCGTCCCAATATGACCGCCAGGCACCTCGTAAGTCGACGGTCGACCGTAATCGGACTTGTGACCTTTGCCACTGGTCTCTACGGTCCCTCGCAGACAATGATAAACGTGGAGGAAGCCGCGAAGGAGGCGGGCTATAGCGTGATGTTTTCCGGGATCGGCGAGGAGAACGTCGAGGAAATCCGTCAAGCCGTAAACGATTTATGCACTCATCGAGTTGCGGGGATCTTGATGCACCTTCCCCTCGAGATCGACTTGCGTCTTCTCCGCGATTTGTGTCGAAATGTTCCACTCGTCGCCATGGATTCCGATTTCGGATTCGTGGCGCCGTCTGTTTTGGTGCATCAGGAACAGGCCTCGCGGATGGCAACGAAGTATTTGATCAAATTGGGCCATCGACAGATAGCTTGTCTCCGGGCACCGGTGATCTGGCGGGCTGCTCGGCTGCGTTACCAGGGCTGGTTAAAGGCGTTAAAGGCGGCCCGCCTGCATCCGGGGCCCTGCGTAGAGGGCGATTGGTCCTCCAGAGGAGGGTTCGAAGCGGCCCATGAGCTGATCAAAACTCACCTAGGGCAGTTTACTGCCCTGGTTGTTGCAAATGATCAGATGGCTCTTGGCGCCATTCGAGCCTTTGAAGAGAACGGCATTCGCGTGCCGAGCGATGTTTCCGTTGTCGGATTTGACGACATTCCTGAGGCAGAATTTTTTCGACCACCGCTTACGACAGTCAAACAGGATTTTGGCAGCATCGGCAAATTGGGCATTCGATGCCTAATTGAACAGTTGAGTGGAGTTTCTCGCCCGCCTAAGGTGTATACTGTTACTCCAACCTTCGTAGAGCGCGTCAGCGCCAGCGCTCCTCCGAGCGGCCACTATAAATGATCCCATGGCTTTTGCATCCGGCCATGGCAAGCCCATTCATGCTGACGGGAGCGCTTCGTCGCAGCGTCATAAAACCGAAGAAGAGAATCTCAATATGGCGAGCTCATCTGGAAGATCGATTGAGCATTGCCGATCCGATCGACACCTTTTTTTAATCACGCACTTCGGCGACGCCGACGTTTCGGCGGATATAGGCGACTGGGTGGCGGCAGGTAATGCCGCACGATATTCTCGATGAGATCCACCCGGCTGACACCGTGTACGGCGGTGAGCTGCGTAAATCGGTCGGAGAGCGACTGGTCTTCAAGGTAGACCAGGTTGCGGTGCCGCAGGCTTTCCGGTGGAACCTCCAACAGCCAAGGGGGGGCGCGCCCCGAGGGTGTCACCCGCGGCAGGTAGGTGAACAGCAAGTAGGTTAAAATGTCGAGCTTGCTGACCGGGTTGTTCACAAAGAAGGCCGTGACGCGGCTAAAGACATCATCTGAAACCCGAACATTGCTGCGATTGACTTCGTCGGGGGCCCTGAATTTTCGCATCGCCTCGGCCAATGATGTCTCAATCGGCTGGATTGGCGGTTCTTCTGAGAGTGCTTCAGCGGCCAGTGGCGCAGGTTGCTCAATCACGTGCTCCGCAAATTGCTCCCCTCCCCCACTGACTTTCGGTGATTCGGCCGGAGGCTGAACCGGCGCCATGAGGGAAACTGAGGGTTGCACGGCGGCAGTCACCAAGCGTGGATCTGTAGACTTGTTCGAGTTGAACAGGCTTTGCCTAAGCTTCTCCAACTCGGCCGCGCGCTGCTGTGCCCTTTCTTCTTCGCTCGGTTTCATGCCGCGGTCGGTCTGTTGCCGTCCAACTGCTCGGCTTCTTCGCGGAGTTTTTCGAACATCCCGTCGTGCCGCGAAATTTTTGGTAGTGTTGGATCCGGCAACGGCCCGTAATGCTTCTCCATCACACTCAGGATCCAGCACAGGTTCAAATCGACTTTGTCCAGGAACGGTGGTCGTACGGTTTTCTCCATCCCCTTGAACCGGATGCGCGAGTAGACCCAGCGTGTGTTCTGGGCGCTCATCAGATCGTTGTACTCGAGCATATACTGTTGGGGATAGGGCGGTACCTCGCACCCCGTGCTTCGCATCAATTCCAACGCATCCTGCATAATCGATTGCGCGGCTGAGTTTTTCAGAATTTTTGTTTTCGTCGGCAGGATCGCCACCGGACCCCGCGGAGCAGGCAAATGCCGGTAATAGTAGATCGCCGTGGCGTAGTTTTTGAGGTCCGCGCAGTCCGGCGTGTACGGAGCAACCATCAGATGGCAGTTCTGCCAAGCGTAACGGACCACCGGAAAGTTGAAGAACTGGCAGGTGTCGTAAATGATGAATTGGCAGTCGGCATAAGGCCGTAAATCGGGCATCGGGGTAACGCGCCCGTGTTCATCCACAATGTCGTGACTCAAAACCCGGAATCTCGGATAAATCCCCTCCTCCATCAGGATCCGATGATCTGCGGTCAGGTCGTGCTGCGGGTTCAGATCAATGGTCAGAACCGAATACCCAGCCATCCCGAGAAACGAGGCCAGGTTAAACGCAGTCCAGGTCTTGCACGCTCCACCTTTAGTGATCCCGACGGTGATAACGAACGGTCTCGGATAGGGCGGTCGATTTGGCTCCATGGCTGCTTAAATGGCTGGTAGGCTGTCTGATGACTTCTAAGGTTTTCTCGTTCTTTAGTCTACTCTTTTTGCTTTATTTTTTCTCTCTCTTATAATGGTAGGCAGGCGTGCCCGCTTGCGTATCTGCTGACTGGCTGCTTTGCTGGCAGGCTGATAACATAACGTATTATACTGCAAATAAGGAAGTTACTGAGCGTTATAATGCGCCTATTTGGGATCGCTTGAATCACTCGGTTGAGGTTCTTTTGATCAAAGAGAATGAATGTCCGCACAAGCGCTGAAACTCAGCAACCAGGTTTAACACTGAAAGATTGCTCCGATAACCTAACCAAGGATGAAACACTTCGAGATGCCCTCTAGAGTGAGGGATGCTCGCAGAAGGTCTGCTCTCGTTTTCAGCCGAATAACAGTGCACCTCACAGGACGGGGCCTTTCCTCTGCCGATTTCAGCGGCGGAAACTGGTTTTTGGGCACGCCAAAATTTTTCCCGCTTTTTCGATGGGTGAGTGGAATGGCGAGAAAAGACCGACTTAGTCCCAACGCAGCTCAGGCCAATATTCCTGCTTGGCACGGGGAGTGGAACGATGAGAAAGCTGGACGTCTTGGGCCGCTCACAAACTTCTTTCATCCGCAGCAACAGGGGAGTGGAATGACGAGAAATCGAGGACTGCACCCTGGTGACTCTAGCTGCCCTCGCAACCCCTTGCTCTGCCGGCAAGCCTCGAAAAACTGCGCCGCAGCCCAATTTCAGCCCTTTAAAGAGTGGAATGGCGAGCAAATTGTCTCGTGCAACCGTGGGTAGCCAACCCGGTGGAATCATGAGAAAGCACTGACCGAGGCATCAGCCAGAAGCACCGCCCGCCTCCGCTACGTAACCCTCTGCTGGATAGGGTATTGGCGTCACTAGCAGTGGAGTGGAATCACGAGAAACTTTTGCTCGTTTTAGTTTGTATCTGGAGAATGATTCTGTGCATTTCCTGGAACCGATCTTCAAGGCATGCCAAAGGAGTGGAATGGCGAGAAAAATAGCCTGAACCACTAGATCTTGTGTATTGGACACCCTTAGTTGACTTTATGTTGTACGTCTGCTTAAGATGCCGAAATGAGCATGCAGGCGCCGGTCACAGCTAGCACGCGGCCCCATAGTGAAATCTCGCTTGTGCCGCGGGATTGGTTGAGCGGTCCGGTGTTCAGCCCCAGAAAGCAAACTGCCGTCCGCGAGGTCCTGGTTAACAACAACATCTGGCGCATGGGGATTGCGAATCCTCTCACAAATCAGCCCTCCAGTCAGATCGATATGACCCATGTCCGGGTCTTGCTCGGGGTTCTGAGCTTCTGGAAAGGGGATAACCCTTTGTCAATGTCGATCCGGGAACTGGCGCGGCGGGCATCGGGCTCTTTCGGCGGCGCTTATTTCAAATTGCTTCGTCAAAAGTTGGGGGAGCTTCGCGACTACTGGATCGCGGTCGAACTGGAAAAGGGCCAAAAGCGAATGTTTCCAGCCCTGAGCCGGATCGAAATCACAACCAGGAACGTTCGCTCGAAGCGTGGGGACAATGAACGCCAGCAGAAGCTAGCCCTTGATGATTGGACTGTTGCTCGAAAAGAAGGCACATCCGGCACGCACGTCCAACTGGATAACGTGGCGCTGGCGCCCGAGTTCGTGGAGCTTTTGCTGGATTGGACCCAGCTGATGCATGTCCGGCTCGATGTGCTGCGACGCCTGACCAGCGATATGGCTCAGGCAATCTACCTTTTCATTCCGTCCCGCGCGGTTTACCACACCAAGGACGATCCTTGGAAGATCAGCCTTACGAATCTGTTCGAGCAGCTCGGAATGAATATTCCATCTTCGAAAAGCGTCCGGAAAAAATTGCTTACCCAGCGCAGGACAAGCGTAATGCGCCAACTCAATGATGTCCCTGTACTGAAGGGTTTCCTCAAGGTCAGTCTGCGTCTCAACAAGGATAAAACGGACTGGCTGTTTCTCGCGTGGGTCGAAGGCCAGGATGCCGAGCTTTATTCTTCTGATTCTTCACTCACCGAAGCTTGGCGCAAGTCTGGTCGCGACGAGAAGGAACTAGTGAAGCTGTTAAAGTCGACCTTGCCAGAGTTAACCGATGAAGCGCGTGAGTTGGCCAAGCTTGCGACGGTTGACTTAGGGAATATCGAGCGTTTTTTGCGCATCTGTACCATGATCCTGGGTAAGAACCGGGTATTCCGCATGCTAGCGGAACTCAAGGTCGAGGTGATTGAAGGCCGGGGTCCGCACAATCCCACGGGTACACTGATCTGGCGCTTACTCAATGCGATCTCTCAGCCTGTCCGTGTCGACCGCCTGAAAAGGACCTAGTTCGGTTTTCAACGCGTGGAATAGCGAGAAAGCGCATCTTCTAAGAGGCTTGTCCTTAAGCACTTACATAGACGTTCTGCTATGGTTTATACTGGTGGAATAGCGAGAAGAACTTACGTTGAAAGGGCTTCTTCGGCAGGCGAACGATCTCCCGCATGGAAAGAATACAATTGTTGAGCGCAGAGCGATCCAGACGTCCCAGGAACAGCCGGGAGTGGAATCGCGAGAAAGGGCGTTGCCCGGCCAACGTCTACCCAAACATGGTCAACGGTTTTTGGCAATCCTGCATAGGCCCCTTTTATAAGAGCTAATCCTTTGGCCATCGCAATACCTGTATTCGACAACCTTTTTCTCGTTATTCCACTCCCTGGAGGCGTTCGTGTTGGACCTTGCGTTTGTGCAATTTGCTATCCAAACAGCCCGTGCTTTGACCATTCCTTGGATAGGTTAATGTGGAACGCCCCCCTAGGAGGGTCGCACTGTTCTCGTGATTCCACTCCAGGTGCGCGGGGGAGTGGAATCACGAGAAAGCTCGAAGTATCTTCGACTGCGTTTCAACCCGACTGGGATCGAGCCAAAAAATTCCTTATGTGCGCCGAGGAGTGGAATCGCGAGAAAAACTGGCAGTGGAATGGCGAGAAACCTTCTCGGCACCCTAGTGGAACGAAGAGAAAACGGCAGGGAATGGGAGTGGAACCGCGAGAAAGGGTCATGGAACGGCAAGAAAGAAAACCAGCCTAAGCGGTGGAACCCCGAGAAATCCAGTCCCGATCGAGTGCTGGGCCTCGCATTCTGCAAGCAGTTGATAATAAGAGAATTATAAAGCGGCCCTTTCTCATGGTTACACTCCGCGTCCATTAATGGTTTCTCAAT
>JBAUZZ010000075.1:0-20594 GCA_049585495.1 Chthoniobacterales bacterium | reverse complement strand
GCGCTTGCAGCGAAGTTATTCACAATCCGGGGTCGCTCACGCTCGAAAGCCGGAAAAGTTGCTTTCGTCCCCGGCTCGATGAATAACTTCGGACTATCTATAAGGGTCGTTTCTCCGAAACGACCGTTGTCCTGCTTCGCGGGACGAATTCGCCCTAACAGCTTTCGGCGGCAAAAAATCCTCGCGGAAATGCACGATTCAGAACTACAGAACTACAAATCTTTAGAGATTTGTGAGCGATGCAGGCGCGCCTGCGCGCTTTTCGGCGCGGGAAAAATTGGCCGGCGAAACTTCTCCAGCAACGGACTTGGGCTTCTGTGCCATTCGGGTCCTCCCGTAATCGTAGCCTGGAAAATTGGCGGTCACTAAGTTAGGTTGGTACACTAAACCGACCAGCGCGAGCCAAATCCCGCGATGCCATCAGGTCTCTCCGAATTTCAACGCCTTGCCGCTGAACTCGAAGGCGAGTTTCATTTCGACGCAACGATGCGAACGCTCTACGCGACCGACGCGTCCGTGTATCGAGAGATACCGCAAGCCGTCGCATTCCCCAAAACCGAAGGGGATATTTGCGAGCTCGTCCGCTTCGCGCGTGAACATGGCACCTCGTTGATACCAAGAACGGCCGGTACATCGCTGGCCGGGCAAGTAGTTGGGCCCGGCATCGTAGTGGATGTGTCGCGCCACTTCACTCGGATCCTGGAGATCGATGTTACCCGACGCCGGGTACGGGTACAACCCGGCTTGGTCCGGAACGAACTCAACCTTGCTCTTGCTCCTCACAGACTATTTTTTGCGCCCGAAACATCGACCCAGAACCGAGCGATGATCGGCGGCATGGTCGGAAACAACTCGTGCGGTGCCAACTCCATTGTCTACGGTAGTACGCGCGACCACCTCGTATCGGTACGCGCCGTTCTAAGCAACGGTTCGATTACTGAATTCGGCGCACTCTCGCCGACCGCCCTCGGAGCAAAATGTTCCGGAGACACGCTCGAGGCAGCAATTTACCGCCAGATTTTCGAGCTGCTCGGTGACGCAAAGAACCGCGCAGAGATCGCGCAACAGTTCCCAAAAAAGTCCATACACCGTCGCAACACCGGCTATGCGCTTGACGTGCTCGCCGACTGCACCCCATTCACCCCGGACGGCCCAGACTTTAATTTCTGCCGACTGTTGGCGGGTTCGGAGGGCACGCTCGCGTTCTTAACTGAGATCACGCTGGCTTGTGAGCCGCTCCCCCCGGGCGTAAGCGCGCTCGTATGCGTTCACTGTGCGTCGATTGACGAGGCCCTGCGAGCCAATCTTGTGGCGCTGCAGCGAGGGCCGCGATCTTGCGAACTGATCGACCATAATATCCTCGAATGCACCAAAGCAAATTTAGAGCAGCGGCAGAACCGCTTTTTCGTGCAAGGAGACCCCGGGGCTATTCTCGCCGTCGAGCTGGCCGGCTCGACCCGCGAGGAGGTCGCTGTCTCCGCCGCCCGCCTCGAGAGTGACTTGCACTCTGCCGGTCTCGGGTACCACTATCCTGTTGTCTGGGGCGCAGATCAAAACCGCGTGTGGAATCTGCGCAAAGCCGCTCTGGGTCTTCTTTCAAACCTGCCCGGGGATGCCAAACCTGTGGCTGTGATCGAGGATACGGCAGTCGATCCACAAGACCTGCCGGCGTTCGTGCGCGACTTCGGCGACATTCTGAAGCGCAATCGTCTGAATGCAGTTCACTACGGTCATGCCGCCTCTGGCGAACTCCATCTGCGCCCAATTGTGAATCTTAAGACTGCAGCGGACCGTCGGCTCTTCCGCGTCATCGCCACCGAGGTCGCACACCTTGTTAAGCAGTACGGGGGCTCGCTCAGCGGCGAACACGGCGACGGTCGCCTGCGGGGCGAGTTTCTCACCTTGATGGTCGGTGGAAAAAATTACGCGCTTCTGCGCGCCATAAAGCGGGCCTGGGATCCGTCCGGCGTCTTTAATCCCGGCAAGATCACCGACACGCCACCGATGGATGTAAGTCTGCGCTACGAGCCCGACCAGGCTGTGCGCGAATTCGCTACAGTGCTGAACTTTTCCGACTCTGGCGGCATTTTGCGTGCGGCCGAACAATGCAACGGTTCGGGCGATTGTCGCAAATCACACCTCATGGGCGGTACGATGTGCCCGAGCTTTATGGCCACACGCAACGAGCGGGATACCACGCGCGCTCGCGCGAATATTTTGCGTGAGGTCCTCACGCGCTCGGACAAACGCAACCCGTTTGACAGCGATGAAGTCGCGGTCGTCATGGACCTCTGTCTCTCGTGTAAGGGCTGCAAGTCGGAATGCCCGTCGAACGTCGATATTGCTCGTCTCAAAGCCGAATGGCTCCAACAGTTCCACGATGCGCGCGGGGTGCCGCTGCGGGCGCGGCTCATTGCTGGCTTCTCAATCAGCATGGCCTGGGCGTCGATCGCCCCTCGGATTTATAACTATTTCGTGACGGGCAGAGGGACGGCGCCTTTGCTCAAGAAGCTCGCAGGCTTTGCGCCCCATCGTTCTATCCCGGAGTTGTACTCTACAACGCTGCGCCGCTGGCACCGAGTCCATGCCAACCGGTGTGACTCCTTTCCAAATGGACGCGTATTTCTATTCTGCGACGAGTTTACTAACTATCATGACGCAAAGACCGGCATCAAAGCCGTGCAGCTGCTCAACCGGCTCGGCTATGAAGTCGTCATTCCGAATCATGTGGATAGTGGGCGTGCGCAGATTTCTAAGGGCTTGCTCCGCGAAGCCCGACAATTAGCGATCCGTAATGTCGAGTTGCTGAAGGATACCATCACCGCGGATACGCCGATGGTTGGCGTCGAACCATCAGCCATCCTTGGCTTCCGTGATGAAGTTCCCGATCTCGTTCCAGCACACCTGGTCGAGCCAGCAAAGACGCTGGCAAAGCACGCGCTCCTGATCGACGAGTTCATTAGTCGCGAGGCCGGACGCGACCGTATCCGGCCTGAGGCGTTTACCCAAGAGGCACGCAAGATCAAACTTCACGGCCACTGCCACCAGAAGTCGCTCGCTTCTCTCACCCCCACAGTCAAAGCGCTCGAGCTGCCCATAAATTACAAAGTTCAACTTATTCCGTCCGGCTGTTGCGGAATGGCAGGCTCGTTCGGTTATGAAAAGGAGCACTACGAGCTTTCCATGCAAATCGGCGAACTTGTGCTCTTTCCAGCCGTGCGCTCAACGCCAGCTGACACGATCATTGCGGCAGCAGGGACAAGTTGCCGGCATCAGATTAAAGACGGCACTGGACGCCTGGCGCAGCACCCCGCAGAAATCCTTTACGACGCGCTGCCAAAAACAGAATCTTGAGAAGGCGCACCGAAACGGCTTTGAATTGAAGTTCGCTTCACCGCTTAACATTTCGCGGCGGGTCTACGCTGACCGCGGTCGCGGCCTCTTCCGTCTCGTGAATCCGACCGTAATCCACAGAAAACCGGCCATCCGGCGTCTCGGTATAAATTTCCACAAAGCGCCGATTCCAGAGGATATCCTCGTAGGAGTAGTCGGTCGCACTCTGGACGGGCGCCGGAATTACGGGATCGATGCAAACCACCGACGCCATCAAGCGCGCGTCGCACTCTCTCAAAGATTCCGGCGTCATTCCGTAGAGGGGGCTGCGTTGATCGATTACATGCCGGACAGTCAGCGCCACCGCGAACCCGGTCAAACGATCGAACTGAAGTTTGAGTGGATAAAACCGCCGAACCCTTTCTTCTTCTTCCTGAATCCGTTCATTGCGGGAAAACATGACGCGAAATTCGGGCTCAGCCATCGAAATATGGCGCTGGTTGGCCACGCGGAGCATTAGGGTTGGTACTCCGTCGAAAGGCGCGATGACAGCACATTTGCTAAACAGAATCCGGGCAGTTGGTCGCGAGAAACGAACAAAGATCAGGCCGGTGATAACGGCCATCCCAAACATCCCAACCACGATCTCTACGGTAGTGACGCAGTGGCCATAGACGGTTTCCGGGTACATGTGCCCGTAACCAACGGTGGCCAAAGTTTCAACGCTGAAGAAAAAAGCGTCGGAGAACGAGCCTGGCGGCAGCTCGGCGATGGACCTGCCGCCAAGCAAATACAATCCGGCAAAAACGAGATTGATTAAGAGATAGATGGTCAGAAGCAACGCGGCAAACCGTGGCCAGCTTAAGGTCAGAATGACATGATAGGTGTCGCGCCATTCGAATTTGCCGGCATTGACTTTAAGGAATTCCAACCGGCCAGCCCGGACCGAGATCGGTCTGCCACTTTTGCTCATACTGTCCGAAGAAATATCTAAACCGGATATTGCATGACGCCGTCTGCCATGCAATACCCGAGCTAGTTCGCAAAAATCGTGTGCCGTGTTGTGTGCGGTCCGCACTTGGTGCCCGCACGACTTAAACTTTTCTTATATGAATGCTTTTAACCCTGCTGTCGCGGCCATCGCTGGTGTCGGTCAAGGACTGGGAGCCTCCTTGGCGCGTAAATTCGCCAAAGAAGGATGCCGACTCGGCCTGCTCGCCAGGTCATCCGATTTTCTCGGAACGTTAACCAACGAACTTCGCGGTACAGGAACGAAAGCTATCGCTGTCCCCACGGATATAAGTCAGACCGACCAGGTAGTCGCAGCTTTCCGACGCATCCGCGAACAGCTCGGCCCGGTCGATCTTCTGATCAACAATGCCAGCGCGGCTGGCCCCTTCGGCCAGCCCTTCGCGAAGATTTCTCCGGAAAGCTTCGCCCGCGGGTGGCAAGTTGGTGTTCTCGGCGCTTTCCTCTGCTCGCAAGCAGTCATTCCCGACATGCTCAAAAAGCGTGCTGGTTGTATCCTTTTCACAGGCGCGACTTCCTCGGTTCGGGGAGCCGCAATCACTTTTAGCAGCGCAAAATTTGCGATGCGCGGTCTGGCTCAAGGTTTGGCCAGGGAGCTATGGCCTAAGGGCATTCATGTGGCACATATCATTATTGATGGTGTGATCAGGGAGAAGGAAATCAAACTAGGTACCGAAGACCAAACCGGCGAACCACTCGTGAATCCGGCAGCTATCGCTGAGGTCTACTGGGGGTTGGTCAAACAGGATCGCTCGGCTTGGACTCTCGAGCTCGACTTGCGACCGCAGCGAGAGAAATTTTTCGAATGAGCGGCGCATAACTGCTGGCCCGGACCTGGTGCTGTGCGGCAGTCGCGGATCCGATTTGCCAATCGACGAGGGCCTCAGTTCCTGTTTAAATTGAACTGCGTTTACCCCAACCCGCAGGCCGTATACCTTAGGGCGACTCATGAAAAATCTAATACCTTATCGCTCTTAACGTTTGTCTTTCCTGCGCCGATCCAGGGAACGCTGATTGATGCAGCTCTCTTTTTGAACGGCGTCCATCTGAGCGGATTTCCATGCCGAAAAGAAAGAGAAAGATACCTGAGATCGATCCAGCCCGGAATGTTCTGGAGGTGATCAGCAGTCTGCTCGACCAGCTTCGGAACTCCGACCGGAAGGTTGCCCAGCTTGTGCTGGCGAATCCGGCTTTCGTCCTTAACGCCACTTTGGCGAAGACAGCACGTCGGGCCGGGGTTAGTGAACCGACCGTTATTCGATTCTGTGAAGCGGTTGGATCGGAAGGATTCCAGGGCTTCAAGCTGCGGCTGGCCCAGAGCATGGCCCTGGGGATGCCGGCGACACACTCGGTCTTGCGCGCCGATGACTCAACTTCGACCATCACCGACAAGATTTTTGATTACACCATGAACAGCCTCAACTGGGCTCGAAGACAGTTGGACAAAAAAGCACTTATCGAAGCCGTTGAGATCCTTGAGCAGGCCAAGCGCATAGAGTTTTTCGGATTTGGCGCCTCTGGGATTATCGCCCTGGATGCGCAGCAGAAATTTCCGCTCTTCGGGGTTCCCTGTCTGGCCCACCCAGACTCCCACCAGCAATTCATCGCCGCCGCCATGCTCCAGGCCGGGGACGTCGCCGTGGCCATCTCCAATACCGGGCAAACCATCGGCATTATTGAAGTGGCCCGAGTGGCCCGCCATAACGGCGCTGCGGTGATTGGGATCTCCGGCAGCGATAGCCCGCTGCTGCGACACTGCGAGGTCGGGATCATGGTCGAGACCTTGGAAAACACCGATATGTACACCCCAACGATTTCCCGGATCGCAGGCCTGGTCGTCATCGACATACTGGCTACCGCTGTGGCCTTGCGCCGGGACGCCACCCATGATGCCCGCCTTGCGCGGATGAAACAGCAACTGGCCGCGATGCGGACTGGTCATCTGTCGAGCTTCCTCGAGCAAGGGTGAGGGGAGGGGTTGGAACAATTCACGGATTTTGCACCGGCGCGCAAGATCTGGCGGGGGTGACGCTAAGTCGCCGGTTGCGTTAGCTTCCTCCCAATGGATCAAGGTGCCCCTTTTCATGGCGCACGATTCTTGACGGCTAGGAACGTCTTCCTTCATCGACCTCGTAAAAATCGAAGAAGGTTACAATGTCTGACCGGTGCGCTAAGCCGCTGCCCGCTTTGAAATCCTGCAACGCTTTCGTTGTAGTGTCATCATCTCGCCAGCCTCGTTTTCGGAGGAAACTGCTGAAGATCAATATTTGCTCTTCGTTAGGGTGACTTCCCTGCTGCAGACACCAGTCCAGTATCTCCTCGTCGGTTCCTCCGGCGAGAGCTCGTTGCCGCAATGCGGGGTACTCTATCCCGAGGAATCTGCAGCAGCGGCCATCAAATCCCTGGCCGAGATTTTCGAAGTAATCGGGATGCAGCATTTCGGCATGCTGTAGCCGAATCTTGTCCAGCATTCGGGCAAAGTACACGAGCCCGCGGGTCTGTTTATAAGCGCTACCTGGGGTTTTCTCTTCCATGGCATTTTGATCGGCCGAATCTAGCGGTAAGTAGCTGTATAGGCGAACTCTCTCTTGAGCGTCGATGCTTTACGCTGCGCCAGCTGACCAGACAGGACATTCACAGGAAACGCATGACTTGAAGCGGACCTTCTGGTATCTATTCCTGTCCAGATTAGTTATGTCGGAAGAATCCTTCCAAAATAGCGAAACTAAGGAAATCGCATGGGATCCTGCTTGCACTGGAGAGCTCGACGCTGGAATTGAGAAGCGCAGCGGTTCCTCGGTCAACCCCAAATCAATAGCCTTGTTGCTCGGAACAGGCGCTTTGGTGCTCTTCTGTCAGGCATTCCTAAGGCGACTAACGGAGCGATTTGGCGAAGATTCTGCTAATTACGTTGCCGATCGGATTCGTGATCTCGGCGGTAAGACTACTGAACTGCGGCTGAATCAGAACTTCTTATCGGCTCGCCCCGAGAAGGGTATGAGAAATTTGCTTTCCCGCGTGACCATGGCGGATAGGAGGCTTGCGCCGCATCAAGGAACGGCCTCGACGGTAAAGGCAGCCGCCAAAAGTGATCCCCTCGTATACAGGATCGTGATAATATCGATTTCGCACCTGGCCGGACGCAGAAAATTTTAATCGCGCAAAACAGCCCGAAATTGCGCTGGAGGGCGACGTTCCCGACTTCGTCGCTGATTCTCCTGTTAGGTCGGGCTTGGAGAAGCGCCTTTGTTTCGCGTCAGCGAAACAACGGCGGCTGCCGTCGCCAGAACTTTGGAGCTTAGGCTGATTCTAACTATGCTTACTGCTAGAGAACGTCAGGATTTTCTGGAAACCATCCCGATCTTCGCCGGCTTGCACGCCGCAGCGCTATCTGAAATTTCCAATGCCGTGGAGGAGACCGCATTTAACGCGGGTGACATCATCGTCAGGGAGGGTGAACCGGGAAATCGGATGTTCATTATCTACTCCGGGCGGGTGGAAATCGTTAAGCACTTAGCCCAACCCCACGAGACAGTGCTCGCGGTTTTCGGTCCCAAGAACTTCGTCGGTGAGATGTCGATCATAGAATGCGTCACCCGCAGCGCGTCTGTTCGGGCAGTTGACGATACTTTCCTCTTTTCGCTAAAGGGGACCGATCTCCACCACCTCTTTAAGCACCACCCTGACCAATACGCGATTGTGATTCTGAATGTCGCGCGCGACCTGTCAAGACGACTGCGAGCGGTCGATGAAATGTTTGCAGCGGCTTCTCATTAGCCGCAGATGATGAAATCTTTCAAATCGTCATGTTATCCAAAATGTGCTACCGAATAGGGTAACCTTGCTATGGAAGCAACCCGTCGTTCGTTCTTCAGTTCGGTGTTGAAAATTCTTGCCGGCAGTTATTTGTTGCCCGGAATGACACAAGCCCAAGAATCGCCCTCAGCTGCTACCGTAAGCGTTAGGCTGATTGGCCCAAATGGTACTCTCACCGAGCCGATGATCGTCCCAAAGGTACAAAAAACCGACGATGAATGGCGCAAGCAATTGACCCCTGAGCAATACCAGGTCGCCCGTGGCAAGGGAACGGAGCCAGCGTTTTGCGGTACGTTGCTCGACAATCACCGCGAAGGAATTTACCATTGCATCTGCTGCGGCCTGCCGCTATTTGCCTCGAACGCGAAGTTCAACTCGGGAACCGGATGGCCGAGTTTCTTCCAGCCCATAGCACAAGAGAATATCCTCACCAAGACGGATGATAGCTACGGTATGCATCGTACGGAAATTCTCTGCGCTCGATGCGGCGCTCACCTGGGCCACGTATTTGACGATGGTCCGCGACCGACGGGATTACGTTTCTGCCTCAACTCCGCCGCTCTGACTTTTGTCGATCAGGGGAAGGAAGTCCCGGAGCTTGTAAAATCAGGCAAGGCCAACTGAGCCGGGGGAAGAGCGCGAAGAGCTCTTCGACTCTACAATTTGCTCTGGAGGGCGGTGCTCCGTCGCCGCCGAGTTTCGGATTTTGGGTTTAATCAAGTTGTTTCAGAATCGCTTCGAGTCTTTCCTCAAGTCTGGCGACGTGCGATCCCCGCCAATAGGATTGGCCACACGCTGGACAACGCTGGAAATCGTCATAGTAGAGTCGTGTGAGCGGTTCCAGCTGTTCGATGACCACCTCTTTCGAGACCTTCGTCAATAGGCCGTTGCAGCGCAGGCACCGGACAAATGGCGTGAGCGATTCAGCGAGCCCGAAGCGCCGGACCACCTCCACGGTCTGTTCAATCGGGCGCTGAGAGCGGGGATAGTAGCCGGTTCTTACCATCCGATGCATCAACAGCGGCCGATCGCGTGTAAGCAGTGCACGGTTCTCTTGTGCCATCGTTGCTAACAGCTCACGATCGGTAGGATTATGCCCATAGCTCACGTCGATCCCAAGTAAACGGAGGTCTCGTGCGAGCTTGCCAAGGTGACCGTCTGCCACAAAAGCGCGCACGTTGCGTTCTTGCAGCCGAAATGTCGGGAAAAGCTCGGTCGAGCTCGGGTGGACATCGACCGCTAGGTCAGCTTCCACCTGAAAAGTAAAATCCACGGGCCGCCCATTGACGATAATCAAGTCCACTTCGGGATGTGGCACACCACAGGACTCGATCAAATCCTTGATTGAAGTCTTATGGGTCAGCGTACGAGTGATCGGCTGATGTCGTTCCTTTGGTTGAACGAAGAATCCCAAGTCGCCGTAGAAGGAGAGAACAACAGAAAACCGGTTTGCATCGCTAGCGCTGGAGAAATTTAGCCGTGCCATGCCAAAATTCAGCGTCCTAAAACGCCCGTGGCGCTTTTTGAACAAGCGCCCGCTTGTCACATACTTCACTCAAATCGGTGCAAGTGGGTCAAAGCCGCGGATCAAACAGTCCATGTTATTACGTATTGTGCGTAAGTTTTTTAATAAGTGGTTAATAGACAGTGACTGGCGATGGTGAACACGAAGTTCGGTCTAGCTGATTAGTCCCTCCGCAGGCGCCTTCGTACCTGGCGAACCCTTTCTTTTCCAGACTTGCCAGCGCTCTTTGCCCACATAAAGCGCTAAAGAATCTTCGACCACCTTGTCTTCGATCTTCGTAAACCATTTGCCGAGTAGTTCATCAAGTTGGCCCTGCGAGATCGGGTAGGGAGGTGGTTCGTCTTCGGGACCGAAGAAGAAAAATCCACAGAGGACGCCCGACGGGGCAATTAATTTCGCAATTCGCTGAGCGTACTGTGGGCGCATCTGGGGCGGCAGCGCGCAAAGGAAAGTACGCTCGTAGATGATATCGAACCACTCTTCCCGCAGGGGATAGGTAAAAAAATCGCCCTCGTAAACTTTACCCGCCAAGGAACCTAACAAACCTCGGGCGCGCGTCACGGCAACCGTGCTGAAATCAATCCCGACAGCATCCCAGTTGCGAGAACAAAACGCCTTGATCTCGTAACCGGAACCGCAACCAGGTATTAGCACGTTGCCTGGTCCATGGCGGCTCTCGAGGAATCCACGCAACGCCTTCGGGACCCCTCCGAAGTCCCATGGGATCCGGCCAGCACTGTAACGGAAATCAAAGAATTCTGGACGGCTGCTCGGGACTTCATCCATAGTCTTTCCTTCGAGAGAACTAGTACATGACGCTGGCAGCGCTTCAACGCATTAGCCAGTCGGCGCGAAAGCAAGACTTTGATTGAGGATACTCGATTGCCAGGCCCGTTCATATTTTAGATTCGGGCTCTGTTGGGACCGCCGACGCTGCAACTCCGGACTATCCGGGGTACACGGACGAGCTCTGTCCGACGCCCGGCATTGATGGGAATCGGAGCAAGAGGTTTCGACATTCCGCTACGAACCATTTTTGAATGCCGACGAGAATAAACTTCAAGGATCCTGGCCCCGGACTGAATCCAGGGAGGAAAAGGCGTGAATCCAAATTTTCTGAGCCATAGGTGCCCGCTTTGATCTTTCTTTTCCCAATCGCCGCCAAGCGTCGATTGTAGCAGCTCATGAAGCGACCAAACATCTGCCCGATCGGTCCAGCGTATGGCAGCGCGGAATAGCGATGAGGATGGCTGCTGTAGGCCTGCCTGACAGGACCGATGAAGTAGGCCCCGATATCCAGGTAGAAAGCCACCGTCATCAATTCCGCATCTCCAAGGTAGTAATATTTGTCTTTGTAGATGCTCTCAAACCACGTATGAAACTGCTTATCGTACAACTCGTTGTATCGATTCCGGGCCTTTGAGATGTCGCGTCCGGCTAAGGCGTCCCCGAGAATCTCAAAAACGCTAAAACAGGTGTAAGAAACAAAATCGAACCCCTGGCTATACAGGGGATCAAGAAAACCAGCGGCATCGCCGACCAACGCCCACCCGTCACCGATCGATCGCTGACTGTAGTAGGCAAGATTCGAATACGCGTGGACATCCTTGTCAATGTATTGGGCGTCACAAAGCACTTTTTTTCCCAGTGGATGAGTCATGAGCTGGCTCTTTAACCGATCGCCCAGATTCCGCCCGGAAGGGAGTTGGAAGATGCGGCTGTCATAAACCAGCCCGACGCTGCAGTCACCGCCCTTCAACGGAATAAGCCAGCCCCACCAACCGTAGCCCATCAGATGATTCGTCGCCCACTGCCGCATCGCCCAACACGGTTCTGTAAAATGGGGAGCAGTTTCCCAGACATCGGGTCCGTCGAGATCAGATGTATTGCGGAAACGCGCCCACACCGCATCGATCGGATGCGCCTCCAAAGCGCGATACAGTTTCAGTTTTCTCGCAATGATAGCGGTCCGCCCGCTGGCATCGATGACCCAGCGGGCCGCCACACTACGGACCTCTTCGCCCATCCGGACCTTGATCTGGTTCTTGCCTACTCCGCCCAGCTCCAAGTCAATCACTTTGGCGGGACGCCAACACTCGCATCCGGCCTTCACCGCTTTCTGCAAAACCGCTTCGTCCAGCGTTGAACGATCCAGCTGAAATGCTGGGAGGCGTGTCTGGTGTTTCGGTCCGATTTCCGCACAGCGAGTAAAGCAATCGTCGCTATTTCGGTAGAACCACATCCGGAGGCCGGACTTCGTGATCTGCTCGTGTCCCAGGTGATTAGCGAGATTCAGAACTCGCATGAGAAAACAAGCGCCTACTTCACTTGTTGACTCTCCGACTCTGCGCTCGAATTCTTCTGCCTTTTCAATGATGAGTACACGCAACGATGGGTCTTTGCGTTTCAGCAGGAATGCGGCCGAAGCGCCGGCTACTGCGCCCCCAATCACGGCAACATCATGGGAACACTCCATCACGGGCAAGAATTCAGTTTTGTCACTACTAAATCAAGGCCATTTCCGGTGCCGGGACATCGGACGGCCATCTCGGTTAGGCCGCATGATCAGCACCGAGAATCTCCGGTAGGGCAGCTAACGTCAAACAAGGTGCCGTATGCATCAAACACACCGGCCCGAATGCCGAAAAGACCAGGGTTTACCAACATATTCCCAAGAACAGGCGTGGCTGTATTATCAATGATCCCTTTTGCGGATATTCTTCGCAGCAAGTGTTTTTTAGGGAATATCAGCTTTCCACCTTGCATCACAGCTAAGGTGCCAGGGGCACCAAATCCAATAACAAAAGAGAAATAATAAAGAATATCATGAAGCCATCCAAAGCAGTGATTGCCGGCGCGGCTGTTGCCGGCCTCTTAACCGGTTCCTTGGCCGTGCGTACTTACGCCGCCAGCACGTCGGGCCAGGCGGGCGTCTCCCTTCACAGTATGGCCGACGCCGAAAAGGCCCTTCCCAAACACTCGTGTAAGGGTCAGAACGAGTGTAAGGGCCAGGGCGGGTGCAAGAGTGGTGGCGGCCCAGGTCAAAACTCCTGCAAAGGCCAGGGCGGTTGCGCGACCGACGGAAGCAAACCGAAAAAATAGGTATCAAGCCCGCGCGCGGTGCTAGGTCAGTTACAGGGTGGTCGGAGTTTTCACACTCCGACCTCACCAGGAGCCAAAGCTCGGCTCAGCAGACAGAAAGCGAATCAAGCTTAAAGATTCCTTTCTGGTCTGCACTCGCCTCGCGCGACCGCTCATCATGAGCTCAATATATCATCTGATCCGCCGGGCGTACGAGCTGCTCGTGGTGGGCGCGAATCTCCTGCAATCGCCGTTGTTACTCGTGCTGCGGCTCTACTTTTTCTGGCAGCTCTTCCTCACCGGCAAAGGTAAGCTCTCCAACATCGGAAAAGTCTCGGAGTTCTTCGGTAGCCTTGGAATACCGCTGCCCTCGCTGAACGCGTACATTATCGGCTCACTCGAATGCTTCGGCGGCTTGCTGCTGATCGTTGGCCTGGCATCGCGGCCCCTGTCATTGCTGATTTTAGTCTCGATGACGGTTGCGTACTTTACGGCGGATTTCGAAGCGCTATCCAGCGTTTTCAGTGATCCAGATAAGTTTGTGAAGGCTGATCCATTTCCATTCTTACTTGCGGCATTGATCGTGCTCGTCTTTGGGCCGGGAGAGCTGTCGATCGATGCTGTTCTGAAACGAAGGGTTCTACCCGGTGCCAGCCGAGCACGGGATGCGCTTTCCTTCCGCGCCCAGCGTCGCTAACGGACGCGGGCTTCTGGTCGCTCTGGACGTGCGGAAGCACCTCCCTAGCGCTGGACGGAAGATCCGGTAGGGCCAAGTTCCCCACCCGCAACGCTTCGCGTAGCGATGCGGGCGGGCACCTTGGCCTGAATCCAGGAGGTGGTAGCAGCTCGACCCCCGATTCGAGTTCAGAAAAGTATCTAGGCTGCTTTTGGCTTCCAGAGGCCAAGCGTTGCGCCGGTCGGATCGACGATAATGCTAAGCCAGCCGTAATCCATCACTTCTGTCACGTCTCTCACGACCGTTGCGCCAAGCGATTTTGCCTTTTGGGTCGCTGCGGCGATGTCATCGACCTGGACGTAAGCTAACCAGGTCGAAGGCTCGCCGGGAATGGGATGTTTCATCATTCCTCCACCGGTGCCTTTGCCCACTCCGATCATGGTATAGGTTGCGCCTTCTCCAATTGGTATATCTTCCAGTTCCCAATCGAACAATTTTCCATAAAAGGTCTTTGCTTTGCTGACATCAGTTGTGTTGAGTTCGACGTGTACGAACGGGTTTGCCATTCTGTCTCCTTAGTTTCAGTTTTTTCGAGGTTACGTTGATGAATATCGACGACGCCTCACCAATCTAACACCTTTCGTCCCGGGGGCTTTTCGTCAACGTGGAAATTCGGCAAAAGAATAATCCCGAATGAGTAAAAGCTCACGCAGCGGCCTGTTTGTTTGTGCTGGGCATTCATCCGCCGTTTGTAGATAAATTGCTTTGAATGCGAAAGGAATTTGGACACGCGACAAGATGGATCGTGCTCGCAATACTGGCCTCCGTGGCCGGATGCCAAAGTAGCGCTTCCAAGACGGGAACGACCGATCCAAACACCGCTTTTTCACAATATGGTGCGAGTACGAATACCGCTAACGGAAGCCCTCGTGGCGGTTCATCTCGGCGAGGTGCAGGACTTTTGCGCTCGCCCGATGCGCAGCAAAACCGTGGTGCCGAACCCAGTTTTTAGCACCACCGAGGTACTTTGGTTCGAATCCGGTCAGGATGACGCAGTTTTACGAAATAAACTTAACGGATTCCCGACAGGCGCAGACCTTATTGCCGCAAGTGCTTTCTTTGCGCTAGCGAAATTGCCTGTCACCACCGCCTAACGAGGGCCTAAGCCATGAGAATTCGAATTCTTATCGTCCTTTCGTTGTGCGTTGGCTTTGCGCTGCTCGGAGCTGACAAGATTGCTCCCTCCGTCCAGGAAGTCATGGTCGATGTTTCCAGGAGCGATCTTCACTTCACGCTTGGGGCCGTGCTCCACACCGTGCACGGGACGTTCAAGGTCAAGAGCGGCACGGTTCGGCTTGACGTCGCGACTGGCAAGGCCAGCGGCCAAATCATAGTCGATCTAAAGAGCGGAAACACCGGTGTCCAGGAGCGAGATCGCCACATGCACGAAGACGTTTTGGAAAGTGGGCGATTTCCGGAAGCCGTTTTCTCCCCGGACCACCTAACTGGACAGCTCGCGTTGGAAGGGGAATCTCAAATTGTTGTACATGGAACCCTTCGGATTCACGGCCAGGATCACGAGATTTCGGTCCCGGTAAAGGTGAAGGTGCACGAAACGCAGGTCATTGCGACCGCAAACTTTGTCGTCCCATACGTGAAGTGGGGCATGAAAGATCCAAGCACGTTTGTTCTTCGCGTAAGCGACAGAGTGGACGTCGCTGTGAGTCTGGTCGGAACAGTTAGCTAGAAATCGTCGATGAATATTAAGGTTCCGCCAAAGAATTATTCGGAACGCTTTTTGCCGACTCCCGCAATCTCGCACGATCTCTTTCCCCGAACTCGGCTGAGAATCGCCTACAAAGGGCTCGCGAATTTAGTAGGCTAGCTTATAAAGAATCCACGATGCCACTTCCTACCGACGAGAAGCTGATAGTTCTAGGCCGCAACTACGAAAAGCAAGGATTCAAACTTCCTTTTCGACGAGCTCACCCAGCGCATCGCGGCAGGCCCCGTTAGCTTCCAAATTCTCGTACAGGTGGCGAACGACAACGATGTGGTAGACGACGCCACGATCCATTGGCCGGAGGATCGACGCCTGATCAAGTTCGGCAAGGTCATTCTTACGGCGCCGGTCCAGGATAACTTGCCTGAACAGAAGAAGATCATCTTCGACCCTATCCCGCGCGTGGACGGCATCGGGCCAACGGATGATCCTCTCCTTGAGTTGCGCGCCGCGATCTATCTGCTCAGTGGACGCCGCCGCCGTCAAGCCCCCTGATCATTGTAGGGCGGCTGGATCAGCCGCCGCAATTACCCGCGCGGTTCCATAGCAGCTAAGCTAGCTTCAGGGGCTACGTTTACTTGGAGGCAGGGCATCGACCAAAGGCGGCTTGAGCACGCTTGCTGACCTCGTCTGGTGTCAGGTCCTCTTTATGGGTAGCCAAAGACCATTTGTGCCCGAACGGGTCAGTTACTTGCCCGTAACGATCGCCCCAAAATGCGTCTTCCAGGGGCATGAGCACTTGAGCACCAGCTGCCACGGCCTGATTGAAGACGGTGTCCACGTCTTCCACATAGACGTGAATAAAGACGGGGGTTCCACCGATACCGTGAGGTCCCAGGGCGCCCATCTGCGGAAACTCATCGGCCAGGAAGAGCCGCGAGTCTCCGATCTTTATTGCAGCATGCATCAGGGATTTGCCATCCGGGCCTGGCAGTCGAGTGATTTCTTCAGCGCCAAACGCTTTTTTGTAGAATTCGATAGCTTCACTGGCCCCTTTGACGATCAAGTGAGGGGTCAGTGTGTGATAGCCTTCTGGAACTGCCTTAATCCGAGTTGTCATTTTTCCTTATTCCGTTCTCTTTTCGAAGTTGATGATTTGTGTTGGGTCCAATTGAAAGACGAATAAGCCGGCGCGTTCAGGACACTCCATGCTCAATTTATTTTCGCGGGCCACGTTGATCGTTTTTTCGCCGAGGCCTCCGGCCGCTAACCGACGCCGACAAGCAGCGCCGCCATCAGGAAACACCTGTTTTACGGGTAGCACGACACCTCAGCTGGCGACTCCGGCGTTCGCCACAGAAACGCGGCTCCGGCGGTACAGCTCAGGTAACGGCTTGTATTCCACAGCTACCCGACCGCCGGTGGCCATGGAGACCAGGACCGCCTGCGATATGACTGCCGCACGATAGCCGTCCCACGCATCCGGACCATCTACCGGGCCGGCATCACTTTCGGTTTTACCCGAACGCCAGCGGAAAATTGTATCAACCCAGCTCTGCAACTCGCGCCGATACGCTTCGGCGAAGCGCTCTCGCCAGTCCGGAGGGAAGTCTAGGTGGACTTTCAAATCAGACCGCAAAGCTACTGGTGCAGTCGGAGCCAATTCAATTGTGCCTTTCCCACCGACGACCTCACATCGGATCTCGTAGCCGTAGCCACATTTCATGAAGACTTCGTCGATTACGAGCGCGCCACCCTCGAGTTCCAAAATCACCACCTGCGGGTCGCGCAGTTTGCCGGAAGCCGCTGGGATTGGGGAAAACCAGTTCACGCCGACTACTTCTCGACCAAATAGCCAAGGCATTACGTCGATCTCATGCACAGCCGAGCTGAGCACGGTGTCTTCGGACGCCCAGTCATTCGGTATGCCAATGTTGCGGTGGGCACAAAGTGCGAGCATCGGAGTGCCGATTATTCCCGATGCGATTCGCTTTCGCAGTTCGACATAACCGGGATCAAATCGCCGCATGAACCCCACCTGTACCATTCGCGAGCCTGCAGCCTGTTCCAGACGGAGGATTTCCTCACATTCGGCCACGGTGGGCGCGAGCGGCTTTTCGCAAAGAATCGGCTTGCCGGTGGCGATAGCCGCAATGACGTGCTGGGCATGCGTCTCGCTGTTCGAGGCGATGACTACGGCGTCCACCTCAGGCAACCCAATGAGATCCTCAGCCGACGACAGTGCTCTGGCACCGGGAACACGCGCGGCGATCTCAGCACGGTTCAGATCGATATCGGCGATGGCGCGGACCTCCGCTCCAGAAACCGCTGTGGTAATAGTCTTAACATGATCGGCTCCCATTTTACCGGCGCCAATTACTCCTATGCCTAGGTTCATTGTGGTGATGTCCTCGTAGTTGGTTTGACTTCGATGTGCATGGCTCTGAGGATTTGATTTTACCAGGATTGAGCTGCGGTAAAAGTCAGATGCATTTCAAGATGACCGTCGAGATCAAGGTCTTTGACTTTAATCTGTTTCGCGGTCGTCCCGGGACGACAGTAATGGCAATGATGGTGAATCCGAATGCCGGGGCTTCCGCTCCGGATAGGTTCCGCGACGAGGGGCTATACGCTTTTCGTTTTGATCAATCGATTCGTCCCGACGCATTCCAAAACCGCAAGAACTTTTTCGCAAAGCACAATGTCAGTGCCATTGTCCTGGAAGTTCCAAGCCATCTGATCGGTCAGGGATTGGTGCATAGCTAGGCGACGGCGTCGCTCCACGGTCATGTGCCGGAAGTTCAGGTTTCCCGCTGGGGATTGCCGCTCATCACGCATCTGTTCTTATCGGATCCGGCTCTAAAAGACATCAAGTTCTCTTACGCCTTCGGCGTGCAGCCACTAACGTGACGCGTATGGGTTACGCCGGAAAATTCTGCTGCGTTTTGGAGAGAAGGGTTTTGAAACAGTTTGTTTTGATTCGTTTATTTTAAAACAGGCTCGTAAACAAACGCGCAGTGTCTGTTTAAGAGCTATCCAGCCCGCGATAAGCGTGTAGATACGTTGACAAAAAGAAGTGAAAAAATCCCACTGATCCGCTAATGTTGGACCTGTAAGCGGATTCTCGATGAGAGAGAGCGACAGCTCAATGGGGGGTCAGGCGGGCCAATTTCACACGACGCGCCGGACGCTGATGATTGCTTCTGCGCACGACCAAAGCCAGGCGGGTCAAGCGGCTTTGGCCGCCCTTTGTCAGATCTATCGGTACCCGCCGCCGAAGGACGCTTGAAGCCGTGAGTATAGAATTCGGAGAACCCGTGAAGAAACCCGGTACAGAGCCGGACTCAGGGCAGCAGGAAGCACGCACCTGCCCGTCCTGCGGCGCGAAGTTCTCGGAGGTTAGCGATAGCGGTTTTTGTCCGGTTTGTATACTACGCGGAGCTGCCCTGGGAGAAGCTGTGTCGCCTGATGCGATAGACCTTGCAGCTGGATCAGAACACGACTCAACGGAACTCGACTTGAAAGCTGCAGGATCCGGGCGGGTTGTTGGGCGATTTGAGAATTATGAGCTGGCATTAGACGAAGAGGGCAGGCCAATCGAGCTTGGTCGCGGCGCTATGGGCATCACCTATAAAGCGTTCGACACCGATCTGCGATGCCCGGTAACTTTGAAAGTTATCAACGAGCGATATCTCGGTGATGAATCGGCGCGGCATCGTTTTTTGCGTGAGGCCCGGGCGGCAGCAAAGGTACGCCATTCGAACGTTGCTTCGGTATTCCATCTTGGCAGAACTGAAAGCAGTTACTTCTACGCGATGGAGTTCGTCGATGGAGAAACTCTCGAGAACCTTATCAAACGCTCCGGTCGGGTTGAGGTAAAGTTGGCGCTGGAAATTACGACTCAGGTCGCCGCCGGTTTGGCTGCGGTGGACAAACAGAAGCTCGTGCACCGCGACATCAAACCAAGCAACATCATGGTGAGCTTTGACGAGGGAGGCGCCACGACCGCAAAAATCATCGACCTCGGCCTCGCCAAGGCGTTCGATGAGCCAAGTTCTCAAACCGCCATTTCAACGCCGGGGGCTTTCGTCGGGACACCAGAGTTTGCCAGCCCCGAGCAATTCGCGGGCCTAGGGCTTGATATCCGTTCGGATCTATACTCGCTGGGTTTGACTCTCTGGGTCATGCTTGCCGGTAAGCCACCATTCAGGGGTTCCCCTGCGGAGGTGATGTATCAGCATCAACACCAGCGCCTACCGCTCGAACAATTGAGATTTGTCCCGCTACCGGTCGTTACTTTACTTGAGGCACTAGTCGAGAAAGATCCCGCGCGGCGCTTTCAAAGCCCCGCCGAGCTGTTGAGGGCGATTCGGACCGTGACCGACGCTATCGACAGGGGACCTGCCATTCAGAGCTTCCAGAAGACGCTCGCCGGAGCTTCAGGTCGCAGGACCCAACCCAGTCTGCGGCCGGAGAAAATTTCCGTGTCCAGATTACCGATTACTGGAAGCGAAGTTTTTGGTCGGGAAGAGGATGTCGCCTTCCTGGATGATGCATGGGAGAAACCGCATATAAATGTCGTTACAATTGTTGCCTGGGCTGGTGTCGGAAAGTCCACGCTGGTCAACCATTGGCTGGGATGCATGTCTGCAGAAGATTATCGTTCTGCGGAGCTCGTTTTTGGCTGGTCCTTTTACAGGCAGGGCACCGGCGGGCAATCTTCGTCCGCGGATGATTGTCTTGAAGCTGCTCTGACTTGGTTCGGTGATCCGGATCCCCGGATCGGAACGGCTTGGGAGAAGGGCGAAAGATTGGCGAAGCTGATAGCGCATCGTCGAACGTTGCTGGTTTTGGATGGTCTGGAGCCGCTGCAAAATCCGCCCGGTCCGCAGGAAGGACGGCTACGTGAGCCTAGCCTTCAAGCGCTTTTGCGCGAACTCGCGGCTTTTAATACGGGACTTTGTTTAATTACTACGCGGATGCCGGTCGCCGATATTGCTGAGCACGAGCGCACCTCAGCCCCGCGTCGTGATTTGGAACATCTGTCCAGGGACGCTGGAGCGAAGCTGCTACGCGCGCTGAGCGTTAAGGGACCTGAGGCAGAGTTGCGAAGTGCCAGCGACGAGTTCGATGGCCATTGTCTTGCCCTCACGCTGTTGGGTAGCTATCTGACAGATGCTTACAATGGAGATATTCGTTTCCGGACGGAAGTGTCAGACCGGCTCGCTCACGACGTACGACAGGGATTCCATGCCCGAAAGGTCATGGAATCGTACAAGAGCTGGCTTGGCGAAGGTCCCGAGCTGTCGGTCCTCCGCATGTTAGGCTTGTTTGATCGGCCCACCGATGAAAAAGCGCTTGAAGTACTGCTGAAGACACCCTCTATCCGTGGCCTCACTGAGTCGTTGAAG
>JBAUZZ010000074.1:0-4529 GCA_049585495.1 Chthoniobacterales bacterium | reverse complement strand
TCATCGAACCCGTCCGGGGAGCGATCAAAGATGGTTTCCGCTGCAAGCTTGGCGAGCTCAGTGTGAACCTGCTTGGCTTGCTCGAAATTCCCAAGACTCGACAGATAGAAGGTGTCGCGTGAATCCATTGCGACGAACCGCAGCGGCTTCATCATCGCGGCAACCGTTAGCTGGTGATCGATCAGAAGCGCTACTACGGCAACTACGAATAGCGCCTGCCACAACACCGCCGAGTAGAACCGCTTCTTCAAGATCCTGATCAGAGCGCTCATGGTCAATTACCTCCCCAGAATTGCCGTTGCGTCTGCAAAAGCCCTCGCCCCTTGTGCCATTCGGGATGCATCAACCGCCAGAATGCCGTTAACCAGGCGGCCGGGCCGCAAAATACGGTTAACACACTGCCAATACAACGCTCCCCCGTCTTGCTATGTCCGAACCGATCAAGCCAGATCCACAGTCCCCACAGGCTCCAGACCAAGAGCGCAGCTAACCAGTAAACGGCTGGATCTAATTGTATTCTCATGATTCACTTTTCTCCTGGCGCTCTCGCCATAGGCCGGCGTGCAAAGTTTTGGTAAGTGGCCATCGCAGAAGACGACGAAAGGGAGACGGGTGCCGCTGCCAACGTGCCGGCCGTGGAGGCTGCTGCCTGATAATTGGAGCGCGATGCCGTAAGAGCAACTCCTCCGACGGTAGCCCCTAGCACTGCTGCCATGCCGCTACTGCCCGACATCAACGCCATGCTCACGAACAGGGGAGCAACCAGTGAACTGCCAATTACCCATACTGCCAACACCACCCAGTAGCCAATAACCAGTGTCCCAAGGCTGAACGCTGTCTGACCGAGGTTGTTGGTTGGATTGATCGCAATATCGATCAGGGCGAGCGTCAACAAATTGCACACTGCCCACCCGATCGGCCACAGGCAGATTGCTGCTAGCAAGGTGAAGAACTTGGTAGCGGTTCCGATTAGTCGCGGAATCATTAGAAAGCCTATAAAGATCGGCGAAACCGCAATCTCAATCATGTAGAGGATCTGTTGAACGCCACCCATGAGCCACATGATCCCTAACGCGATGAGGTTTAACAGATGCACAAGTGGCCAAAGAATCACGATCACCAAGGAGTCAGTAATTTTGGACATCATCCCACCAAACGGTGCCTGGTTGACGGACGGCACGATACCTGTGCCGTCTATATTGGTCACCGACGCGCCGTCACTTGTTAAGACATTTTGTGGGTCATAGACATCGATTCTGCCGGTGAGATTAGCTGCGGTCTTATCCGCGTAGACGAGACTTAGCGTTTGACCGTTGGCTAGAGTTGCGGTGAAGGATTGCCCTGGCGCAAGTCCGTAGCGCTCGGCGACATCAGGAGAAAGGGCGGCAGATTGGAGCGGGACAAGTGAATGCGGTTGATCGAATGGAGGAAAAGCCCCGATGCCGTTCGCACTATTCGAGTCCGGAGTGGGGTCGCTTACATATCCGTAATGCGTAATTTCCACACCGCTTCCACCAATCGTGAACCCGCCCGATGTGTCGCCCTCTGTCACGGCGTTCGAGCCAGCGTTAGATGTTGGCTGCGCTTGTGGGACTGCGCCGTTAGATCCGAACTTCTGGGCGACAGCGTTCCGGTAAGCTTGAAACACTCCACCGTTAACGCCGTTTATGCCCATCTGACCCGCAACGTCTGTTACCGCGCTGTTGAGGAGATCGCCCCACGCACCAAGACTCCCAATCAGAATCACGACAACTATCAGGCGTACCATCGCGGGCCACAAAAAACTTAGCGACCGTTCTCGGAAAGCCTGGATAGTCAGAATCAAGAGACCGGCAAATGCCAGGACAAATGTCGCACCGCCTAATATGTCGTGAAGCTTATGTGCACCTGCCACAAAGCCCGGCATCAGCTGAAGAAATCCGGTCATTGGCTATTCTTTTGGTCTTGCCACCTCGGTGTCGAGAAGCTATCCGGTAACGCTTTCAGATCTTGCTTGATCGCTGCGGCCCAGGCCGCTTTCTGCCTGGCAAGTTCCCTATTGTCCGCATCCTGCTTAATCTTGAGGCCCGCAAAGAAACCCATCAGAAGGGTCAAGATCGCACATAGCACCGCCAGGGTTAGTGGTTGAGCTAAAATCCTCATTGCGTCCCTCCCCAACTCGGAGTCTCCAAACTCGGCGGTAGCGCCGAAAGATCCGTATCGATCGCATGGTAAGCATCGGCCGCTTGCCGTTCCGCCTGTGAGGTTTTGTAGACCTGTTCGCCAGCAGTGATCTGTTGCCCCTTAAGCGCTACCTGATGCGCAAGCTCATTGGCGCGCGCGCTAATATCCGCCAGAGCCCCATTGATTCCGTTGACGATCGCATGATACTTCTGAACTTCGGAATCAGTCGTCGCCGCCTGCAACGAAGCCAGGGCCTGATCCCGCTGAATCTCCAGTTTCTGCCGTTGCTGCTCAAGCTGCGCCAGTTTTTGCTGGGCATCGTTGGCGATATTCCACCGCGCCGTGTTAAATTGGTAATTCGCCGGGAGCGGCGTAACCAAGACACCGGATTGACTAGTGAACCCGTTCCAGGTCGGCAGCCTGTAAGATGACAGGATGCTGTCCATGTCGTACTGGAAGTTTTGCGGGCTCAAATACCGCTGCCAGCTCTGGTATTCATAAATGAGTTGCTGGCCCGAGGAGTAGAGGGCAGCCACGTCACTGATCCCGGGAAGATTGTGCAGCTGGGCCGGGTCACCCATCCGGGCGAGCTGGACAATCGTGTTTTCATAGGTGTGTAGCGTGTTCAACTCCGTTGCTGCCGCGTCCAGCTCGGTCTTAATCCATTTGGCCAGATTCACGCTTTCCTGGCCTGCCTCTTGCGCCGAAAGCCCAGGATCCCAGACGACCATTGTACAGTGAGCACTACGCTGTACGAACACGCAGGCGACTAACACCAAAACGCTGGCTAACTTTCTCATTGAACCACCTCTACTACCTGCTGATTTGCTTCGATTTGCGTTCCATCAGGCGCCGTGTGTTCTGGCACAGGCAAAACCACGTACTTCCGCTCGAGCGAAGTTTTCTGCGGTGGCGGATCGCCAGTCTCCTGTGCCCGGCGCTGCGCCCAGTAGAGAGACTTTGCGGCATCGCTCTGCCCGAGGTCGTAAAAGGTTTTGGCGATGCCTTTCTCGCCGTTACCGTGCAACGCTGCGAATTGATCAGCAGCGGTCCCCGCCGTATGTAGTTTCGGACTTGAGCAAGCAGCGAGACCAAGGGCGATAAGCAGAAGCCCGCGCCTCATCTTTCCTTCCCTTGGGCTTTTACCACTTCACTCTGCTGTCTGGCCTGCTCACCGGCCTTGTATTGTGTCAGTTGCCAGCGATCCGCTTTGACAAAGAGCCTGGAGCGCTTCTGTTTGGTCTCTTTATCTTCCCACTGATCCTGGCGAATGGCGCCCTCAACAAAGATCTCCTGCCCCTTATGGACCAGTTTCGCCAGATTCTCGGCGCTGGGTCCCCACGCCTGTACATCTACGAACGTAGTAAGCTTCCGCTTCTCATCGTCAATCGTATAAATCTCGTTGATTCCTAACGAGAGGTTCGCCACGGGTGTACCCTTAGGCGTGTACCGGATTTCGGGGTCTCTAACCACATTACCAACAATTTTGATGTCATTCAGGTTCATGATTTAGGCTGCATTTCTCAGTTGTTTTTTCTTCAGTTCAAAAACGTCGCCGGAGCTTGATGTAATCCGCTCCACCTCTTCGCTAATAACATTTCGACCGACCGTGAAGCGGGGCTTCGCTTCGCCCAGTTGCACATGGACGAAGCCAGCATAGGCATCGTCACGCCCCTTCATGCTCTCTGGCAGCGGGAAGCTCGCGATTTTGTCTTTAATGACCTCCGGGAGATGCATAAATGAGCTCAAGGTGTCCAGGTCGCGCCGGTTCTGATTGCGCAGGAGCAGCATCGCCGACGAGTTGCCAATGATCGCTTTGGCAACGCGTGGATGAGCTTCGAGCAAGGATGAGTACTGCTGAAAGACCGAGATTACCTGACACGAGTACTTTCGGCAGCGCTCATAAAAGTCGACAACGATTTCCTCCCCATTGGGGATCTTGAGGAATGAGGTCATTTCCTCAATCATGACCTGCTTGCGGATCCCGCGCGGCATCCCCTCGATATGGTTGCGCACCTCGTTGGTGATCAGAAAGCCAACCACCGCTTTGAGCTCGGCTTCCGCTTTGCCCATCTCGCCCAGCTCAAAGTGGACTACTTTCAACGGATCCTTGTCCGAAAGCTCGACCGATCCAAGATTCACATTGCTGGCGCCGTCCACGATCGGGCCATAGCGCCCGTCCCGCAGCCATGGTCTTAAGAGACTGGCCAGTATCGCGCACAGCTCTTGATGCGGCCCTTTGCAGAAAGCAGCGGTGTGGAGCTCGTCCTGAAGGTCGGAGAGCGTCGGGAACATTTCAGGCGTCCAGCTCGCGAAAGCGAGATTACGTACGAAATGCGCGCGAGCAGGGTCTCGATCGAGAGCCA
>JBAUZZ010000073.1:0-11951 GCA_049585495.1 Chthoniobacterales bacterium | reverse complement strand
AGCGTGTTGCATGCTTCCGGCAATCAGACAGGCAAGCCGCCTCCGTTCAAACTGCGGCGCGCCCTTTCTGAGACCATTGCAGATTTTTGTGATTCATGATGCCCAGTGGTTAGGCCGCGACCTAGGCTCCGCGAAGTCGGGATGCCTATGCTACGCTACGCATCTATGTTCTGGAGGAATTAACCTTAGCGGAGACCTTGCTTACTGAGGTCTAGCACTTGTTGAGCGTTTTCCTGCGTCACGAAGCTTGGACCGGTTGAGATCGAGTCGTTTTGGGGCATGGAACCGTATTTCGCATAGTTCGCCAAAAACACGACTGGCAGATAGCCTTGGAGCCATTGCTGTTGATCGAGTGCAAAATCCATTTGCTTCTTCACCAGCGCCTCCAAGACTACGGGTGAGAAATCGAAGGTGCAAAGCTTGATTTTGCCAACTTTGCCAATGGCGTTCAGCGCTTGCAGAGCGGGGCCGGCTGCAACTGGCCCGAGAGCCATTATCCCGTCAACGTCTTGATTCTTCTGGAGATAGGCGGTCACCGCGTCTCGGCACTCTGTGAAATCCAGCTTCACCGTGAGTGTTTCGACTTTGTGGAAAGGGCCTTCGAAACCTTCGCTAAATCCTTTGGCCCGTTGGTCCAAGGCGACATTGCCGACTTCTTGGTTCAGGATGAGGGCGCTCTTCACCCTCATAGCCTTCATACGCTCGCCGGCCTTCTTCCCAGCCGATTCTTCCTCCTGACCGACGTGCATGAGACAACCCAGCTTCCTGGAGACGTCCCAACCCGAGTTAATCGAGATCACCGGAATGCTGGCGGCTACTGCGCCCTGGATCGATTTCCCCAAAGCAGCCGCGTCCGGAATCGACACGACCAGACCATCAGGTTTAGACGCAACTGCGGCATCGATTAAGCGCGACATGGCCACCAAGTCGAATTTTTCAGGGGCACGATATTCGACGTCACTGCCGGTCGCCGCGGCTGCGGCCTCCACGCCGTTCTTCACTACCAGCCAGAAAGGATCGGCTGCTTGACCATGGGTAACGACTATAATCTTCGGTTTCTTCTGAGCGTAACCGGTGAGAGGAAACAGCAAACCCGCTATGGCTGCGAGGCAGAATACGAACTTCGATGCAATCACTTTATTGTTCATCTTTAGCCTGCATTGCTCCTCCCGTGTTATTTTTGCGGGCTAGCTGCGCGTTTGCCCCCTTCGTAAGCTTCACGAAGGTTGGGCAGTCGCCGATGTTTTTTGAAGAACTCGAGTGCCCATTTTCCAAAATCGTCGCTTAATTCTGTGACCTCGCGTTTGGCAAGCGGACCGATAAGCATGCTCTTTATCATGTCCGTCATCTGAGCCAGAGGTAATCGTTCCGATTTCATGTTTGTTTCTCAGGGAGGGATGTAGTGCGGAGCGAAAAAAATCAGCGTTACGCCCCGCGATTGGTGGACAAAACGGAAGTGGAAATAGTCAATTGGCAAGTCCGAGATTCGGCGGCGACAGAGCGCCGCCCTCCAAGGCAATTTCGGAATTTGGGTGCGGGTGGTCAAGCCCGGGGGCGCGAACGTTTCGCTAAAAGCACTGCCTGCACCTCTTTGAAGGGAAGGCAATTGATGACATCGGAGCGCGTTAACCAACCCTTGCGTGCAGCCTGGATCCCGAACCACAGATCGTGAAAGCCCTGGGTCGAGTGAGCGTCCGGGTTAATAGCGCATTTCACCCCCTGTTCCTTCGCCAGCTTCCAGAACCGCCAATCCAAATCCAGCCGGCGCGGGCTGGCGTTTAGTTCGATAATGGTGCCCGTGCGCGCGGCTGCCCTGATCACTTCCACGAGATCGACCTGGTATGGCTCCCGCTCGAGAAGGAGACGCCCCGTCGGGTGGCCAAGCATGGTAACGTATGGATTTTCAATTGCCCGGATGATTCGTCGCGTCATCTCTTTTTCCGGTTGGGTGAAGGAGGCGTGCACGCTCGCGACGACGTAATCGAGCTGGCTCAGGATCTCGTCGGGAAAATCAAGCCGTCCGTCCCTCAAAATATCGCATTCAACGCCGGCAAAGAGGTGAAATTGGGTTGATCCCTGCTTGTTCAGTTCGCGGATCCGCTGTACCTGGCTCAGCAGGAGCTTTTCATCTAACCCGTGGGCCTGGAATGAACTCTTGCTGTGGTCAGCAATTCCCAGGTACTCGAGACCAAGCTCGCGAGCAGCCGCCGCCATTTCTTCCAGGGTGTTTCGCCCATCGCTGGCGTTGGTATGGTTATGAAACGTCCCGCGGAGATTGGGCCACTCAATCAATTTCGGCAGCCTTCCCTTTTCCGCCGCTTCAATCTCGCCTTGCAGCTCTCGAAGCTCCGGCGGAACAAAGTCCAGTCCCAGTGCGCGGTAGAGGTCTTCCTCGGTGCGAATATCAGGGATCGGTTTTGGTGTTCGCTTCGCATCCGGAACAGGACCGAGCCGGTATTCATTGAGGGTCCACCCATTCTGGAGTGCCCTGCCGCGAAGCGCGATATTGTGCTCCTTGCTTCCGGTAAAGTAAGCAAGCGCAAATGGAAATTCGTGATTTGCAACGACGCGCAGATCCGCCTGGATCCCGCTCTTCAGAAGCACGCTGGCTTTGGTGTCTCCCTTGGCTAGAACGCGACCGACCAGTTCATGAGCCAAGAAATGCTGGATGAGGCTTTGGGGCTCCTTCGTAGCGATCAAGACATCGAGGTCGCCGACGGTTTCTTTACTGCGGCGCAAACTGCCGGCGGCACTGATCTGCGAGACGGCACTGTGATTACGGAAGTGCTCCAGCAGCTGTTCCGCCCAAATGGTTGCATCTGACAGGAGATAACGGCCGGAGTGTTTGCGCCGCTGTTCAATCGCTTTCAGGAGATTTTCGGCCGTCTTCGCTCCGAAGCCCGGCAGTTGCGAGACGCTCCCATCTCGGCAGGCCGCTTCGAGCTCCGCGATGTTTTTAATTTTAAGCTGTTCATAGAGCGCCTTTACTTTCTTGCCGCCAAGCCCCTGCAGTTCAAAGAGCTCAAAAATTGTCTCGGGAAAGCTGCCCCTTAATTCTTCATAGTAGCGGAGCGCGCCAGTCTGCACGTACTCGCCAATTTTTTTCGCAATCGCCTCTCCGATACCATCCAGCTCGTTTAAGGTGTTGTTCGAAGCCGCGGCCTGGAAATCTCCCGAAAATGATTCGAGTGCTCGTGCCGCATTCGTATAAGCACGAATCTTAAACGGGTTCTCGCCCTTGAGCTCCAACAACCGGGCGATGGTCTCAAGTAACTCGATGGTTTGGTCTTTTGTTACCATAGGAATCGCGGGAGATTTGCGGGCTAGCTCCTCGGAAGTCCGGTGATGCTGGTTCCGGGATTGATTTTGTGGCGATCGAACCAACCTTCGTTCACCTCCCGAGCGTAAACAACAGCGTCAAACGCGCTGCGGACCAGGGTCTCGTCAAATGGTTTCATTGAGCGGATCTCCAAGATCTTCCCCGCGGAGTCGATATAGGCAATCGATAGCGGAATCCTGGTATTCTTCATCCAGAAGTTAGCCTGGCGTGGCGCATCGAATACGAAGATCATGCCTTGGTCCTCCGGGAGCGAATTTCGGAACATCAATCCGGTCTGTGATTCCAGAGGGGTATCTGCCACTTCGGCTCTCAGAGGAACACTGCCAATTCTTAATTGGATCGTTCGAAGTCCAAACGCGCTCTTTTCCTGATTTTTATCCTGACAGTCGCAGAAAATCAGCAGCAATGCCGCGGCGATCAGGAATCCACTGAGGCGGCTCAGCAGGAGCTTCGCCCTACCGGTGACGTTTCCGTAGTACATCATTGGAGGGCGAGCCGCATTCCGCGGTAAGTTCATGCTTGAGGTTCAAAGCTTCGGTGACGGCTGCCTCTACCGTCGGCGCCAGGATACAAAAATGGCCCATCTTGCGCCCCGGGCGGCTATCAAGCTTGCCGTACAAATGAAGCTTTACCGCCGGGTTGCGAAGAAGCGGGTTCCAGTCCGGCTGAC
The DNA here is from genome assembly GCA_049585495.1 of Chthoniobacterales bacterium. GTDB lineage: Bacteria > Verrucomicrobiota > Verrucomicrobiia > Chthoniobacterales > JAFAMB01 > JBAUZZ01. Next base: position 7,941 of record JBAUZZ010000073.1, on the reverse strand, counting down.
GTCCGTTTCCCCACAAATCACCGAGAAGATTTACCATAACGACGGGCATGAGCAGTTGGGGCGAGCCGAATGGGAACCCGCAAACGGCGCGCAACTGCTGCTCAAACTGGCTGGTCAAGCATGCGTCAAACGTGAAATGTCCGGAATTGTGCGGTCTGGGTGCAAGCTCGTTGACGAACAGCTCATCCTTCCCGGTCAGAAAAAACTCAACGGCAATGAGCCCAACCACTCCCATCTCACGAGCGATCGACTCGGCAATCTCGCGCGCTGCGTTCTGAACAGAACCAGGAAGTCTGGCTGGAACAATAGAGTAGTCGAGGATGTGGTTCGTGTGGATGTTCTCGGCCACTGGGAACGACGAAACAACGCCGTCGATGCCGCGAGCACAGATCACTGACAACTCGCACTGGAATTCTACCCACTTTTCCAGGACCGCGCGTTTTGCTTTCACATCTTCAAATCTAGGCCTGAAACCTGGCATGACCTTCAGCTGGCCCTTGCCATCGTAGCCAAAATCGGCCGCCTTCAGCACCGCTGGAACTCCGATTCGTGCGAGCGCTTCCTCCAGGTCAGTCTGACTGGTGACAATCTCGAATGGGACGTGGGGGTAACCCTGTTTTCTGAGAAAGGCTTTTTCTCGTTCCCGGTTTTGGCAGATATGCAGTACTTCCGATCGCGGATGAACCGGCCGCGACCGGGATATTCGGTCAACCACTTCAACGGGAATGTTTTCGAACTCGAAGGTGACGACATCGACGGACTCAACAAACTCGTCCACCAGGTCGATGTCACGATAGGCGCCAGTAAATTCTCGATCGGAAATCTGCCCGGCAGGACTGTCTGGCGCAGGTTCGTACGTATGCACGCGGTAACCCATCCGCCGCGCGGCGATTCCGAACATCCGTCCGAGCTGACCTCCTCCCAGGAGGCCAATCGTCGAACCGGGCGGAACCTGTCTCTGCATGGATTGATTCTGGAACGAACTTTCGGTTCTGCACGGAAAATCTTCCGGCCGGATGCGTCCGGATTGAATCAGGCTCAATTTTATGCTTTCCCTAGGGGTAAGTCCGGTAGGGTCGGTTCTCCGAACCGACCGCGGAAGGGCTGCCCAAGAAGCTAAGGCGAGGAAGAGAATTATGCTTTCGGAATGGGAGATCAAGTCGCGGGCACACCGATGCGCCCGAACCGGGAAGCCATTTGAAGAGGGCGCAACCATTTACACGATGTTGTTTCGTGATCGATCTGAATTCCGGCGTGAGGACGTTTCCGAGGCGGCCTGGCTCGAAAGAACGGATTCTATTCAGCCGTTTTCGCTCTGGAAATCTACGTACCAGGCGCCACCTCCGCGCGCCCCCGAGCCGATGCCCCGAGAGTCTGCGGAAGAATTGCTCCGCCGTTTGATTCACGAGGACCGCGCGGAGCACATGAATGCACGATACGTGCTCGCCGTGATGCTGGAACGGAAGAAGGTCCTCAAACAAGCCGACGTCCGAGAATCGGCGGGGGAAAAGCTTTTGATTTACGAGCATGCCAGGAGTGGAGAGGTCTTCATCATCGCGGATCCGCGATTGAAGCTCGCGGAGTTGGATAAGGTGCAAGAGGAGGTTTACGCGCTGTTGACCGGAAGCAGTCAGAAGAGGCAGGCGGAGCAATGAAGGGCGCGTGGCCTGCAAATCCTCACGCGACATATGCGGCCACACACTCTTTGCGGGCTAGAAAGCATCGGAATTTTCCGGCAGAAACCGGAGATCACCTCCGCTCTTCGCGCTTCGACGCGTCCGAAAAACAGAACAGTCGCGCCATAGCGAAGCGACGGCGAAATTTCGCTGCCTGAACCTGCATCGCTCCCAAATCTCTGAGGATTTGTATTTCTATTCATAGGAATGTTGCATTTTCGCGAGGACTTTTTCCGCTGAAAGTCGGTAGGGCGAATTCGGCCCGCGAAGCGGGACAAATGAGCCTCAAGGGGCTAGCAACATTTGCGGTTTAGGCTCATCCGCCGCGGCGGATTCGCCCTACCGTCATTCCTTAATTACGCCGACCCCTATCACCTCGTTTCTCACGAATCACGTTTGGTTGCCGCTACGCCACGCCAAGAGCGACGCAGGCTTGGTGCGGAACCCCTCATCGGCATTTGATGTTGCGTTTGCCCCAGTGCCAGGAGCCTTGTAGCTTAGCTGTTCCCGATGCTTCATTGGTTTCAAGATTCGCAACGCCCGCTTTATCTGGCACCCATGGCAGGAGTTACGGACTCGGTGTTTCGCCGCCTCTGCAAGGAACTGGGGGCAGATGTGACGGTGACCGAATTCGTCTCCGCCGAAGGGATCCTGCATCGCAACCAGCGCACGCAGGAGATGATCTATTTTGACTCTACGGAGCGCCCCATCGGAGTACAACTCTTCGGCGCGGAGCCGGACCGCCTGGCGGAGGCAGCAAAGGCAGTGATCGACTGGGTCCAGCCCGATTTCATCGATCTGAACTTTGGCTGTCCCGTCAACAAAGTCGTTTCCCGTCACGGGGGCGCGGCCCTGCTAAGAGATTGTCCGTTGCTCGAAAAGGTCGCTTCCGCAGTCGTTAGGGCCGCTAACCCCTGCCCAGTCACGGCAAAGATCCGGCTTGGTTGGAGCGCGGAGACCGTTAACGCCACCGAGACCGGACGAATCCTGGAAGCTGCCGGTGTCGAGGCTATTGCTGTCCATGGACGGACTAAGGAACAGGGCTATACTGGTTCTGCAGATTGGGATCGGATCGCGGAGGTGGCAGACGCCATCTCACTCCCCGTGATCGGCAACGGTGATGTCCGTTCACTAGAGGAGGTTGCAGGTCGTTTCCGAACGACCAGGGTTCGCGGCCTCATGATCGGCCGAGCGGCAATGACCAATCCCTGGTTGTTTCGCCAGGCCAGATATTTCCTCGAGCGCGGCGAGATCCTGCCGGATCCGACACCAGAAGATCGATGGAAACACATCGTTCGGCACTGTTCGCTGGCCGTGAGCGAGGGCGGTCCGGAGAAGCACACAATGTCCTCCCTTCGGGCGCGCTTGATGGCGTATTCAAGAGGAATGCCCGGAGGGCGGTGGCTTCGCAGTGAATTTCAGCACGTAACAGCGCTTGCCCAAATCATAGATCTCGCTGCTAGTCATCTCGATTGGATCCGCTCAGGAGTCGCGGAGCCGGAGGTGGTTGAAGCGGCTTGAAATCTCACGCTCGAGATCCCGACAGCGCCGAAGGCGCGAAATATGATAGCCTAGGGCGCAGCCCTAGGTCAGGCATAAAAGGCGGCGCGCGCTGAAGGTGCGCCAGAATTGTGGTCGCTACATCTCGCGCTCTCTTTGATTGTCGATGGATACAATTGATTGGCGTTACAAGCCGAATCGTTGTTCCGCTCTTTCAGAGCTAGTCTTCTTCTATAACCTTTTCCTAGGGCTGCGCCCTAGGCTATCATATTTCGCGCCTGCGGCGCTGGAATCCCTGCCGCCAGGTTAGCTAGGGTAATGCAAATGGGCGACCCCGAAACGGCGAGGCGAGCTGCCGCCCCCTCCCTATCTATCTCTCCGCGGGCACGACCATCGAAATCGCTCTCCCGGGTTCGGTAAGCAGGATGAACCGCAGAGTGAGCACGGTCGCCGCAGTAAAGAGACCAAGAGCTAGCCCGATCCAAATGCCGATTGCCCCGGTCTTAAGCACGAATGCGAGCAAATAGGCCGCCGGGATGGCGACTCCCCAGTAGAATAGATAAGCAAGCCACATGGGCACACGAACGTCGGCCAGACCGCGCAAAGCGCCCCCAGCGGTTACCTGCACGCCGTCGGCCAACTGGAACAATCCAGCGATAACAAGAAGCGCCGCGGTGATCGAAGTGACTTCTGCGTCACTGCTGAATAGCTGGGCTATGGTTCGACCCCACAACGTGAAGAGCGTGGCAAATCCAGCCATAACGGCCGCGGACATTCCAAGACCCCCAAAGCCAATCCGCCGGATCATGGGTTGAGTGCCACTGCCAACGGCGTGACCGATTCGTACGCTTACTGCCTGGGATACGCCAAGTGGGAACATGAACGTGGTCGCTGCGCACGTGATCGCGATTTGATGAGCAGCCAGCGCACCGGCGCCGATCCAACCCATCATGATCGCCCCGAAACTAAAAGCGGCGACTTCGGAGAAATACTGAAGCGCAACAGGCGTCCCCACCCTGAGAAGCGATTTTACCATGCTCCAATCGATGCGGATGAGGGAAAAAACGCGGAGGTCCGCATTCGTTATACGCAACGCGTAACCGACGGTGCCAAGCATTGCTACCGAACGTGAGAGGACGGTTGCCCAAGCCGAGCCTTCCAAGCCGAGACGCGGGGCACCCCAATTTCCGAAGACCAGGAGCCAGTTCAACAAGGCGTTAACCAATACGGCGAGATATAGAATCAACATCGGGACGGTCGGGCGCCCGAGCGAATCACAGAAAATCTTGGCTCCCATGTAACCAAGGGCTGGAACCAGAGACCACGCCAAGATGCCGAGAAACGGGTTAGCCGTCACTAACACCAACTCGGTTTGCCCGAAGATGCGGAGCCAGGGGCCAGCCAGTAACACGAGAAGCACGAGGCTGAGTCCCAGTCCGGTCGATAGCCAAACCGAGATTCGTAAAACAGCCTGTTTGGTCTGCCAATGGCCTGCGCCATGCGCCTGCGCGCCGACCACGCCGATCGAGGTAAGCATCCCAATACCGAAGACAAAGAGGGTAGTTACGATGGTGTTCGAAAACGCCACCGCCGCCAGCGGCGTAACACCAAGCCGGCCGACAATCAAGGTATCGGTCAATCCCATGAGCATCTGACCGACTTGCGCGATCATGATTGGTAGCGCAAGCGACATGGTCTGCTTCAACTCAGTCGTAAATGTTCCAACGCCGCGCATAGGTTGATCACAAAACCGAGAATTCGTCGGCGAGCAAGTCCGGGATGCTGTAGGGCGGCCGGTTCCAGCCGCCAGGCAATCTCCCGTGTTCTTCGCGGCGCCTGAGCCAGGCGCCCTACAACAATTCCTCACCGCGGCTCCAGCGTTTGCTTTTGACGGCCCGGAACTCCATATTCGCCCCGTGATTGCAGGAGAAGCGATTCGCTACAAGATCGGCAACGAGCGTCTGGTGAAGGTCACTGAGAGGGCTGCGACAAAGCTGTCTCAACTGTTAGCGAGACAAGGTCGACCCCAAGGGGCACTCCGCGTGGCCGTAATCGGGGGCGGATGTTCAGGGCTGCAGTACAGGATGGATTTGGTCGATGGTCCGGCGAACCGGGACATTCTCGTTGAGTCAAATCGCGTGCGGGTCGTTGTTGACCCAAAAAGTGCGTTATTCGTCAGCGGGTCTCTGCTCGACTATAGCGACGACTTACAAAAGGGCGGTTTCAAAGTGACGAATCCGAATGCGGTCGCTCACTGTTCGTGCGGCGAGAGTTTTTCTGCATGATCGATTACTTTGCTCTTTTCGGGCTCGAGCGGCGGCCGCTGATCGACCTCGAATCCTTAGGGGAGCTCTATTTCCGCAGAAGTGAACAGGCGAATCGTGGCAGCCAGGGAGATCGTGCGACGATTAATGAAGCCTTTCGAACCTTAAGCAATCCAGCTGCGCGACTCGATTACCTCTTACGGCTCCAATTTGGTGACCTGCCGCCAAGGCAAATCAACCCGGCATTCGGCGCCCTGTTCGGACAATTGGCAAATCTCCTGGCGCGTTTCGACAACGCCCTTTCAAAGGTTGCCTCGCAAACTTCACCGCTTCTTCGGGCGTTGCATTTTCAAGAGACCGCTTCGCTCCAAGAAGACCTGGCTACCCTCGGCGCGGCCCTGTTGGAGCAAAGGAATTTGCTGGTGAATCGGATCAACGCATTGAATGAAAAATGGCCCGATCACGCTTCTGAAACGCGAGATGATCTGGCACAGATCGCACTCGATCTTACCTTTGTTGACAAGTGGCAACAGCAATTAAAAGAGCGGAACCTCCGGCTTGAGGAATTGGCTTAAAAAGAAGGCCCGGCGGCTGAGCTAGCCGCCCTACAAGTCAATTTTTGGGAGGCGCGAGCCACGTAATTCACTGTTGCCGCGATCTGCGGTCTGGCCTTTGGTAGACCAATCCCCCCAGGCAGAGATTTACTGTATGAGCGACATCGTTGGCATCGACCTTGGAACTACTTATTCGCTGATCGGCATCATGGACTCGGGATTTCCGATTTTGATCGCTGACCGGGACGGTTTCCGACTTACGCCGTCAGTGGTTCATTTTCCCCAGCACGGTAAGCTGCTCGTCGGTCGAGCTGCTGATCATATGCGCGTGCTCGAGCCTGAAAGAACGATTTATTCGGTAAAGCGTCTAATGGGACGGCGCCCAGCTGAGTCCGATAAGGATGAATTCCCCTTTAACGTAACCTCGCGGGAGGGTCGGGTCACAATCGAGATTGGAGATCGTCGGCTGCGGCCTGAGGAAGTTTCCAGTCTTATCATCGGCAAACTGAAGCAGGACGCCGAGCAGGCACTCGGTCGTAAGATCGAACGGGCCGTGATCACCGTCCCAGCCTTTTTCAACGACCTTCAACGACAGGCCACAAAACGCGCCGGAGAGTTAGCCAATTTGACGGTGGAACGCATCATCAATGAGCCCACGGCCGCCGCCCTCGCGTATGGGCTGGAACGACTCCAAGATCGGTCCAGAATTGCCGTCTACGATCTCGGAGGCGGAACATTCGATATTTCGATCCTCGAGCTCAACGAGGGCTCGTTCCGCGTTCTATCGACTAACGGAAACACCCGCCTCGGGGGCGACGATATCGACCGAGAGCTAATTCGTTTGCTGAAAGAACGAATTACCGGCCGGTATCCAGAATTACGCAAGGAGGTAGATAGTCTGGTCTTTCTTGCCCGCCTACGAGAGATAGCTCACGACACAAAGATCCGTCTGTCGACCGAAGAGGCCGTGCGCGTCGAGATCCCTTTCGTTGCCAAGGATCAAAACTTCAGCTACCTGCTGACTCGTCAGGAACTTGAAGCAATTGCGCGGCCCCTCATTCGCCGCACGCGATCACACTGTTTGCGATCGCTTGATGACGCGAAGCTTGATCCGCTGAAACTAGACGAGGTGATCCTGGTCGGAGGTGCGACCAGGATGCCGATCGTCCGGCAGATTGCGGCCGAGATCTTTCAGCGGCTGCCGAACATCACTCAAAATCCGGATGAGGCGGTGGCGATAGGCGCAACCATTCAGGCAGGGATCCTCTCGGGCGAAGTGCAAAACGTCTTGTTATTGGACGTGACCCCTTTGTCACTCGGTGTCGAGACTTTCGGGGGGCTGATGAATGTGATTATTCCGCGGAATTCAACGATTCCCTGCAAAGCAGGCGAAATGTTCACGAATGCGGTCGCACATCAGCGAACGATGCAGATCAAGGTGCTCCAAGGTGAACGGGAGCTCGCCAAAGACAACTGGGAGCTGGGGAGTTTTGAGCTCGAGTTCGAACCGGTGCCTAAAGGTGTCGCTCGCGTTGGAGTACAATTTGAGATTGACGCTGATGGGATTCTGCAGGTTTTGGCGCGCGATACGCTAAGCGGCACCGAGAAGGTGATTGAACTGAAAAGCGCGGTTGACGTCTCTGATGAGGCGGTAGAGAAAATGATCGCTGAGTCGCTCGACCATGCCTTCGACGACATGAGCGAGCGATTGTGGACCGAAACCGTTTTGAAAAGTAATGAACTACTTCCGGCCGTCCAGAGCGCGTTGACGTTGGTTGGTGATCAATTGTCTGAGAGCGATCGAGAAAGGATCAACCAATTCGCTCACCAGGTTAAGGAGGCGCTAAACGGTCACGATCTGCAGAAACTCAAGAAGGCAAATAGCGATCTGGATGAGGGGACCCAACACCTCGCGACCCTCCTAATTGACCGGGCAATGGCCGAAGC
>JBAUZZ010000072.1:0-5600 GCA_049585495.1 Chthoniobacterales bacterium | reverse complement strand
GCAGGCCAGAGAAGCGGCGGCCATAGGCTATAGCCCAATAGCCAATAACCAATAGAGGGAGGTCGGTAGGGCGAAGCTTGCTGAGCCTAAACCGCAAATGCTGCCGGCCCCTTGAGGCTCATTTGTATCCGCCAATGGCGGAAACGAATGAGCCCTACCATCTTTAACCCAAATTCCGAAATTGCCTTGGAGGGCGGTGCTCCGTCGCCACCGAAATTTCGGGATTTTGAATTTAAGAAGCAAGCGCGCAGAAAAACTCACCGCACCACTTGGCAATCGGCTATTGGCTATTGGCTATTGGCCATTGGTCATAGCCTATGGCCGCCGCTTCTCTGGCCGGCGGCGGCGTTTGGCAAATTCCCAGCCGATTTTTCCTTTCTCAAGCGTCAACGCAGCATCGAAGGGACGTCCCTTTTTCGAGATGAACCGTTGCAATACATCGCTCTTGCCGGCGACGAGCATCTTTCGCATTTGTTCGGGTGGAATCTCGCGCCGCAGGATCGTTTTACTTAGTTTGAAAGTGCAGGTTCGCTTCGCCACATTCTCGCAGACGTACGCGGTGCTGACATCGTAGACTTGGCCGTCCGCGCATACCTGGCACGGCCCGATCCTGGCGTGTTTAGCAGGATCGATCACAACCGGTTCGGAGGATCCGTTGTTTTCAAAGACAAATTCCGGCTTGCTCTCTTCGTTTAAGACCAGGGCCGCCGAGAAAAGCTTGCCGACCTTACTGCGAAATCCTTCCAGCGGACCGATCCTTCCTTCGGTTAAGAGCGTCGATACCTCGTCGGGGCTTAGTTCCCGGCTAGCGATGTTCTTGAATAATCGATACCCGCATCTCTCGCAGTGGTAAGTCCGATAATCCTCCTTGAGATGAAGTGCACCGCATTTTGGACAACGCACATTCAAAGTAACGTAATTCCCCTCGATCACGTCGCTTTCGAAATTCTTTGCTTTGCTGACAATTTCGCGAGTGAGCTGCTTGATCTTTGCCATGAACGCCGCCCGGCCCAGCTTCCCGTGTTCCATTTGCTTGAGTTGGTATTCCCACTCGCCAGTCAGCTCCGGAGAGGAAAGCAGATCGATACCGATCCCCCGGAGCAGTGTAATGAGCGAGATCCCTTTGGCGGTAGAAATGAGCTCCTTGTTTTCCCGCGCGATATAGCTCTGTTCGATCAAGCCTTCAATGATTTGTGCCCGAGTCGCCGGGGTGCCCAGACCCTTCTCGGACATTGCTTCCCTGAGTTCCTCGTCGTCAACCAGTTTACCTGCGCTCTCCATCGCGGAAAGCAGCGTCGCTTCTGAAAAGCGCGCTGGCGGCTTCGTCTGGTTCACCTTGATCTCGACTTCGCGCGTGTTTGCCGGCTCACCGGGCGTCCATTCTACCAAGACATCTGCGCTATCATCACCGTTGGCCTGACGTCCGTAGACGACCAGCCACCCTGGATCCTTGATAATCTTACCCTCCGTCTTAAAGGCTTCGCCGGTCACTCGGGTGATCCGCGTGGTTACCTCGTACTGAGCGGGCGGATGAAACACCGCAACGAATCGGCGAACCACCAAATCAAACAACTTTTGCTGCGCTTCATCCAGCTGCCTGGGGATCTGGCCGGTCGGTATTATTGCGAAGTGGTCTGATATCTTAGCGTTGTTGAAGATGCGCTTGGTCGGTCGCACCCAACCGTTTCGGAGAACGTTCTGAGCATGCGGTTGCAGAGTCGGATCTTGAATGCTTTCTAGAACCCGGCTTGTCGTTGCTCCATAGTCTTCCGGGAGGTAGCGGGAGTCCGTGCGCGGATAAGTGATGATTTTGTGGCGCTCGTAAAGCTGCTGGGCAATCTGGAGAGTTCTTCGCGCTGAATATCCATAGCGCGAGTTGGCGTCGCGCTGGAGCGAGGTCAAATCATAAAGCAAGGGCGGAGCTTGGCTGGTGGACTTCTTTTCCTCGCTGATTTCCCCGGGCCGATGCAGCACCTTTGTCCGGATGATCTCAGCTTTTGACGAGTCCCAGATCCGTTCCGCCCGGCCGTCGTCGTCCTGGCCTTTCGAAAAATTCTCGTCGAACCAACGGCCGCGATAGGAGCCCTTCTGTACGTCGAAATCGGCATACACCTCCCAGTAGGTCCGCGGCTCGAAGGAACGAATATTCTCTTCGCGCTCGACCAGGATGGCGAGAGTCGGCGTCTGGACGCGGCCTACCGGCGTCAACTGGAAACCTCCCGCCTTCGAATTAAAGGCCGTCATTGCGCGGGTCGCATTGATACCGACCAACCAATCGCTTTCCGAACGGCAGACTGCTGCTTCTGCCAGCGGGATCATCTCCTGGTCCGTCCGAAGCCGGTGGAAAGCGGCGCGGATAGCTTCGTTGGTCATCGATTGGAGCCAGAGGCGCTTGAGCGGTTTGCTCACTCCGGCCAGCCGGATCAGGTAGCGGAACACCAGTTCGCCTTCGCGTCCTGCATCGCAGGCGTTAATGATAAGATCGACATCTTCGCGCTTCATCAAGCGCTTGAGCAGCTTGTAGCGAGCCTCGGTTTTCGCGATCGGCTTCAGCTGAAATTCATCGGGAATGATGGGTAGATTCTGGAAGCTCCATTTGCCGCGCTTCTTGTCGAGTTCTCCAGGCAGGCAGAGCTCCACCAAGTGTCCGATCGCTGAGGAGACGATATAGCTTTCGTTTTCGAAATAGTCTCCCATCTTCTCGAACCTCCCGAGAGTCCGGGTCAGATCGAGAGCTACACTTGGCTTTTCGGCGATAACCAGCGCTTTCCCCATTTGCACAAACCTCCGTCTTTCCGGCATAGCCAGATACGGGTGGGGAAGGTAGAGGGCATCTGGAAGACTGGCAAATCAAAAGGAAAGTATTTCGTGAAGTTGCTACAGCAACTTCACGAAATATTTTCCTGGCAACTGCTTGACCAAGCGACGCATCTCAAGCTGAAGCAGAGCCGCTGTCGCGGTCCCGGCAGGCAGCGCCGAACGATCGATGATCGCGTCGATCGACGTCTCGGTTGTCGAGATAGCCTCATAAACCCTGAGCAGGTCACCACTCAAATCTGGTGGAAGACTGGGATTGAGCTCCGGCGTTTTCGGGAAGAGAGTTTGTAAGTCTTCCAGAATGTCGTCGACGCTGAGAACTAACTTTGCGCCCTGCTGAATCAGGCGATTGGTTCCCTGCGACGTCGGACGATCGATTGGTCCAGGCACCGCATAAAGGGAGCGGCCTTGGTCAGCTGCTTGGGAGGCACTGATTAGTGCACCGCTATTCACGCCGGCTTCCACGACCAGAAGGCCGAAGCTCCAGCCGCTGATAATGCGGTTGCGCATTGGGAAGGTCTGGCGATCTGGAGTTGTATCCATGGGGAACTCAGTGACGACCGCCCCGGAGGAGACGATTTTCTCGGCCAGCGCGCGATTCTCGGCCGGGTATAGATGTTCGAGCCCGGTACCGAGGACCGCAATCGTTCTTCCCTTGGCTGCCAGAGCGCCTTGATGGGCGGCGGTGTCGATCCCCCGGGCCAGACCGCTGACCACGGTCAGCCCGGAATAAGCGATTTGGTAGGAGAGCCGCTTCGCACACTCAAGCCCATAGTGAGTCGTGCGCCTCGAGCCGACCACGCCGATCGCGTGCTGGTCGCGCATCTGAAGCTTTCCCCAGACATATAACACCATTGGCGGGTCATGAATCTCGCGCAGAAGTCTCGGGTATTCTTCGTCTTCCTGGGTCACCACTTCGGCGCCAAACTCCCGGATTCGCGCAAGTTCCTTAGAAAGGTCGATCTTCGATTCCCAACCCAGGACCGAATCAACTACACCCCGGTTTAGGCCTTCTATACGATCCAGATCAGGCCGTCGCGCCGACAAAACATTTTCCGGCGATCCTAAAGCCTCGACCAGTTTCCGCAGCCGAACTGGTCCGAGACTGGGGACCATATTGAGCGCAAGCAGAGCTTCCCGGCGGGTCACGAGTTGGATTCTGCCAAAGCATCGAGGGCCAACTCCAGATCTTCTTTCGTCACCCAGTCAGCCAGTACCGCGGTACCAAGTTTGGGAGTGAGCACGACACGGATATGTCGCTCGACGAACTTCTTGTCTGCCAAGACCGTGTGCAAAATCGGTTTTTTAGGACAGGCCCGAGGCAACGTTGTGGGCAGCTGGAATTTTGCCAAGAGCCTCTGGAGTTGAACGAGTTCCTCTGGCGCTAGCCCGGCACGCCGAACCGACAACCACGCCGCAGCCATCATTCCGAGGCTTACAGCCTCGCCGTGGAGCATCCTTCCATAGCCGGCGGCTGCCTCAATCGCATGGCCGAGCGTATGTCCGAAATTCAAAAGAGCGCGAGCGCCAAGTGTCTCGCGCTCATCGCTTGCGACAATTGCGGCTTTGATCGTCAGACAGCGCTGGATGAGCTCTGCGACTGGCGGAGTCTCGGGCTTTGCCAATTCTTCGAGCAGCGCGCGATCTCTGATGACTCCATACTTAATCACTTCCGCAAAGCCCTCGTTCCATTCGCGTCGTCCCAGCGTTTTAAGGGTCGCGGTATCGGCGATCACCGCCAGGGGCTGGTGAAAGGATCCCACGAGATTTTTGCCAGCCGAAAGGTTAACCGCTGTTTTCCCTCCAACCGAACTGTCGACCTGCGCCATGATCGTTGTCGGGACCTGGATATAAGGGATTCCGCGGTAATAGATCGCGGCAACAAAGCCAGCAAGGTCACCGACGACACCCCCGCCGACTGCAACAATCGATCCGTGGCGATCGACCCCGGCGTGCGCGAGGCTCTCCGCCAGCATCTCGACATTGGCCAACGATTTCGATTTTTCGCCCCGCTTGACGACGTGCGTCGAAACGTCGTAGCCGGCGGCTGTCAACGACGCGACGATGGCCGGCCCATAAAGCGCTGCCACAGCGTCGTCAGTAACGATCGCGGCACGCCCGCGCTGGTGGGCTTCCAGCATCCAATAGCCGACCTTTGGCAAGATGTTCTCTCCGATATAGACCGGATAGGAACGAGGCCCGAGGCTGACCGTAAGGATGCAGAGAGGCGATTCCATCAGATGCCTTTGACGATAGCTTGTGAAACCCTCTATTGACCGTGCTCGGGGGGGGACTTGAACCCGATTTTAGGGGTCTGTTTTCCGCTATTTTCCATGGTGCTTCCCTGGGGAATTTCCATCATGGTAGAAACCTGTGGAAGTGGGCGGAAGCAAAAGTGGGGTCTTTTGTGGTCAATCTACGTACAAATTTTCTATGTGTTTTGATCATTGTCTGCCTTTCCACAGAGATGAGAAGAAAACCCAGTGTAACGCGGTTTTGAGTCAGGGCATTATTTATTTGCGGGTTCGGGGCGGGTCGCCCTGGGGGCCGGGCACCCTCGCCGATCAATTCCCCGGGCGTTCGTTGCTGGCCTTGGGACGCTGGATTATGGCTGTGAAGATCGATACGCTGGAGACGGTGCCGGCGCATGTTGCCATCGCAGCGGGGCTTGGCGGAAAAGCCATCCTTCTCATAAATGGCGAATTTCGGGCAGAGACAACACGATGCACCGTTTTTGCCATTGGTTCCCTTGTCATGAGATGTGAGAACCCGCCGTTCGAGGC
>JBAUZZ010000071.1:0-35429 GCA_049585495.1 Chthoniobacterales bacterium | reverse complement strand
CATGTTGGAAACTACTCCCTGTTCATCACCGGGATCTTTCACGAAAGTATTGAGCGCCGGAGTCAGCGCGGCGCTCCGAGCTGTTCGTTCTACGAGGACATGGGCCGAACAAACTTCCACGCCCTGGCCTCGCACCACATGGCGAAACGATTCGAGTTAAGCATCCTCTTCGAGACGCTCGCGGATCGGTTTCACGAGTGCCGGGTCGCCTTGAATCGCCTGGCTGAAGAATTCGTTGACCTCGGAGACAATCGTTATGTGCCAGCGTTGTGAGATCCTGAAAGGAGAGCTTGAAACAGTCTGTTTAAGCCTAAATTCCGAAATTATCTTGGAGGGCGGCGCTCCCGACTTCGCAAGGCCTACGTCGCGGCTGGAGTTGGACGGAACGTATAGTACTGCGGGCTTTCCCGATCCAGAAGGGCGCGCCGTAGCTCCGTGGAGGCGACCGTCGCCGCCGAACTGTTGCTAGCCGGCAAGTTGCTGTCCGATGAATTCCACCTTGTTTAGCGAAGTCCAGAAACTCTTCGAACGGACCTACGCGAGCGTAGGAATCAACTTGGAGGATTGTCTGATCGATCGCGTCCGTTGCGCCCATCTGACGCAGCTGGCCGGAGCGTCCGCCCGCGAATTGAGCGACTTGGCCCGCACCTTTTTGCGGACTGCGGATGACCGACTTTACGTGGGGATCTACTATTCGAGTTGGTTGATCGACCAGCTGGAGATTCATGACCCGCGCTCCGGGCTCAGCAATTCGAACATTCGGTCCCTGATTATGTTCGTAGAAGAAATCAATCATGCGCTGCATGCCGCATTGCAGTTCAAGGCAGGCCTGCGCCGCATCCAGAGCGAGGACTTTGCGAGAAACCTTGAATTGCAAGGTCTCGTCGACACCTATCTGGTATTGCTCCTATTCGTCGCGTTTTTTCGCCGGACCCAGAAAGTCTCGAGAATGGATCGCCGCTGGCTCCGGTTTCACTTATTTGAGTCGCGTCTGCCTGACGCCTATCAAGACGAAAATCTGCGAGCCCGATATCTGGAGACAGCCGAGTTGGCTTTGGCATACACTCACTACCTCGACACGCTGATCGGCGCACGGCGTCTTGAAGAAATCCGAAATTTTCACGCCTTAAGCTACGACCAGAAAAAACGGCATATCCTCGCACTGCTAAATAGAGACGCTCCGAAGAGCGAGGAGGATGTCTGAAGTGAGCGTCTCTTCAAGCCAAATTCCGAAATTGCCTTCTAGGGCGGCTCAGCAGGAGCTTCGTACCGGTGGCGTTTCGGTGGACGGCGCCGGTAGAGCGAGCCTCCCGGCGAGCCGCATTCCGGATCAGGAGCCGGGGACTGCCTAAGCCGGCTGGGAGCGGTTGGATTCCGACGTTGCGGCGGCTGACCCAGCCGCCCTACAAATCAACTATGACCGGTTCCACGAACCTGATCATTACCGGTGACGACTTCGGCCGCAGCAGCCTGGTAAACGAAGCGGTGCAACGCGACTTCGAAGCGGGCTTACTAGAACAAGCCAACTTGATGGTCACTGGGCGGGCAGTTGATGAGGCGCTTCGGATCGCAAAACGTAATCCGACCCTGGGTATCGGGCTACATCTCACGCTCTGCCTCGGCAAAGCGACCGAACGCTCTTCGATTACTAACGCGGAGCGCGACCTGTCAGGCCGCCCATTAACAGCGAGCCTGGCTTATATGTTCCGTAGAACCCTCTGGCCGTCCCTTCAGCGGGAGATTTGCTCGCAGTTCGAACGGTTTCGCGCGTTGGACCTCGGTACAGACTACTGGGACGGGCATTGCCATCTGCATCTGCATCCGAAGATCCTCGGGTTTACCCTGAACATCACCGCAAATTTCCCATTTCTCCGTCTAGTGTACGAACCGAAGCCGGTGCACTTTGTGGGAGTGATTTTTAACGCTCTGAGTCGGGCCGCACAAATCAAATTGAGGTCCAACGCCAAAAGCTTCGCGGATGCCGTACTCGGACTCGGTTACTCAGGCCGGATGGGCACGGGAGAGTTTTTGAAGTGTCTCGAGAAGATTCCACGCGGGGGACTCTCTGAGATTTATTATCACCCGGGCGCCGAAATAAAAGCCCTGGATGTTGAACAGATATTGATACAGATCGGGCGCCGAAACATCGCCCTGAGCAGCGTGCGTGCACTGAATCTAAACTCGGAAACTTAGTTGGCGGATTTCTAAGTGGCTATCTCGGCGGCTGACCCAGCCGCCCTACAATCGCTCTGGGTCTTTCGCGTCCGCTGCGCGAGGCGAATTTTGATGCATCGAGGGCGAGATCGATCCCATTTGGAGTCAGCGTTTGACCTCACCCCCAATCTTCCTCTACAACCCGAAAGGAAATGAAGATATGGATCAATCGGGCCGGCCAAAATCTCGGCACTTTCACTTTGGAAGAGATTCAACGCAGACTTGACCAGGCGCAATTTGTCGCCACGGACCTTGCGTGGCAGGAAGGCATGGAAACTTGGAAACCGCTTTCCGAATTTCCTGGCCTCACGATCCCTTCTCCCATACCAGAGCCCCCGCCCCTCGTGCCGCCCGCTATGGTGCCTTCCAACGAGGTCGCAACCGCCGCCGCGGGGGTGGCACCAGCATGGGAACAACTCTCTGAGCTTGGTTTTGGAAAAGCGTTTTTCACCACCTTCAGGCAGGTCCTCTTCGAGCCGGGGCCAACGTTCGCCCGGCTGCCGCTGAATGGTAAGTTGGGAAGACCAACCGGTTTTTTCGTTGCCGTTGTTGGAATTCAGTTGTTGATCTCCCTTGGGCTCCAATTGGCGTTAGTTCCGCTGGGCGGTGCATTTTCGCACCTCGAAGGAGACGAAAAGATTGGCCCTGCCATGTGGGCGATCGCGCTTCCGCTGATTTTCGTCATTCTTTTTGCATTACTCGTCGGGATCAATTTTGTAATGGCAGGCATTTACCATTTCCTGCTTACGATTCTCGGGGGAGCTACTAAAGGTTATGAAGGTACCTACAAAGTCATCTGTTATTCTCAGGCCGCGCAGATCGTTAGCATTGTCCCATGCGTCGGTCCGATTGCGGCGGTCGTCTGGTATTTGATTGCGGCGATCACGGGACTTCAGAAAGTGCATCAAACCGAAGGTTGGAAAGCCGCGGTTGCCCTGCTTATCCCGTATTTTATGTGCATCGGCACGCTAATAGGACTCGTATTCTTCTTCATTGCTCAGGCCCAAAAGGAGCTTCGTTGAAGGCGATACGCCGGTTTTGCCGGCCGTTGGCACCGAACGAAATGGATTTTGAAGGCTGGTTCCTCTTCGGATCAGTTGCTCTAGCGGTTGGTTGCTTGACTTGGCTCGCCTGCGGTTTGCCCTGGCCCAAGTGTTGGATCCACCACCTGCTCGGTATTCCGTGTCCGACGTGCGGTTCGACACGGTGTGCGCTTGCACTCGCCCGCGGCGACGTTCGCCGCGCGATTGCGCTAAACCCTTTGATGTTCTCTGCTTACGCGGCGACGATCGGATTTGATTTGTACGCGAGCGTTGTTCTGTTATTCGAACTGCCTCGGATCCGATTCGGGTCCCTGCCAGCCAAGATCAAACGTGGCTTGGGAACTATCCTTGTGGTTGCGATCGTGACGAACTGGCTCTACCTGCTCACGAACCATTAGCGCCGGGGAGGACTCAACGATAAAGGTTGGACTCACCTCGTGTTGCGCCGCACAGAATAGGTCGAGGGTGTTTAAACCCAATCGAACCATTGCCGCCTGGGCCAGCTCCGGCCTGTTGCATTCCCGGCTCAGGTGACCCAAAACCACCCGCCTAAGCCGGTCGCCGGCAATCTCTGCAACCACCTTCGCCGCCGCCTCGTTCGAGAGATGGCCATGCCTCGAAAGAATGCGCTGTTTGACCGACCATGGCCGCTTCGCATCTTCTTGCAGCATTCGCTCATCATGATTGGTCTCAACCACCAGCGTATGTACCTGACGGATGCGCTCAAGAGCGTGTTTTGGCGCATGGCCGAGGTCTGTCAGAAATCCGATCGCCCCTTCATTGCTCGCAAATACAAATGCAACCGGGTCAACGGCATCGTGCGGTACATAAAAACTTTGGATCTCGACATTTTTGATCAGGAATGGCGAACCGGTTTCAAACTTCTTGAAAGTCGGCTGATTCACGTAACCGCCGTAGACCAACGCTTCAGCGGTGTCCCGATTGCAGTAGAGAGGAATTTTGAATCGGCGGGTAAAAACCTCGAGGCCGGCCACATGATCGCCGTGCTCGTGCGTGATGACAATCCCGTCCAGGGACTCGGGCCGGACTCCTACCGACTGAAGCCGCTGACATATCTGGCGAGCGCTCAATCCGACATCAACCAGGAATCGGCAGCTATCCGTGGCGACAAGCGAACAATTCCCTGCGCTTCCGCTCCCGAGAACCGTCAAACTTAGCACGCCGTTCATTTAACCGCAGATCTCAGAGGAAGCCAAGGACGAGTGAAGGAGGGCATTGGAATCTAGCTCCTTGTCAGAAAATCTGCTTGCCGTGAACACTCTTAGTTTCGATCTTGAGTCTTCCCCCATATGAACCGGTACATAACTTATCTGATCATGGGACCGCCGGGCGGCGGCAAGGGAACACAAGGAAAGGTTTTGGGGACAGTGCCTCGATTTTTCCACTGCGCCTGCGGCGACGTATTTCGTTCCCTGGATACTCGGACGCCACTTGGTCAAAAATTCATCGAATACTCCAGCAAGGGCTTGCTGGTACCCGATGATCTCACCGTGGAACTTTGGCGAACGAGTATCGAGCACCAGGTCGTAGGGGGCGAGTTCAAACCGGATATCGATGCTTTGATTTTGGACGGCATTCCACGAAACCCGGGCCAGGCAAAGCTGATGGAGGGATTGATCGATGTTAAGGCGGTCTTCAATCTCCAGTGCCCCAAGCGCGCAGAACTGGTGCGCAGATTGCGGAAACGCGCGTTAAAAGACAACCGCCTTGATGATGCGAGCGAAGCAGTCATCAACATGCGGCTCGATCTGTACGAAAAGGAGACCAGGCCGGTCCTCGATTATTATTCGGACCGTGTGGTAACTGTCGACGCATTGCAGCCGCCGGTAAAAGTTCTTCACGACATCATCGAGACGATTTGGAATTCCCACGACGGCGTTCTACCGTTCAATGCCTGAACGCTGTAGGGCGGCAGGCTCTGCCGCCTAAGCTGTAGGCCGACGGGTCAGCGACCCGTCCTACAATCCAATGCCTAAAACTCAGACACCGCGGGTTGTCTTCATGGGTACCGGCGAGATCGGATTGCCTGTCTTAAAATGGCTGGCGCACTCCAAGTCGGTCCGACTCGTGGGTGTCGTGACCCAGCCGGACAGGCCGGTAGGACGATCGCAGGTTTTCACACCACCACCACCAAAGCGATTCCTTGGGTCAACCTCGGTCCCGATCCTGCAACCCGAGAAAGTACGCAGACCTGAAGCATTGGCCGCGATCCGGGCTCTGGCGCCCGACCTGATCATCGTGACGGCCTACGGGCAAATTTTGCCAAAAGCACTGTTGGAAATGCCGAGCTTAGCGTGCATAAACCTGCACGCCTCGCTATTGCCGAAATACCGTGGGGCAGCACCGATCCAGGCAGCAATCCTGGCTGGCGACCGGCATACCGGAATTACTATCATGTATATGGCTGAAGGGCTTGATACCGGCGATATCCTCCTGACCAAATCGATCCCGATCCGACGGCGTGAGACCGGGGGCTCCCTGCATGACCGGCTCGGGGCGCTTGCACCCCAGGCGCTGGAAGAAGCCACGAACTTGCTGCTCAGCGGCCACGCCCCTAGGATCCCCCAGGACGACGCGGCAGCGAACTATGCTCCAAAGCTCAATCGGAGCTCGGGGCTAATTGATTGGGCTCAATCCTGTTGGGAACTTGATCGCCACGTCCGCGCGATGAATCCCTGGCCCGGTGCCTACACAGAAATTGCGGCCGACGATGGTTGGATCCGCAAACTTAAAATTCATTGTGCGCTGCCCGTGCACCGAATGCATGGGAAGGAAGCCGTCGTGATCAGAACGTCTCGACGAGGCATCCTGACAGGTTGCGGAAACGGTGCGCTCTTGCTTCGTGAGATCCAGTTGGAGGGTAAAAGGCGCTTGTTCGCGGAAGAATTCCTGCACGGGTTCAGGATTTCCGACGGCGATCGACTCGGGGCGACTTCGTGAGGTGATCGGTCAGAAGTAAGAGGGTTTGCCGCGCCGTAGGCTTTGCATAATGGGTGATTGGTGTGGTGTAGTTGTAGAATGACGGTAGGGCGAATCCGGCGCGGCGGATGAGCCTAAACCGCAAACGCTGCTACCTACTAACCCCTTGAGGCTACCTTTGAGCGTGATCCGCCCGGGCGGAGGACCGATGTTACGGTCAGCAAATCCCTACGCCGGCTGGGGCGATGGCGCTGGAATCGCCGTCGGGCGCCGCTGCCGGAGCCGGTCCAGATAAAGGTAGATGATCGGGGTCGTATAAAGGGTCAGAAGCTGTGACACAATCAACCCACCTATGATTGCCACACCAAGTGGTTGCCGAATTTCCGAGCCTTCGCCCATGCCAACCGCAAGCGGAATCGCACCAAACATCGCGGCTAAGGTCGTCATCATAATCGGCCGGAATCGGACGATGCAGGCTTGATAAATCGCGTCCGCTGGCGAGCGATTTTCCTCTCGCTCCGCCTCAAGCGCAAAGTCCACCATCATGATCGCGTTTTTCTTCACGATTCCGATTAACAGAATAATTCCGATAATCGAGACAATCGACAGATCTACCTTGCACACGATCAAGGCAAGCAGAGCGCCGAGGCCCGCTGAAGGTAACGTCGAAAGAATGGTAATCGGGTGAATATAGCTTTCATAAAGAATGCCAAGCACAATGTAGACTGCGATGATCGCTGTCAGGATCAGCAAAGGCTCGGTGGCCAGCGAGTCGGTAAATACCTGCGCTGTTCCCTGGAAGCTGCCCCGGATGGTGTCTGGCATATTAATTTCCCGGGCCGCCGTTTGAATGATGTTAGTTGCCGCCTGAAGAGACGTGCCAGGATCCAGGTTGAAGGAAAAAGTGACCGCTGGAAATTGACCTTGATGATTGATCGACGTCGGAGTGTTCGAAGTCTGAAAGTGCGCAATCGCACTTAGTGGAACTTGAATACCATTCGCGCCGGAGATGTAGATTTTGTCAAGGGAGGTCGGGTCATCGAGGTATTGCGGCGACGCTTCGAGAACGACATGGAACTGATTTCTTTCAGTGTACATCACAGAGACCTGCCGCTGGCCGAAGGCGCTGTATAAGGCGCTGTCGACTTGCTGAGGTTGGATACCGAGCTGCGACGCCTTAAGTCGGTCTACAACCACGTCCGACTCGAGGCCACGGTCCTGTTGATCGGTCGTCAGATCTTTCAGCTCTGGATGCTTCTTCAGTTGGTCCATCAGCTTAGGAACATAGACATCCAGATCTTGTTGGTTCGGGCTTACTAACGAATAGATATACTGACCCTTCACAGCTCGGCCGCCGATGCGGATATCCTGCAAAGCGATAAAGAAAGAGCCGATCCCAGGTATCCGGGACGTCTTCCCGCGTAGCCGGGCGACCACTTCTGAAGCGGAGGCCGTTCTCTCCTTTCGTGGTTTCAAGGTTATGAACATTCGGCCGGTGCTTCCGCTGGCCCCGCCTCCGCTGCCAACGAAAGAGCTAACCGACTGAACAGCCGGGTCGCGTTTCACGATTTCTGTCACCAGGTTCTGTTTTTGCACCATCGCGGCAAAAGAGATATCCTGCGCCCCCTCCGTCATCCCCATCAACATGCCCGTATCTTGTTGGGGAAAGAATCCTTTGGGGACGATGGTATACAGCCAGATCGTCAAAGCGAGCGTCGCGGCCGTCACGAGCAGCATTAAGAAAGAATGCCGCAGTACCCACCGGAGCGATCTCGAGTAGAGGTTGAGCATGCCGCTAAAGGCACGCTCCGTGATGCGGTTAAACCAACTATGAGATTGCCCGGGTTTTTCCTGTCGCAGAAGCCGGGAACAGAGCATGGGAGTCAGGCTCAGCGACACGACCGCGGAAACCAGGATCGCGACACTCAGGGTGACGGAGAACTCGTGGAATTGTCGACCAATGATTCCACCCATGAAAAGCAGCGGAATGAAAACTGCAACCAGGGAGATACTGATCGAAACGACGGTAAACCCGATCTGACGCGCGCCTTTGAGGGTGGCCTCGAGCGGGGTCATGCCAGCCTCGACATAGCGAACAATGTTTTCCATTACAACAATAGCGTCATCGACAACGAACCCCACCGAGATGGTCAGCGCCATCAGGGAGATGTTGTCCAGGCTGAACTTAAGCAGATACATCATCGCAAAGGTGCCGGCCAACGCGAGCGGAACCGTAACGCAAGCGATGAAGGTCGTCGAAATTCGACGCAGGAACAGGAAACAGACCATCACGACCAGACCGATGCTGATTAGAAGTGAAATTTGTACATCATGTACTGAAGCTCGGATCGTGGTAGTTCGATCGCTCTGGATTTGGAGGTGAATAGCCGGAGGCAACCATAGCTGCAGTTGAGGCAGAATGGACTTGATGCGATCGACGGTTTCGATGACATTCGCGTCCGCCTGCTTTCGAATCAGGATAATCACAGCTCGCTTGGAATTGAACCAGCCGGCCTGGAGCCGATCTTCGGTCGCGTCGATCGCGCGACCCACCGCACTCAAGGTGATCGGGACGCCATTGTTCTGTCCGATGATAATATTCTGATAGTCCTTCGCGGTGAAAAGTTGGTCATTACTATTCACCGTGAAGCTCAGCCGATCGCCGTCGATCGATCCCTTGGGTTCGTCTTTATTCTGACCCTGCAGGACGGAGCGCACGTTATCGATGCTGAGTCCCATGGCAGCCAGCGCGGCCGGATCGACCTGCACCCGTACTGCCGGCTTGGCTCCGCCTGCGACATCTACTTCGCTGACCCCGGGTACCTGCGACAGGGCCGGCTGCAAAATCTGGTTAGCATAGTTGTACACTTGCGACAAAGGGAACGCGTCCGAAGTTAAGGTAAGAATTAACACCGGTGTATCGTTCGGGTTCGCCTTGCGGTAGGTCGGTGGATTGGGTAGACCCGATGGTAGTTCATTGGAGGCGGCATTGATAGCGGCTTGGACGTCACGGGCTGCTCCATTAATGTCCCGACTGAGGTCAAACTGCAGGGTGATCCGCGTTCCGTTCAGTTGACTAACTGAGGTGATCTCGTTAACACCGGCGATGTTAGCAAATCTTCGTTCTAAAGGCGCCGCCAAGGATGTCGCCGCGGTTTCGGGATCCACGCCGGAATAGCTGGCTTGGACATTGATGGTAGGAAAGTCAACCTGGGGGAGGGGGGCGACCGGCAAGAACCGATAGGCAATTAACCCCGTGAGCATCAAGCCAAGGGCAAGAAGGGACGTCGCTATCGGTCGGCGAATAAATGGTTCTGACACATTCATTGGTCCGAGGCGGGCTGATTTCTGATCTCATCTCCCGCCCTGATCAAGAGCGCCTCTGCCGCACTTTCAGCGCTTCGGGCTTCCTTGTGGAAATTCCTGGCCCAGGCTAAATTCTGACCAGCCTTGAGCCGCGTTTTTACTAACCACATCATGGCACCAATACCTCTACCGGCTCAAGAACCTGCTTCGTTGCCTGTTTCTTGCGCATCAGCCATTTGCCAAGTTTATCCATATAAAGATAGATAACTGGCGTGGTGTAGAGCGTAAGGATCTGGGAAACCAGCAGACCGCCCACGATGGTGATCCCCAGCGGTTTGCGCAGCTCTGCCCCTGTACCTTCCTGAACCGCGAGAGGTAGCGCGCCGAGGAGCGCTGCCATCGTGGTCATCATGATTGGGCGAAAACGCAATAAGCACGCCTGGTAGATAGACTCCTCCGGCGTCTTACCTTCTTCTCGCTCTGCATCCAGAGCGAAGTCAATCATCATGATTGCGTTTTTCTTTACGATTCCAATCAGCAGAATGATTCCAATCAACGCGATCAGTGAAAAATCGATCCGGAACAGAAATAAAGCCAGCAGTGCTCCTACGCCGGCTGATGGCAAGGTCGACAGAATCGTAATCGGGTGAATGTAACTTTCATACAACACACCGAGCACAATATAGATCACCACTATGGCGGCCAGGATCAGGTACGGCTCCGACTGCAGCGAAGACTGAAACTCCGCCGCCGTTCCAGTAAAAGTTGTCGCAACCGTCTCAGGTAGCCCAACCCGAGCTTTTGCTTGCTGAATTACTTGTACCGCCTGACCCAGAGAACTTCCCGGGGCAAGATTGAAAGAGATTGTTAAGGCCGGAAACTGGTTCTGGTGCAGAATGGATAGCGGCGCGGTGGTCGTGCGCATGGTCGCGAACGCTGACAACGGTACCGGAGTGCCACCGGTCGTAATTGCGCCGTTGGCTGTGATCGATCCGGGATTAGCAATGTTTGCTTGTTGGGAACCAGTAGCGTTGACGTAAATTTTATCGAGAGAATTGGGAGAATTTCGGAAATTTGGCGCAACTTCGAGGACAACCCGGAACTGATTCAGCTGCGTAAAAATGATCGAGATCTGGCGCTGTCCGAAAGCATCATACAAGACGTTGTCGATCGCGTCCGTTTGCACTCCGAGACGCGATGCTTTTTCACGATCGACATCGATCACCGTTTGCAGTCCGTTCGTTTGCTGGTCACTGGCGACATCGCTAAGCTCAGGTAACTTCCTGAGCTCCGCCAAAAATTTCGGAGTCCACTCTGCTAACTCCGCGGCATCGGAATCCTGAAGGACGTATTGATATTGGGTGCGACTGACCCGAGTATCGATTTGCAAATCCTGCACTGACTGCATGAACAGAGAGATGCCCTCGATGTTCCTGGTTGCCTCGCGCAAGCGCCCGATGATCTGGTCCGCGCTCGACTGCCTTTCGATTCGTGGCTTCAAGACGATGTACAGCCGTCCGGTGTTCACCGTAGCGTTGACCGTACCCGCGCCGACGAAAGCGGCGACACTCTGGACATCCGGATCTCGCCGTACGATATCTGTCACTTGCTGCTGTCGATCGATCATGCCGGCAAAGGAGATATTCTGGGCGGCATCAGTCACCCCGATAATTTCTCCGGTGTCTTGCTGTGGGAGTAGCCCTTTGGGAATAGCGACATAAAGGTAAATCGTTGCGATCAGCGTCGCGATGGCAACGATCAGAGTGATCAGCCGATGCCGGAGAACCCATTTCAGCCCAGCGTCATAAAGATTAAGCATCCCATCGAAAACCCTTTCCCCCCACCGGTAAAACTTACCCTGCTTGTTGTGTTCAATCGGCTTGAGGAACATCGCGCACATCATTGGTGTAAGCGTCAAAGACACAATCGCCGACGCGACGACGGCAACGCTCAACGTAATGGCAAATTCCCGGAACAATCGGCCGACGATCCCGGTCATGAACAGCAAGGGAATGAAAACCGCGATAAGCGAAATACTCAGCGAGATTACTGTAAACCCGATCTGCCGAGAGCCCTTGAGCGCGGCCTCTAAGGGCGAATCGCCGGCTTCAATATAGCGGAAGATGTTCTCGATCATCACGATGGCGTCGTCGACGACAAACCCGGTCGAGATGGTCAGCGCCATGAGCGAAAGATTGTTCAAGCTGAACCCGGCTAGGTACATAATCCCGAACGTTCCGATCAGCGAGAGCGGCAGCGCAACACTCGGAATGACTGTCGCCCAGAGCTTCCGCAGGAAGAGGAAAATCACCAGGATCACCAAACCTACGGTCAGAATAAGAGTAAATTGAACGTCGCGGACCGAGGCCCGGATTGTTTGCGTTCGATCAGTCAGGATAGAAACTTTAACCGCCGGCGGAATCGAGGCAGTTAACTTCGGAAGCAGCCTTTTTATACGGTCAACGGTTTGAATAATGTTGGCGCCCGGCTGCCGTTGAATGTCGACTAACACCGCCGGTTTGTCCCCAACCCAGGCAGCCAATTGGTCATTCTCGACACCGTCGACCACCGTTGCGACGTCGCTCAGCTTCACCGGTGCGCCGTTTCGGTAGGCAAGAATCAGCGGTCGATACGCATCGGCAGTTTGAAGCTGATCGTTCGACCCGATGGTGTAAGACTGTCGGGCGCCATCAAAGCTTCCCTTCGGAGCGTTCACGTTCGCCTGAGTGATGGCGTTTCGCAGATCCTCCGGCCCCATGCCGAGCGATGCCAACGCCGCCGGATTAAATTGAATACGAACAGCCGGTTTTTGGTTTCCTTCAATCGTGACCAGACCAACACCCGAAACCTGGCTTAACTTCTGAGCCAATAGAGAATCGGCAAAATCGTTTACCTTGGCGATGGGGAGAGAGTCGGAAGTAATTGCCAGCGTCAGGATCGGGGTGTCCGCAGGATTAACTTTATTGTACGTAGGCAGATTCGGGAGATCGGCCGGCAGATAGCCTCTGGCAACGTTAATCGCGGCCTGTACATCCTGGGCTGCGACGTCGATGTCGCGACTAAGATCGAACTGCAGGGTAATCGTACTGACGCCAAATGAGCTGGTTGAGCTCATCGAGGTCAATGCACTGATCTGGCCCAATTGCGTTTCCAAGGGCGTTGTGACCGCTGATGTCATTACCTGGGGGCTCGCCCCAGGATATCGCGTGACCACCTGGATCGTTGGAAAATCGACCGTCGGCAACGATGAGATTGGCAGGAGCAGATATCCCAGAAGCCCGAGCAGGATAACACCCGCCATCAAAAGGGAGGTGGCAATCGGTCTTCGGATAAATGGTTCAGAAACGTTCATAGCGGCCTGGCTTGGGACTCCACCACAGCTGCGGTTGCCCTCGGAACGATTAACGCAGAAAGAATCATCGCCTTATTTGTGCTTGTTCTCATGCTCTTGAGTTGCCATGGCAGACGGGGGAGCCTTTCCGCCGGATGGTTGGGCGGCCTCCGGCCGGTGTCCATGATGGCCGGCGCCGTTCTGGCTGAGCGGCTTGCCGTCCGGTGACTGATTCTGCCCAAACGGCTTGGGCACCGCCGCCTGACTCTGATCGGAAGGAGCCGGCTGCGTTGCCTGATTCCCGAGGACGCCTGCTTGCGTCGCTGGACTAGGATTGGCAGGCTTGGGTCCCATCGCCTCACTCTGCCCGGCACCCCCTGGTTGCATTGACTGATCGGAATCAGGAACGCGATCGTTTTGGGCTAGCGGTCTGCCACCCCCGGGCCGATTCGGATTCGTGATTTGCACCTGGGCCCCGGGCTGGAGCTTGTATTGGCCGTCAACAACGACCTGCTCGCCTTCCTGCAGCCCGCTATTGATCAACGCCTGGCCACCGTCAATCTGGCCGACCTCCACCGGGCGCATTTCGACCGTATTATTCGGCGTGATCACATAAGCAAACGCTCCGTTCGGGCCCCGTTGCACAACCGAAGCAGGGACAACTAGTCCATCCTTTTGGGTTGAGACAAGCAGGCGTGTGTTAACAAATTGTCCCGGCCACAGTTTTAAATCTTCGTTCGCGAAGGTAGCTTTCAGCTTTATCGTACCGGTCGTAGTGTCGATCTCGTTGTCGACGACCGCCAGCGTTCCTTCCGCGAGCGGCTTGCTTTGGCTGGCATCGAGCGCCGTCACCTTCAGGGTACCCTGAGAGGATGCCGCGTTGATCGCTAGTAGATTCTGCTGGGGCAAGGTGAAGATGACCGATATTGGTTTGAGCTGGGTCAGCACCACCAGCGTGGAACCCGTAGACACGACATTTCCCTGGTCCACCTGACGAATACCGCACCGGGCATCGAAAGGAGCAGTGATCTGGGTATAACTTAGCTGTGTTTGTGCGTTATCGATCGCCGCCTGGTCAGCCTTTACCGTCGCGTCGAGCTGATCCACCATAAATCTTTGGGTGTCATAGGTTTGATGGTCCAGGACGCCTTTCTTGAATAAGTCCGTATCTCGATCGAAGAGAACCTTGGCGTTATTCAGCTGAGCTATGTCTTGGTTCTTCTTCGCGACCGCCCCATCAAGTTGCGCCTGATAGGGCCGCGGATCGATGACCGCAAGAAGGTCACCTTTTTTGACATCCTGACCTTCCTGAAAAGCCACCGTCGTCAATATTCCACCAACCTGGGGACGGACTGTCACCGTATTGAAGGCCTGAACCGTTCCGATCCCGTTGAGGAAAATGGGAACATCTTTCTTCTCGACGGCACCGGCGACGACCGGCACAGCGCCCCCGGGTCCGCCGCCTCCGCGCGGACCGCCACTACCTCCTCCATGCCGCGCGGATTGGCCAGCCTGAGCGGGCGGTCCCTGTTGCTGTACGGCATTCGGTGGGTGCGACGGGCGGAAATAGAAATACCAAAGCGCCCCGATCAGTAGAAGCCCGATTACAAGAGGAATCCAACGTGCCTTGCGCATAAAAAGCTTAATATCCGAGCAGGCGGCGGCTCACGAACAGCGGGTAATAGATTCTCTTCCGTCCGGCAGCTCTCTGAGTCAACCCGCGGTTCTGTCTGGCCCATGCGGACTGCGTTACAATTCGTGCAATTTTCATGACATGTCTCCGCCGCTCCAGGAGTGGTCTCCTCTAGATCACAACTTCCTAGGCCTGCGGCGGTAATGAATAAGGCATCTTTCGTGCCGAATATTCCAAGACTCCCAGGCGTACCGTAAGCGGGAGACGCTTCGCGGTCCCGGTGGTTACAGGGCCGAAGGGGGTTCGGGGTTCCAAGGGCGCAAGCAACCGAAGGTGAAGTTCCGGCGGCTGGGCCAGCCGCCCTACAAGTCAATTTCGCAATTTGGGCCGAGGACTAACAAATTCCGCACCTGGCGGGTCAGCAACGCTGAGAGCAAGGCCTCCAGCTGCTAAAGGTCGACGGAAGCCATCGTGTTTGCGGCTCACGCCGTGCCTGGCTCGAGGGTTGGCACAGGTTCAAACTTCAATCATCGCTTTGATCACCCCTGTCTCGGGCCTGGTCCATCTCGGAAACTGGTAGACGGCCTCAGCGAATTGCGCTCGATGAGTAATCCACGGGGTGGTATTGATCCGACCCGATTCAATTGCTCGAATGATGCGGGTGAAGTTCTCCGGTCGTGCGTTCCGACTCGATAAGATCGTAAGTTCGCGCCGGTGGAAGTTCGGGTCATTGAAAGTCAGGTCGCCTTGAAACAATCCGACAAAGATCAGCCGGCCGCCGTGGGCTGTATAGTCGAACGCACTCATCATCGAGTTAGAGTTGCCGGTGGCGTCAAATACCACTGTCGGAAGATCACCGCTGCTGATGGTTTTCAATGCCTCGAGCGGGGTCTTATTGGTTGCATCAATAGCGAATGGCACACCCAGCTGCTCCCGGCAGAATTCGAGACGCTTCTGGTTAATGTCGAGCACGATGACCTGCGCTCCTGCCTCGATCGCAAACTGCATCACGGACAACCCGATCGGGCCAGCACCGATTACCAGCGCGACCTCGCCAGACTCGACGCCCGCCCGTTCCACGGCATGACATCCAATTCCCAGGGTCTCGACCAGGGCCAATTGATCGAGCGTCAAGCTCCGTGACACATGCAACTTGCGGCTCGGGACCACGATTTCTTCACGCATCCCGCCATCGATGTGGACGCCTAAAACTCTGAGGTCAACGCAGCAGTTCGGTTTGGCACGGCGACAGGCAATGCAGGTCCCGCAGTTGATGTAAGGTTCGACCGAACAACGATCGCCTGCTTTCAAACTCCCAGCTGGGTCACCAACTTCAACCACCTCCACGCCAAGCTCATGGCCGAGGATCCGCGGGTAACTGAAAAACGGTTGGTCGCCTGCGAAGGCGTGGATATCGGTCCCGCAAACGCCTATCCGGCGAACACGCACCAACGCTTCCTCAGCCTGCAGCGCCGCTGGTGGATCGCTGGAAGCCAATACCAGATGACCGGGTTCTTCGAGACGGATAGCTTTCACGCGGTAACTCTTACCCAAAGATCATCCCTCGAACCGCATCTCGGGAAGTCCAGGCACGCCCGGCTCAAAGGCGAAGAGACCGCCGGCCAGCGGCTGCTCCTTGAGTTCCTGGTCCGACAGCCCGATCGAAGCCGAGGTTACATAGACGGTACTCAAGCTCGACCCGCCGAACATCGGGCACGTTGGCCGCTTGACCGGTAGCTTGACCGACTGCTGTGCCCTGCCCTTTGGGTCATAACGAGTGACCCGCCACCCGTCCCAAAGCGCGAGCCAGAAGAATCCTTCGGCATCGACTGTCGCCCCGTCGGGTACACCCTCGGAGCGCGAGACTTCAACAAAGACACGCCGGTTGCGAATTGTTCCGGTCTCGAGCTCGAAATCCCACGCCCAGACTACGCGTTGCCAGCTGTCCGCGTAGTACATCACCTTGCTGTCGGGACTCCAGCAAAGCGAATTCGAGCAAATGATCCCGTCGACCATTTGCTTGCATTCGAGGTTTCTATCCAGCCGGAAGAGACCGCCCGACGGCGCTTTTTCGTTGTCGTCCATGGAGCCGGCCCAGAAGCGGCCCAAACGATCGGTCTTCCCGTCATTAAAACGGTTGTTATCAGGCTGTTCTGGTGGCAATGCCAATGATGTCGCCAGGCCGGTCTCAAGGTTGTAAAAATGAAATCCCGATTTGAAGGCGACGACAAGCCCGCCCCGCTCACGCACCGCCAGGGAGCCTACGTCCTCCGGGGTCGACCAGCATTTG
Source organism: Chthoniobacterales bacterium (assembly GCA_049585495.1). Taxonomy (GTDB): domain Bacteria; phylum Verrucomicrobiota; class Verrucomicrobiia; order Chthoniobacterales; family JAFAMB01; genus JBAUZZ01. Next base: position 18,672 of record JBAUZZ010000071.1, on the reverse strand, counting down.
TCTTCCCGCGCGATTGGATCGAACCGGTGGATGATTCGACGTTTGATGTCGACCCAATAGAGCCGCTGTTCGCCCACATCCCACAACGGCCCCTCACCGAGCACCGATTTAGCGTCAAGGACACAGGTAGCATTGATCATTCTTTTTTCCTCACGATACGGGATTTGTCAGATGCGCCAGAGAAGTTCATTGACTGATTTTTCGACCTCAACTAGCCTCCTAGCGCAGCGCCTGAAGCACTCTTGCTTGTCCGGGCCGGCTCCCCTCCAAGTACCAAAATTTGGCTCTTGTCATCAAGGTTCGAAGCGTGCGATTTTTCGCCTCGCCCGACCGGGGTAAGCCTGCGCGGCGCACCTGTTGCGACCGGCTGCGCAAGCGAACTATGACTCAAGCATCGACTGGAGGTAAGGCATGAAAAAATCTACCTGCGTAAAGGTCTTCCTGGCCATCGCGGGCACCGCGGTTATCGGCGCAGCTCACGCGGATACGAGCAAGATGCGCATAGCGTTCTCCAATAACTATGCGGGTAACTCATGGCGGCAGGCCATGTTGAAGAGTTATGATATCGTAACCAAGAAAGCTGTCGCTGACGGGATCGTCGCCGCTGCCGATGTATTCACGACGGCCGACAAGGAGGTGCCGACTCAGGCGGCGCAGATTCAGAACCTGATCCTTCAAGGTTACAACGCGATCGTCATCAATGCGTCGTCGCCGGACGCCTTGAACGGCGCGATCAAGCAGGCTTGTGACGCCGGCATCGTGGTTGTCTCCTTCGACGGGATTGTCACCGAACCTTGTGCCTGGCGGGTTGTGGTCGATTTCAAGGATTATGGCCAGCAGGAAGTTGAGCATCTGACTAAGTGGCTGCCCAAGGGCGGGAACCTCTTGGAGATCCGCGGCCTTGCTGGTACCTCGATCGACGACGCAATCCATGGCGGGATCGCAGAGGGCGTCCGCAAGTATCCGCAATTCAAGATCGTCAACAGTGTTGAGGGGGATTGGGACCAGCCTACCGCGCAAAAAGCGGTCGCGACGGTCCTTCCGTCGCTCCCTGAGATTGCCGGTGTAGTCACACAAGGCGGAGACGGGTATGGCGCCGCGCAAGCCTTCGCCGGGGCCGGACGCAAGGAACCAATTATCATCATGGGCAATCGCCAGGACGAGCTTGCCTGGTGGAAAGAGCAGAAAGCCAAGGACGGCTACACCACATGGTCAGCTTCGATCGCGCCTGGTGTCTCAACCCTCGCCTTCTGGGTCGCGCAGCAGATTCTAGACGGCCGTAAAGACATCCCACATGATCTGGTCGTGCCGTACCTTGCGTTCACCCAAGATGACTTCGAAGCTGCGCTCCCCACTATCCCGGTCGGGGGCGTCGCCAGCCACGAATATACGCAAGAGGACGCAAAGCAGGCAATCGAGGCCAATATGAAGAAATAGCGACGTGAATATCGTCAAATTGGACGGCGTCGAAAAGTATTTCGGCGCCGTCCGCGCGCTTGCGGGGGTAGATTTCGCCGTCGACACCGGAGAGTGCGTCGGCCTCGTGGGCCATAACGGTGCTGGCAAATCGACGCTGATGCATGTCCTGGCCGGCACGCTAGCCCCCGACAGCGGTCAGATCATCATTCGCAGTACACCGCGACAAAACTATGCAGTCGTCCTGGCTCAGAAGCTTGGGATCCGCTGCGTGTTCCAGGAGTTATCGCTCTGCCCCAACCTCACCGTTGCCGAGAACGCCCGTGTCCTTCACCCGTCTATTGCGGGATGGGGCTGGCGAAAAGAGGCGGGCGAGCTCATCACCAGCAAACTCGATGAGATCTTTCCCGGCCACGGCATCGCTCGCGATGCCCTGGTTGGGAACCTGTCCATCGGCAAACGCCAAATGATCGAGGTGGCGCGGGCCTTCACCGTTACCAAGGATCCACTCCATCTCGTCATCCTTGACGAGCCGACTTCGTCCCTGGACAGCCATACGGCCGGCCAACTACTTTCCCATGTGCGGCGAGTCGTAGCGACTGGCGCAAGTTGCATTCTGATCTCTCATCTCCTCGGCGAAATACTCAAACATTCCGACCGGATCGTGGTGATGCGCGACGGCATCGTGGTCGCAACCGGCCGTGCTTCCGGTTTCGATCGCGATAAGTTGGTGAGCGCAATGGGCGGCACCGCTGCGACAAAAATGCGAGCGCCAAACGAAGCCGCCGCGCCGCGTGGGACAACTCCGGTTCGCGTGCGGGCGCGCCCCACCACGCAGGGGGACGGGCTTGAACTTGTTGCTCATCAGGGTGAGATCGTCGGGCTTGCCGGTCTCTCCGGTCACGGTCAGACGGAGCTTTTATTAGCGATCTTCACCGGCGCGACCCGGCGCGTCGATGGCATCGAGGTTACGGATCCGGTCGCGCTTATCGCCGGCGACCGGCAGAGCGAAGGGATATTCCCGCTCTGGTCGATCGCCGAAAATATCGGCGTTCGCTCGATTGCAGCGTTGCGCAGCGGCTTCCTAATCTCTTCCGAACTCGAAGACCGGCTGGCCGAGCGCTGGCAGAAACGTATTAAAATTCACACGCCTAACATGCGCAATAACATCCTGTCGCTCTCCGGCGGGAACCAGCAGAAGGCTTTATTCGCCCGGGCGCTCGGCTCTGAAGCGAAGATCGTGCTGATGGACGATCCCATGCGCGGCGTCGACATCAGCACCAAGCTCGAAGTCTATGATCTGATTCGCACCGAGGCTAATGCCGGCCGCACTTTCCTTTGGTACACGACCGAGATGGAGGAATTGGAGAATTGCGGCCACGTCTATGTGTTCCGTAACGGTCGCATTGTCGCTGATCTACGCCGCGGCGAGCTGAGCGAGGAGCGAGTCATTCACTCCTCTTTCCAGGAGGTCGCGTGATGACGACTTCGGCTTCCGCCGCGGACACCGCACGAATTCCTTCGGGTACCGCCAGCACGCGACGCCGATTGCTGCGAGCAGCCTTACCAGCTCTTTCGCTCACGCTCGTTATTCTCGGGATCGCCTCCCTAAATCCGCGGGCAATCAGCTACTTCGGCCTCAATCTGATGCTCAGCCTCGCGATTCCAATGGCGCTCGCAACGGTCGCCCAGATGTTCGTCATCACCGTCAACGACCTCGATCTCTCGATCGGAACCTTCGTCAGTTTCGTGGGGTGTGTGGCGGCGACCTGGCTGCGCGACGCCCCGCTCTTAGGCGTCCTTATCCTCCTGGGCAGCGTAGGCGTTTACGCGCTCGTTGGCACGATTATCTATCTCCGTAACGTGCCCTCGATCGTAGTGACGCTCGGAATGCTTTTTGTCTGGCAAGGCCTGGCGATTCTGGTGTTGCCGAAACCCGGTGGCAAAGCGCCCGGCTGGCTGCACGATTTAATGAATTTCCGTACGCCCTATATTCCTTTTTCTATCGTCGCAGCTATTCTCATCGCAGCTCTCGTCCATATCGCGTTGATGCGAACCTCCTACGGCGCCATTTTGCGCGGTTCGGGCGGCAACCCGACTTCGATCGCTCGGGCAGGATGGTCCCTCCTGAAGACCAAAATCGTTTTGTTCGCGCTCGCCGGTATTTTTGGCGTGCTCTCCGGCCTGGCCCTCATCGGCTTGACGACATCAGCCGACGCGAACATCGGCAAGGGCTATACGCTGCTTTCCATCGCCGGCGTAATTCTCGGCGGCGGCGAGTTCGTCGGCGGTCGCGTATCGCCGATCGGCGCGGTGATTGGCGCGCTGACGCTCACCCTCGCCGGCTCCCTCCTCAACTTCATGCGGATCTCGCCCGATTGGCAGGTCGGAGCGCAGGGGGCGATCCTCATCATCGTTCTGGCCGCTCGCGCGATCATTAACCGGGCCGACGGGAGGACGCTATGAGGCTGGCAGCCAAGCTCGGTATTTCCCCGAAACCGTGGATCTGGTCTTACCTCGGCGCCTTGTTAGTGTGGCTAGCCGCTATCACGTTTACGCACGGCTACGGGGCTGGCGGCATGATCACGGCGGGGCTGTCCCTTGCCGTCTTTTCCGTGATCGCCGGCGTTGCGCAAATGTTCGTTATCACGCTCGGGCCGGGTAACGTCGATCTGTCCCTGCCCGCCAATATCGGATTGGCGAGCGCTGTCGCCATGAAGGTGATGGCCGGCTCCGACTCGATGATCGCAGCGGGTCTGCTCGCTGCGCTAATCTCCGGTATTGGAATTGGAATTTTCAACTATCTTCTTATCCGGCTGCTGCGCATCCCCCCGATTATCGCGACCCTTTCTGCCAGCTTCATCATCCAATCCATCGGCATCAGCTACGGGCGCGGGCTGCAGATCAAGCCGCCGCCCGGCTTCGCCGAATTCACCACGGCGCAGCTGGCAGGAATCTCTTGGCTGGCAATCGACGCGGCGTTCTTCACGGTCGGAATCGGGCTCCTTTTGCACCGGACGGTTTACGGCCGTTCGGTGCTGGCGATCGGGCAGAACTCTCGCGCTGCCTGGCTCGCCGGAATCGCAGTAGAACGCATTCGGTGTGCGACCTATGTTTTGAGCGGTGCCCTCGGCGGGATCTGCGGAGCCCTCCTTGCCGGTTATTTTCGGGGATCCTCGCTGGAGATTGGGGACGAATATCTGCTCGTTTCGATCGCCTGCGTCGTCATCGGTGGAACTTCGGTCAGCGGTGGAAAGGCCAACGTGCCTGGATTGTGGGGCGCCGCGCTCTTCCTCGTACTCTTGCTTACCATGCTCAATACCTTCGGGGTAAGCGCCGGGATTCGGTTGGTAGCCACCGGCCTGGTCATCATCGGCGTGATTGTCGCCGCCGGCGGACAGAAGTCGGTCAGATAATCGTCGCGAAGGCGGCGAGGCAACGGTTCCGCCCCGATTTTCGCTGGATGCCTGATTCTGCTGAAAACCGCCATCACCCGGAATGCGGCTCGCCGGGAGGCTCGGCCTACCAAATGCCGTGCAACGGAAGCGTCATTGGGTACGGCGAAGCTCCTGCTGAGCCGCAGTTTCTCAGCCGAATCGAGATCTGCCGTTACCGACAGGCCGCATTCGTTTGAGAGACGCACTACTGAGGCAGTTGCAGTTCTTTCAGACGCCGATGCAAGGTTCGGCGGCTGATCCCGAGTTTCTTCGCGGCTTCTGTGCGGTTTCCCCCGCTATCTTCAAGCGCACGTGTGATCAACAAGATCTCATTGTCGTGCAAATTCATTTGCTCGCCTTTCGGTTCCGGCCGCGCAGTTAGAAAATCGGCACGACCCCGTACCGCGGCGGGCAAATCACGAACCGTGATTTGCGGGCCGGTGGCAAGCGTCACTCCGGAGTCGATTGCACCCTTCAGCTCGCGAACATTCCCAGGCCAGTCGTAATTCATCAGGCACTGCATTGCGTCCGTGGAGAGCGGACGCAACGCCTTGCCATCCCGCTGACTGATCTCTTTCAGAAACGCGCTCGCCAGCAGTGGAATATCGTCTTTGCGTTCCCGGAGCGGCGGCACCCGGATCTGGACAACATTCAGCCGATAATACAGATCCTCGCGGAATTTCCCCTCACGAACTAGTTCATGCAGCTCTCGGTTGGTCGCGGCAATCAAGCGGATATCAGCTTTGATGGATTGATTGCCGCCGACGCGTTCAAAGACACCCGGATCCAATGCACGCAGAAGCTTCACCTGAACATTCGCATCGATTTCCGCGATCTCGTCGAGGAATAAAGTCCCGCCTCCTGCGAGTTCTAATCGGCCGATCCGACGTTCAACAGCACCAGTGAATGCCCCTTTTTCATGGCCGAACAGTTCGCTCTCGATCAACTGCGGTGAGAAGGCGGAACAATTAAACGCCACGAAGCGGGCCTTGACCCGGTTGCTCAGGTTATGGATGGCGTGCGCAATCAACTCCTTCCCGGTACCGCTCTCTCCGAGAATCAGAACCGTCGCCCGGCTTGGCGCGACCTGGCGAATGATCTCAAAGATCTCGTGCATGGCGCGCGATTCGCCAATCAAGTGTTCAAGCCCGTATCGCTCCTGAACCTGTTGTCGCAACTGCACATTCTCCTGCTCAGTGTGCCGGCTCTGAATGGCGCGCGCTATCTTGATGCCGAGTTCGTCGATATTTACCGGCTTGGTGACGAAATCATGCGCTCCGCGTTTCATGGCCTCAACCGCAGTCGCAATGGACCCGTAGGCCGTCATCAACACACAGATCGGCGGGTGTGGCCGTTGGAGGAGTTTTTCGATCAACGACATGCCGTCCTCACCACCGAGGCGAAGGTCGGTCAGCACGAGATCAATCTGATCGGAGTCCAGCACATTCAAGGCCTCCTGGATGTTGCTGGCCGTATAAACATCGAACTCCTCTTCGAGCGATTGCCGCAGGCCCTCGCGCGTATGCTTTTCGTCGTCAACAATTAAAATCGTACCCTGCATTGGGAAAATGCCAAGACTCCCAACAATGCCACCAACGCCGGCAATGCCAAGGCTGGAGGCTTGCACCTAGCCTGCATCGGCATTCATGGCACCCTCGGCGCTGCTCTGGCGATCGCTCAAAAGTCTCACTCTCTTGTCGCCGTGCGGCAGGTGGACAGTTACGCGCACGCCTTTGCCCTGAGTGCTCTCAATCTCAATCTCGCCGCCATGTTCCTGTATGATCCGCCGAACGATCAACAAGCCAAGGCCGGAGCCCGAAGCCTTGGTTGTGAAATACGGTCGAAACAGCTTACTCATGTTCTCGGAGGAGATCCCTCCGCCGCTGTCGTTGAAGGTGACGGACACATATCCGTTGCTGCGCCAGGAGCGGATATGCAGGATTCCACCGGTTCTCATGGCCTGGAACGCATTCTTAATGATATTGTAAAAGGCCTGTTTTAATTGATCGCGATCCAACTCCAGCCTTGGCAGCTCCGGCGCGAGGTCCGTCTCGACCAGTATATCGCGATCGCGAATCTCCGCCCGAAGGAAAGCTACCGACTCTTCGATGATTTCGTTGATGTCGTGAAGTTCAAACCGAGGCGCGGTCGGGCGGATAGCTCGCAAAAATTGATGAATGATGGAGTCCAGGCGCTGGATCTCGCCTTGGGCGATGGTCAACAGCGCTTGAATGCTGTCCCGCGTCTGGGCCGGTGCTCGCTTCAACTTCCGCTCAATTAGCTGCAAATGGATGTTTAGCGAGTTTAAAGGATTGCCAATTTCGTGCGCCACCCCAGCGGCGAGCAAGGTCAACGCCGATAATTTCTCGCTTTCGATGGTCCGTTCCGTTGTGCGGCGCTCTTCCGTGATGTCCCGCAAAATAATCGCGTAGCCGACCAAATCTTGTCGGACGGCTGCAGACTCCGGTACATCCTTGTCGAGGTGAAGCGGTGCCACGTAGAAGTTGAGGAACCGATGGCGCGGATAAAAGACTTCGACATCACGGTTTACGGTGCCTTCGTCCGATCGCAATGACGTCCACTCTAACCCTCCAAGGCTATCCTCGATCGAGCGCCCAAGGGCTTCATCTGCTTCGACGCCGGCGAGGTGCGCCGCGGCAGAGTTTATAAACTGGATCTTACCCTGTACATCGGTGACTACGACGCCCTCCTGGAGCGCATCGAAAATCCGCTCGAGAAACCCTTTCTCCTGGGCCAATCGAACGAGATAATTCTGAACCTCTTCGGGTTGCACCCGGCGAATCCGCTCAATCAGCTTGTCGATAAAGCCTGATCTCATCTAGTGTCCTGTCCCCGAAATAGCATGCCTCTCACAGTTATCGTCGATAGCCTCTCCAGAGCCGAGCCGAAAAGCGATGACGGAATATCCTTTGCGCCACTGCTCAGCGCCGGACCAGCTTCGAAAGTCTCGACAGGCAGCGACGGAAGAAAACTGCTCGACAGAATTTCCAGTTTCCCGGTCCAGTCACTGCCCCGGATCGCCAATTGTTCGAGCTGAAAATCAGTCTGCCGAACTAGTGCATTCGCCAGCCAGTCCTTGTGCTTCAAACCCTGCATCAATTCGGGTGCAAGCCGAAAGTCCAGGCTCCAGGCCGCTCGACCCCTCGGATCGGTAGCGGATTCGAATCGCACGATCTGAAACAGTGCGGCAAGCAACGCGATCTCCTGGTCCTTGAGCGGCAGATGAAAATCCGGGAGGCGCACTTGTGGACCGGGCGATCCCGCTGTGGCAATCAAACGCTCGGCGAGATCCGGCGGATAAATCCAGACGTGCTGGCCGTTTCGGCATAAGACTACTTTTCGGTTGGGATCGACCGTCTCCAGTCGCAGTTTGTCCGGCATCTGCAGGCTGATACGGACTGGCTGATTGGTCAGGGCGGCGAACGCGTCCGTTCCATCGGTCAAAATTACATCCGCCTGGAGCGCTTTCGTCGGCGACCGCGAGTAGAATAAGGCCCCGTAAGGGCGCAGCATGTGAGCGAGCACATCGTATTTGTTCTGCGCGTCGGCCGGACCCGCGACGAGCAACCAAATCAGGAAACCAAAGCGCCAAACGCCACCCGAGCAAACCACCTGGTGCATCAAACCGTACTAGTAGTGCGAATGCGGAGAAGCGCAACGGGAGCGTGAAGAGTGCGAGTGCGAGACAAATCGGCTCGAATAAATTTTCGCCCTACCGCACTCACACTCTCGCTCTCACCCTCGCACTCGCACTCGATCCAAGATTGCCTTTCTATTCGTGCGCGATAATCATAAGCTGCTGTGGTGGTGTTGACACCGTTGTTCGCTGCTCACTCCAGTGGTCTTGTCTACGCATTTACGGAAGCAACTCCTGAAGGCAAAGCGGTGCTTCTCGCTCTGTTCGTGGCGTCCATCTTCAGTTGGTCGGTTATGGTTACCAAGATTCGCGTCGTTCGCCTGGCCCGGATACAGAACGAACGATTCCTGGAGTTGTTTCGATCCGATCGACAGCCACTGAAAATCTACGAGTCCCAAGTCCGATTCGAGGGTTCGCCGTTGTTCTCCATCTATCGAGCCGGCTGCAAAGAGCTTAGTTTCCACCTTCTCGGCTCCACTGAGGTTGACGAGACTTTTTGGGCACGACTGGAAATCGCCGAACGGATTACTCCTACCCAGATGCGAGTGGTGACAACGGCCATGGAGCGAGCGGTCGGCGATTCCGCCCTGCGCTTAGAAGCGCAGATGATCCTGCTGGCGACGGCTGTGAGTGGCGCACCCTTTCTCGGTCTGTTGGGAACGGTCTGGGGTGTCATGGACGCTTTTTCAGGCGTCGCACTGGCCGGATCGGCCAACTTGCAGGCCATGGCCCCTGGCGTTTCTGGAGCCCTGATTACTACCGTGACCGGATTGCTGGTCGCGATCCCCGCCATGTTCGGCTACAATTTTCTCGTTACCAGTATTCGCTCGCTGATCGTGCAGAACGACAACTTCGCCGCCGAGCTCGCTTCCGAGTTTGAGCATAAGTATGTGAACCACGGCAACCGGCCGGTGCTTGTGAACAAATAGCCATGCGCCGCTTTTCTGATCGACACCATCTCCACACCCTCACCGAAATCAATGTCACGCCGCTGCTCGACCTGGCGTTTGTGTTGTTAATCATTTTTATCATCACCACACCGTTAATGGAGAACAGTGTGAATCTCGTTGTGCCGACCAGCACCGAAGCCACCCAAGGGGTTGATCCGTCGCAGCTTCAGGTGGTCTCGATCGATAAGGATGAGGTTCTCAAATTGAACGGCGAAGTTGTCGACCCAACGACGTTAGAGTCCCGGCTCCTTGCCTTGCATACGGAAAAGCCAGAGGCCGCGGTTGTGGTTCGGCCACACAAAGAATTGAGTGTGCAGAAATTCATCAACGTCATGGACATTTTGCAGCGCGCCAGGATCTCGAAGGTGGGCGTTTTAACGCGTCCGGACCAGCCGTAAGAAATGCCAGACGATCGTCGTCAAGACGAAGACGGTGGCTTTAAGAAGGTCTTCGCCGTCATCGCTGCCGTTCATCTTGTCGTTCTTGGCCTGGTCTTGCTGGTGAGCTTTCAGCCACTAAAATCGCAGACCGAGGCACTGGTCTGGATGTCCGCAGGTTCGTTCGAAGACGCTGCAGCCAGACACGATCAGAGTGCAGTCCGCAGCGGAGCGTTGATGCCACCAGGGTCGAGCGAAGGAAAGACGGAAGATGTGGATCAGACAATAAAGGAACAAACTCCGCCACCACCGATTTCGCCCACCGAGCTCTCAACTCCTCTGCCAACCCAGCCGCCGGTAGACGACAAACCCGACTTGCCGCTTGGGACCCCGACGCCCTCACCTGCGGCTACGCCAACGCCTAAACCGCCACCGGCGGTGACGCCAACGCCCAGACCGACGCCGAAGCCTACCGCGAGACCAACGCCGAAACCGATGCTGAAACCGATGCCGAGCCCTTCCCCGACGTCGAAGCCTTCGCCCAGGCCATCGCCGAAATCCTCGGCTTCACCGAAACCGAAATCAGATTCCTCGCCAGGAAACAGCGGTGACAAAAACCACGCGAAAGCGCAGAGCTCACCGTCCCCACAATCCGAGATCGATAGTTCCTCTAAAGGCAAAGTGTCACCTACTCGTATCGGAACAAGCAAAAGCGCAAGTCAAGGGAGCGAGGCCAGCAACTCGACCCTGGCATACTACGCGGAAGTTATAAAAAGCCGTTTCCAAGCCGCATGGAACCAGCCGCACGGTGAGATCGCGCCCGGCACGGAGTTGGTCGCCACCGTGAAACTTAAAATCCAACCGGACGGTACGGTGACCGAATTCACATTAGTCGACGGCTCCGGTAACCCGGTGGTCGACGATTCGGTCCGCGAAGCGGGGCGCAAAATCACGAAACTTCCACCGCCCCCGGATGGCACGACGTTTTCCCCGGTCGTGCGTTTTGAGTTAGGGGACTAATAGACAGCGGCAGGGCGAGAATTCAGTCGAGCTGATTTTTGGTCCACCGCTGAATTGGCGTAAATCTCGCTTTGCAGCAGTGCAGTTGTTGATACGCGTGTTTCTTGGTCCTTCTTTACGGATCCGTTATCCGAGAAATCCGCTCGAATAAATTCTCGCCCTACCGAACTTTCGCCCGTCGAACCTGGAGCTCTCTTCGGCTCGGATGAACCTCGCCCTGCCGGAACTCGCTACCGGTGAACTTCGAATACTCCAACGCTGCGCTACTCACACTCACACGCACTCATCCTCACTCCGTCAGCGGTAAACGCGGACAACGCGCTTGGTGATCCCGGTGAAAATCTCCCAGGCTATGGTGCCGGCTCGCTCGGCCACTTCGGTCGCCAGGATTTGTTCGTTCCCTTGTTTCCCAATCAGGACGACTTCCTCGCCAATTTCGACATGATCGAGTGCAGACACATCGACCAGGATTTGATCCATCGTTACGCGTCCCAGGACCCGGCATCGGTTTCCGCGGATCAGGACCTCCGCGTCGCGCAAGTGCCGCTGGTAACCGTCCCCGTAGCCAGCAGCAAGCGTCGCGATCCTCATTTCTCGCGGAGTGATAAAAGTTCGGCCGTAACTCACGCTACGGCCCGGACCGAGCATCCGAACGAGTGTAACGCGTGTCTTCCAGGTTAGCGCCGGCAGGAAGCAATGCTGGAACTCGGGCAGAGGCGAAATACCGTACAACGCCAGGCCAACGCGCACCAGATCCCCGGTTCGTACCTCCCGGCCAAAATGCAACACACCCGCGCTGTTCAAAATTGTTGCAGGCACATCATCCGGAAACAGCATCGCCGCTTCGCGCTTAAAACGCTGGAACTGCTCCGCGGTATAAACGAGATCCTCGTCCGCGACTGGTAAATGCGACGACACGGCAGCGATAGAGAGTTGCCGAAGTTGCCTGATGGATTTGAGAGTCGTTCTGGCCTCGTCACCCCAGAGACCGATACGTCCCATACCAGTATCGATCACGAAATGAATCGGAAGCGTGCGATTATCAGGGACTGCTTCAGCGTACGTGGAAGCTTCTTCAGCCGTCGAAATTGGGGGGATGAACTGCTCCTTCACGACCACCGCCCGCTCGCTGGGCAGGGCAGGGCCCAGGAGAAGAACCGGAGAGCGCGCGCCGCCCCGGCGAATTTCCAGGCCCTCAGATACATTGGCCACGCCGAAGAGATCCACGTCTTCGTCAATGAGTCGCGCGATCTCGCTCAAGCCATGGCCATAGGCGTCCGCCTTCACCACTCCAACGACTAGGACACCGGGCGGTAAAAAGGATCGCAGCGCGCGCGTGTTATGGTGCAAGGCCTCTGCTTCGATCTCTGCCCAACAACGGTAGCTGGTTGTCATTCTGGAAAGACGTTTTTTACACCATGTTGGGCGTGCGGCACGATCTATAGGGCGGCTGGCCCAGCCGCCGGATTCAACCGCGTTGAATATTCCCCTCGCCTGAGCCACGCGCCCTACCGATCCAGAGCATGCCCGCCAAAATCATTAACCCGACATTTCGGATCAATGGCCACACGACTCCGGTCGACGGAATCGCCCGGCCAAAACAGCCGCAATCGATGTTGAGCCCTCTTACCATCGCACTTATTAGGGCCGCGCTGAAGGCGACCAGCATCGTGCTAATTAACAGCAGGGCACCGCGCTCGCAGCCTTTTAAAAAGAGCGAGCCGCCCGCTAATACTTCGACCCATGGCAGAAACAAAGCCAGGAGAACGCATCCGACCCACGGGAGGAGCTGGTAGTTCTGGATCTCGGTTGCAAAGCCAGCCGGATCGTAGGCCTTCGTTACTCCAGCGAACATAAATAGCCCACCGAGTACGACTCGACACACCCTGAGGACAAGACCAGGAACCCGTATTGTCATGGGAATCAGCCGCCTCTCGATACGAAGCTCATTTATGTGATTTCCATGCTTCCCAGCCGCCCTTAAGAACATAAACCGGTTTCACTGAATTCCGCTTAAGCCGATCGGCCACTTCCGTGCTCATGTGACATGCCAGGGTACTGCAGTAGACGACCACCTTCTGATCCGGTTGCCAGCGGTCGAGGAAGGCTGGGAACAATTGATCCCACTCTTCCAAATTCAGAAGAACTGCATTCGGAATATGTTCGGTATCAAACTCCTTTCTCGAACGCGCGTCCACCCAGAGCACCGAATCGCCCCAGCTTAGCACCGTGCCCAGTCTCTCCTCACCAGGCTCCAGTACGTCCTGAGACCAGGCCGGCCGCTTCGGATGGAAGGCTGAAGTGAGGAAAGCCGGGACCAGGGCAATCAATAAAATCCAGAGCGCCTGGCGAAGAGCAGTCATTTCACACGAGCATAGGCATAGTGTGTTTCCGGATTTGTTGGAGGGTAGTCCGTCCGGATTAGCAGAGTTGCGCCTGCCGGCTTGGTCGTGCTCGGCGGCGTCACTTTAACTTCCAATTCTTTGCCCGGCCGGATCTCGTGAAGTTCGAGCTTCACTGCCTGATTGTCGGCTACGACCGAAATGATCTTTGCGGGGATTTCGTCAGGGACTGCAATCCGGATAGTCTTGGGTTCGGGGGACTCGCCGAGGCGCCACATCACGAACTGCGGCTCAATCTTAACGGTCTCAGGGATGTCGACTTTCAAATGTAGAACCGTGGGTTCCAGCAGCGCCGAGCTCGTTGTCACGAAAATCGCCTTCTCCTGGTGGCCGGTCCGCCCGGCAATTTCAAACGTGGCATCAATCTCGCCGGATTCGCCCGGAGCGTATCGCTTCTTATCCAACGCCGCGGTCGTGCATCCGCAGGAGGTCCGCACTTCATTGATCGTGACTGGCATAGTTCCGATGTTGGTGAACCGGTACTTTGCGACGACTTGTCTATCCAGCGGCTTCGACACGAAGCTTTGTTCGGGATTGTCCCACTTCAACTGACCGAATACCGGAGTAGCAAGTACAACGAAAAGAAACGGGAGGAATCTCATGCGGCGTAGTAAAACACGACAAATGGTGCAGAGAAAACAGAAGGGCGCAAAGATTTCTTTACAGGAGGTCGCAGGACTAGCGCAGCAGTAGTTCTTGTGGGGCGCCTGGCCCTAGGCGCCGGGACAACCGATGCCCTTAGAGTGAACTTGGCGCCTGAGCCAGGCGCCCTAAAAAAAGGCGACGCGCTTTCGTTTTCGGCTCATACCCTTCCGTCGCTTCGTGTGCTACACTGCTCCAGACTGACGACATGTACCAGATCGTCTTCAACGAGATCAGCGCCGCTGAGATGGCAAGGATCCCCAAAGAGTTGCAACTTGAGCTCTTGGCGGAGTTTCAATTTCTGCCGGACGACCTGGAACAGTTTGACTCCCAGGCGTTCGGCGCGATCGAACGCGAAGGCAAGAAACTCTATCGTTATCGCGCGCAGGATTACAGGATCTATTTCGAGCGCAGCCCGGAAGGTATCCTCGTCCATCGGGTGCTGCACAAGAACACGATTCGCGATTTCCTCTACCGATCGAAACTTCCCCTCGGCGAAGACGAGCAACTCCAGGAACATTCCGGCTTCTGGAAGCTGATCGAAGAGGGCGAGAAGCGGGGAAAGGATTGAAAGGCGGGATTCGCAGGATTTATTTGTCTTCTTTCTGCCGCCCGATAATCTGAGAAGATCATGGTAGCCAAGAATTCCGCGGTCGATTCCCCAGACCCAGTCTACGCTGCGCGCAAGAAGAACCTCGAACTCGCTCTTCAACAAATTGCTAAAGACTACGGCGAAGGCGCGATTATGCGCCTAGGGGACGATCACATCGCGCCGGTTGAAGTAATTCCGACCGGGAATATTCTGATTGATCGTGCTCTTGGCGTTGGCGGATTTCCCCGCGGTCGGATCGTTGAGGTTTTCGGGCCGGAATCCTCGGGTAAAACGACCTTGACCCTAACCGTGATCGCTCAGGCTCAAAAGCGGGGCGGCTTAGCCGGTTTCATTGATGTCGAGCACGCGTTGGATCCTCAATACGCGAGACGTTTGGGTGTCAATCTTGACGACCTTCTGGTCTCGCAGCCGAGTTCCGGCGAAGAAGCACTCCGCATCTGTGAAACATTAATCCGCTCAAATGCGCTTGACGTGATTGTCATCGACTCTGTCGCGGCATTGGTCACGAAAGCTGAATTGGAAGGCGAGATTGGCGATGCGACCGTCGGCGCCCAAGCCCGACTTATGAGCGCAGCCCTTCGGAAATTAACCGCGCTCATTTCAAAAGCTCGTACCTGTTGCGTTTTCACGAATCAGATTCGGGAGAAGATCGGTGTAATGTTTGGCAATCCTGAGACAACTCCCGGAGGCAAAGCGCTGAAATTCTACTCCAGTGTTCGTATCGACATTCGGCGGATCAACGCCATTAAGCAGACCGACGGTACGGTGGTCGGAAACCGTACCAAAATCAAAGTTGTTAAAAATAAAGTCGCTCCTCCGTTCACCGAAGCTGAGTTCGACATCATGTACAACGAGGGTATCTCGAATGTCGGCGCTTTACTTGATTTGGCCCTGGAAAAGAATGTTTTGGAAAAGCGCGGATCCTGGATTTCTTACCGAGGCCAGCAGCTTGCACAGGGACGGGATGCCGGGAAAGAGGCGCTCAGGGCAGATCAATCGCTTTATGACGAAGTTGAGGTCGCCGTGAAAGCGGCTCTTGACCAGGACACGACCAAAAGGAAGTGAGCACGTTGATGCGCCCAAGGAAACGTCGTGGGTAGGGCGAAGCTCCTGCTGAGCCGCATTCCGGGTGAGAGTGCTCTTTCAGCGGAATCGAAAGTCATAAATATTAACCCAAATTCTGAAGGAGTGGAAGAGCACGGCCAACCCGGAGGCCAGAGAAACTCCCTCGGTCTTTCAATGGCGGCGGCGATAGCTCGCGACGCGAAGTGGCCTCCTACGCTCCTTCAGAGCTCGTGCGCAAATTAATTTGAATACCCAGGGTTCCGCTAAGCTCCACTCTGGGCTAAGTTCTTCCTACGCCTTCAGCGTGGAGCGCATTATTTGAAGCCGTTCCACATCATTGACAGGGCGGACCTCACAATCTTAGGTCCACCTCTTGCAAGATGGTGATTCGTGCGCTAGTCGAACCATTCACGCAAACATGAATGCGGCAGAGGTCAGGCAATCGTTTCTAGATTTCTTCCGAGAGCGCCAACACACGATTGTGCCCTCCTCGAGCTTGCTTCCCGAATCCCCAAATCTGCTCTTTACCAACGCGGGGATGAATCAGTTTGTTCCCTACTTTCTTGGACAGGCGACTCCCCCCTATCAACCTCCACGCGCAGTTGACACCCAGAAATGCATTCGCGCCGGCGGCAAGCACAACGACCTCGATGACGTCGGATTCGACACTTATCATCACACGTTCTTTGAGATGCTCGGCAACTGGAGCTTCGGCAACTATTTCAAAAAAGAAGCGATCGCGTGGGCTTGGGAACTTCTGGTCGATCGCTGGCATTGCCCGCCCGCGCGGCTTTACGCAACCGTCTACCGCCCCGGCGCTGACGATCCCGCCGACTTCGACCAGGAGGCGTACGACCATTGGGCTTCCCGGTTCGCCAAGGCGGGGCTCGACCCTGCCATTCATGTCGTCAATGGCAACCGCAACGACAATTTCTGGATGATGGGCGACACTGGTCCATGCGGGCCTTGCTCCGAAATTCATATCGATCTTACCCCGGCGGGCGATACAGAGGGCAAACTGGTAAATCAGGGCAATGCGCTCTGCATCGAGATTTGGAACCTGGTCTTCATTCAGTTCAATGCGAACCCGGATGGAAGTTTCTCGTCCTTGCCCGCGAAGCACGTCGATACCGGGATGGGATTCGAGCGCGTCGCCGGTATCATCGAGTGCACCAACGGGTTCCGGGATTTCACTCGACCAATTTCCAATTACGATAGCGGCGTCTTTCGCCCGATCATTGAAAGAATTACTGAATTGAGTGGGAAGACCTATCGCGGTTCGTTACCAAAGTCGCGGGCGAATCTCGACGATCAGCAAAAAGTTGACGTTGCGTTCCGAGTTGTGGCTGATCATTTGCGGACCCTCTCGTTCGCGATCGCAGACGGGATCATTCCTGGAAACACAGATCGCAACTACGTTGTGCGTAGAATCTTGCGGCGAGCCGTGATGTTTGGGCGCCAGCTCGGATTTGGCTCTGAAGGATTCTTAACCAAGCTTGTCGCTCCGGTGGTCAAAATTTTTGGCGATGTGTTCCCCGAACTGCGGCGTCACCAGGCGAGATTGGTTGAAGTGCTCGGTACTGAAGAAGCACTTTTTAATCGCACCCTGGATCGCGGTCTGCACCTTTTCGAAGACCAGCTGCATCAACAGACCGGGAAGCAATTCGCGCCCGAAGCCGCGTTCAAACTCTATGATACCTACGGCTTTCCGCTGGACCTGACCGAAGTCCTGACCCGGGAACGCGGCCTCAACTTGAATATGCGAGCAGTCGAGGCGCTGATGGAACAGCAGCGGGAACGCTCACGGGCGGCTCAGGAAAAAGAAGTGATCACGGGCGGGGGCGGATCCGTTGAGACGGAATTTGTTGGTTTCGTCCGCGACGAAGCCCCTGCGAAGCTCGTCGAAGTAATCTCTCAGAACGATCAGACGCTTGCCGCCGTGGACCGGTCCCCACTCTATGCAGAGATGGGCGGCCAAGTGAGTGACACGGGGGAACTCATCTCTCCTGACGGCTCCAAATCGCCGATCAACGGCGTCCTTAGGCAGGGTCGAACGCTCTATCTGAAACTCCCGAGAAACTGGTCCCTGCCGACTCCGGCCGAGGTGTTGCTAAAGGTTGATTCACCGCGACGTCGTATGATTGAGGCAAATCATACGGCAACCCATCTTTTGCACTGGGCGCTGCACGAAGTGGTCAGCCCGGAAGTCAGCCAAAAAGGATCGTATGTCGGTCCGGATCGGCTTCGATTCGACTTCAGCAGCAACCCGGTCGCCCCGGAACAACTGCACGAGATTGAACAGTTGGTGAACGTACGAGTCATCGACGACGACGTTGTCAGTTGGATCGAGTTGCCCTACGACGAAGTTAGGACTCGGTCAGATATCATGCAGTTTTTCGGTGAGAAGTATGGCGCAACGGTTCGTGTCGTCCAGATTGGTGGAAATGTCGGCCGCCTGGACGGGTACTCTATGGAGCTTTGTGGCGGAACTCATGTCCTCCGGACGGGGCAGGTTGGTCCGGTAAAGATTATCAGCGAGGGCGCCATCTCTGCGGGGGTACGTCGGATCGAAGCATTGACTGGGCTAACCGCATACAATCATCTGAACGATCAACTTCGCGAAAAATTGGCAAAGATTGACGAGCTGAACCAGCAGTTGGTTGATGCGAAGAAAGCGATGGAAAAAGAAAGAGCCTCGGAACTGCAGCGACAGGCAGATCAGGAACTTAGTTCAAATTTACAAAGCGCTTATCAAGCCGGGAAGATCGTTCACATTTTTCGTGATTTTCCGCCAAACTTTCTCCAGGCCCTTATGGATGTTCTTAAAGCTCGGCAGTTCGACGGCGTTGCGATCCTGTTTAACATGACTTCCCATCAGGTGCAGGTGGCGGCGTATGTTCATCCGTCAAAGACGAAGAACTTTCATGCCGGTAAAATTGTTCAGGAACTAACCGGGATCATGGCCGGGAAAGGCGGCGGACGGCCCGACTTCGCTCAGGGTGTCGGCAAGGATGTTAGCAAGTTGGACGAGGCGAAGACCCGCGCCATGACGCTCGCCTGGGATCCGCGGTAGCGCGAAGCTCCTGCTGAGC
>JBAUZZ010000070.1:0-3660 GCA_049585495.1 Chthoniobacterales bacterium | reverse complement strand
GATCTCTCTAGTACCCTAGTTTGGAGGGCAAGCGGCGAGTCTATTCTGGTTCGGGAACATTTGTCCCTGAAGGAGTTCGTTTCAGAGATTGCAGGCCGACTCGACCGCCTACAGGAAACAGAATCTGACGTCGAGAAAGTTACGCCACAGGTGAGTCTGCTCTGGAAGGGCCTTGGCACATAGCGCGCTACAGAAAATCCTGAAGCGGCCTTAGAAGTTAGAAAGCGATGGCGGCGGCGATCGCGTGAGGTCTGGTAACTGAGTTACCATCCACGAGGGCCGATGCTAAGACGGCTGGGATTACTCATCCCTATCTTATCCGCGCTATCGCTGTTCTCGAAGACGCGCCAGACCTTGACTAGCCGTACTCGCCGGACCGAAGCCTACGCCGAAGCGCAAAAGCGTAAATAAGCTAGCGCAAGCTATCGCACCAGATCACTTCGACGATCACCTCGGCGGCGGATTGACCGGGCCTGGGAGCCGGGAGCGAAATTCGAGTCATCTCTTTACCGGGCCGCTCGATCCGCATCAGAATAAGACCGTCCTCAGCTTCCTCGATCATATAGCTGTCACGCCCGTTGGTAATTGTCAGGGACGCGCAGAGCTGCGAAGCGATTCGGTGGCTAGAAAAGTTTAAGAGCTCCAAGCCTGCCGCTTCGAAATAATCGGCCAGGTCGAGCCACTCGGGAACATCTTTACAATAACGGGTGCGGAACTCGTCCCAGGAAAGCTTTCCAGACATTTCTTTCATGCTAGGTTAAGAGAGTTTAGTTGCTCCTGGTTTTTAGACAGCGCCCCGTGCACGCGGAGGTCGAACCGCTCGCGGGGCGTTTTTTAGCCTTTACCTTCTTCCGTTATTTCAACCGCTAGTTCCGCCGAAGTAACAGGGTCTTCAAAGATTTTCGTATACATCTCGCAGCAGGGTCTGCAGCCTTTTTCGGGCGTAGAACAACCGTGACATCACTGTCCCGATCGAAAGTCCCAGAATCTCGGCAATTTCATTATACTGCAAATCTCCTAGTTCTTTCATCACGATCACAGCGTGGTGGTCAGGCGAAAGTTGGGTGATTGCCTCGTGGATTCGCTGTAGGATCTCTTTTTGTTCTAATCTTTCTCTCGGAAGCGGTGGTGCCCAAGGTGTGGTTCGGGAGCGCGGATCCACCTTGGCAGGAGAAGTCCGGTCATCGAACTCCGCCCCATCAATTCGCTTTCGACGCAGCGAATCGATAGTGACATTCGTCGCTATCCGGTAAAGCCAGGTGTGGAACGAGGACCGACCCGCGAAGCTGTGAATCGAGCGCCAAGCGCTTAAAAATCCGTCTTGGGCTAGATCCAAAGCGTCTTGCTCATTCCCGACCATTCCGTAGACGATGTTGCAAACCTTGTTACGGTACTTGGTCACCAAATCGTTAAAGGCACTTGTGTCTCCTGCTCGGCACCGCCGTACCCGCTCCGGGTCATCCGGCTCAACAGAATCACGACGGTTTTTGTAAATCGCTGCCGCAATGTTGGAAGGCATCACCAGACTCTTTGGTTTCGGAATCATCGCTATCGCTGCGGGCGGGGTTTGACAACCTGATCGAGTTAGGGTTATTCCTTCTTTCCCCATGATATCCAAAGATCGGAATGCAGTGAACGCGATTCGTGAGAACATGATGTAGTTAGGAGGTCGGAAATCGCCGGAAGCGGGACAACCGAAGTGTTCGCATCGCGTTCAAGCGGAGGCCGTGTATTTTCTTTCGGCATAGCTGCCAACGAGAATATCGCCCGGCTTCATTGACTTCTACCATACTCTTTTTGACGGGTTTCTGTTGCTTTAGCGTATGACCAAGGCTGAAAACAAGAAACGCCGCGCTTTTCGACACCCGTGGTCACACCGTCTCAATAGGTTGCCCCGCGGACTTTATCAATTCTCTCACCTGCCACGAATAGGACGCGTTAGGTGCCTGGAGCTCAAAAAAGTAAAGGCGGCTCCGAACACCGCCTTAAACATTCTCTCACTAGGAATTTTTACTTGGAACCGTGCTCTTCGGCGTGATGATTTGCGGCTTCTTCCGCATGCTGAGTGGCAGCAGCGCATCCGCTTTAGAATATATCTGCCAAACTTTCAACGCGCTGCTCGCTACCGCCCGGTCATACAAGCGCTTCGCCTTGCAGATGCGGCAGATAAGGCCACCTTTTTTCCGCAATTCCGTCTGATGTGCGGGAGCCGGTATTGCCGGAACAACATTGAGCAGTACACGCAGAAATTGAATAGTTTGGATTCTGACATGCCCAGAGATTTTCTTTCTTCCAAAGCGTCGGGCCGTACGAGGTTGTCGAGTCCTTACTTCGCACTTGTCGCGCTGTCGGAGTACATCGCTATTCCTGAAACGCGCTCTAATCGAATTCTGGAGCGATCCTTTTTCGTCAACTAGGAGAGAACTCAAGAAACGAAATTTTATGCACGCCAAGTTTTAGTCGTCCTCGAGAACAACCCATGTCGTCAAGGTCGCGACCAGCCGGCCAAGCTAAAAGTGTACTTCACGGTCTCACTAGGGAGAAGCGGTATCTAACGTGCGTAAATTCCCCTTTCTTGAGTTCTCCATAATAATATAACGGACGCGATCTAAGCTCAGTTCTTCTTAGCAGCCCTCGTCATACGCAAAAGCAACGGTAACCCGTTAAGAAAAGTATGGGTGCACCGGATTGGATTGAGCGAGATTAATCGTGCAGCCGTATTCCGGCTGAAGGACAGGAAGAATTAAAAATGAGCATCGAGACAATAGTTATCATCATCCTCCTAATCGTACTGTTTGGCGGCGGAGGCGGTTATTGGTATTCGCGACGCAGATAGAACGTAAGCGTAATTTGAAACCCACCTGGCGGAACGGCGGAGTTTTTGGTCAACTCCGCCGAAGTGAGTCTGTCTAATGGGCGTCGTCGCCGGATGTATGAGCCGAAGATTGGCAAAACGTATTCCTGTTTATGGACCTGCAGGAACGCGGTAAGATTAGAGTCCGCGGATTTATTTGTATCACACTAATTGGCCGAAATTACCCTTTCGAGTGAACTAGGCATCCGAAACGTTTTTGTGCTCCCAAGAGTCGGCCGCTTCGAAATAACTCCGCGTCCGTTGATCATATGCTTATCAGAATCGGCTACGATATTGCGCCTCGTCTCCCTGCTCCCACCGCGGTAATCTACGTGCTCCATGTCCATCCGGCGCGCAAAGGCGACCTGATTCAGGCCGGAGGACTTCCGGATCGAGCCAGAACTGCCCGTCGAGGAATACTTTGATGGATTCGGCAACCATTGCGGACGCGTCAACTGCCCAGCAGGTGTCATTCGTTTTCTCAACGACGCAATCATTCGCGACCCTGGCACACTAGACTCCTACGCACCCGGCGCGCCTCAACACGAGGTTCGCGAACTGCCGGCGGTTATGGCGCGGATCGAAGGTATGCCAGTGTCGCCAAGATAGGCTTCGAACCAGGCGCTGAAACCCATTGGATTGGGATCAGCAGGGACGCCAATATCACCCAGATAGCCCATAGCGTAGCACGCGGGGATATTCAGGCAGCGGCACAAGGTAATCGCGAGATGGGTAAAATCGCGGCAGACGCCAACCCGCTCGCGAAAACCATCACCGTTTATCTCGAGCGCGCGGTGGCCAGTCTC
>JBAUZZ010000069.1:0-2243 GCA_049585495.1 Chthoniobacterales bacterium | reverse complement strand
CTGTTAGACCGGGAAACCGAGTCGGCGAAGAAAGGACTCGGTAGCCAGATCAGTCGGACGAATTATGATTTCGTTTTTCTTCGCGAAGAGACCTTCGGGGTCGTGCCAGAGCATGTTTTGCGGATCGTTCCGAAGCGCAAGGATAAAAACCTGCTGCTAGGGCAGATCTGGGTGGACGCGAAGACGTTTCGTATCCGCCGGATTGCAGGAGTACCCGCCAAAAGCCCCTCCTTTTGGATCAAGGATATTCATATCACTCTGCAATTTGCAGACGTCAACGGGATGTGGATACCCACTTCTTTCGATGCCATCGCTATAGTCCGCCTCTTAGGGCGTTACACACTGGCTGGCCTCACTATCCCGGCCCGCAACCGACTATCCACTGCTCCCGACGCGGGGACTTCGCCCAACGAGTAGAAGATTCGGACCTCCGGTCTTCCCGCGCGATTGTTGGCGTTCGAGTCCATGAGGCCGACCCTCCAAACAAATCGCTCGCCTACTTTGCGTCCTTCGGCTTCGGTCTGATCACGAAGTGCACGACTGCAGCAGCGCGAACCTCCAGCCGGGACGACCGAGGGAAGCTTTCTCATGATTGAGCCTTGTTCTTCCGGTCGGCAGCTTTCTTGCTACGAGCTTTTGCAGCGGCTTCGGAAGCCTTGATCGCGCTTTCCTTGCGCTGCTTCGCGGTCAACTTCTTAGCGCGCGCGAGGCCACCACGCCTGCCCATTTCCGACATGATCCTTGAAACTTGGTCGTCCCCGCTCATGGCGCAAATAATACACCGTAGCGCCAGGATGAAGGAAGTATCACCATTTTGCACTTGACACCGTAGCGCTACGGTGAGAATATGCGCGTCAGTTGAGTCGTCGATTTCCCCCGAGGTCCACCTGTTTGCTCAGAGCATCAATGCGTTTCTGGATGCTGGCTTTGTGGGCAGTCATCTCCGCTTCAGCATCCTTCTGCACCTTGTCGACCCTGGCCTGCTTCGCATCATCGAGGCGCTGGCGCGCTAACTCTTGGCGAATGTCATCAAGCGGGCTGGGCTCTTTCAATTTTCCGTTCGCGATGTAGTATTTGCGGTCCTCTCCCTTGAGGCTCATCTTGTTGGCATCGGCGATGCGCTGATCGATTGAATTTGCTTTCAGGTCAGCAAGTTGCTGCCTCGTATCGGCAACCTGTTGCTGGGCATCGGCCGTTTGCAGTCGCGCAGCGGCGGTTTGCTTTGCAGCTTCACCTTTCACACCTTCGAAGGCCTGTCGCTGCGCTTCCCGTTCCAACTTGAGATTCTCAGTGTCGAGCCCTTGCTGGCCCTTGATTTGGAGTTCATCACTAGCAAGGTTCGCTTGTCGCTGAGTCTCGTCTTGTTGGTAGCGAGCATTTGTTGCACCGGGCCCTACGTATGCAACCGGACCTTTGCCACCAAATCCGGATGCGAAGTTCGCTATGCTCCCGAGAATCCGCATCCCTGTTCCCATGCGGTACTGCGGAAGAGTAGTTCGCTTTCCGGTCTGGGGATCGGTCTGATAAGGGTTAATTCGCTGACTGTCCTGCGCTTGCCTGTTGAGAAGTGAAACCAGGGCAGGGTTGTTGGCACCTACAGGGGCAGGCGGTGGTGACTTTGGAGCAAAGATTCCTTCAGGAACTTTCCCCGGGTCGTATTGCACGGGCGGAGCGGGCTGCTTGTCCTCCGGTGCTGCCACATTGGGAGGAATGGGCTTTGGCACATCTCCAGCGATGCGCGCACCGAATGTCGGCCGTTCTTCGCCTGATTCGGGATCCGGAGCTAGATAGTCTTCCAGGTCAATAGGGGGAGCGTCATCGCGTTCGACACTCGGTGAGAAAGGCGGCATAAAATCTCCCTCGTTCGTTTTTGGTTCGGGTTACTTACTGAGTCGGTTTCTGTTGTACGGCCTCGGCGCCGGTCTGAAGATCAAAGTGGACTCCACGGGGCAGCCTGACCTCGACAAGCCGAGTGCCTTCATTGCGAGCGAACGCAAGGAGCGGCTGGATCACTGCATCGTATGCGGACTTCGCTACGCTCTGTTCCAGGCCGATCATCGTTACAATCACGGAATCCTCGGCAAATAGACCGCCTATGATCTTGCCGTCCTTTTCAGCGACCGCGATGACCCTTTGGCCAGAGGGCCCATTGGGCAGAAATAGTTCCTTGCCGGCCTCTACCTCAGATTGGAAGTGACAGACTCGCAGAGCTGGTAGGTCAGCCACGGTCGCCCAGCGCCAGG
>JBAUZZ010000068.1:0-28524 GCA_049585495.1 Chthoniobacterales bacterium | reverse complement strand
GCAGGACTTAGCCCGGGGTTTCAACCCCGGGACCCGCCCACAACAAAGCGCCGCGCCCTGTAAGGGCGCCAAGTCTGTGCGATCATCTCAAACTTATCGCTCATCGAATCCAATGCCTTGTTTTTTCAGAACCGATGCGCAAACTCATCTTGGGATGAGCTCTACCAGGATCAGGGCAGGAATTAAGGCGTGTTAGAGCTAGATAATATTTCTGGGGTGCTTTAAGGCCCACTGCACCCTTTCAGGTCACGTCGCAATGGGGGATGGGTTCCCGGGGTTGAAACCCCGGGCTAAGTCCTGTAGCCCCTTCGGGGCGAAAACGATCTGAAAAACCGAGCTCACTATAGTCTCGCCGCTTAAGTTAACGCTTATGGAGCTTCGCCTAGGCTAGGCTGTCATATTTCGCACCTTCGGCGCTTCGGAAACAACCCCATCATTCCACTACTCCCTCCACCATTGCGCATTGCTCGCTCACGCCCTCACTCGACTTGACCCGAATACTCGCGCAAGACTGCTTGCTGGCTTAAATTAGCCCCATGTCTCATCTAAAATCAGGGACTAAACCCAAATCCCGAAATTCGGCGGCGACGGCCGCCTCCGCGGAGCTACGGCGCGCCCTTCTGGATTGGGAAAGCCTGCGATATTGCACGTGCCATTCAACTCCAGCCGCGACGGAGACCTTGCGAAGTCGGGAGCGCCGCCCTCCAAGGCAATTTCGGAATGGGACTGAAGCACCCTATGCGACAGGCCAGCGCTAGCAGAACGGCAGAACGCGTGGCGCGACGCCGTGCGGCGCACCAAATCTTTGACAAACCGAGAGTTTTCGAAGATCCCCTGGCGCTCCGCATTATCGGTGCGGAAGCGAGTGCAGCTTTGCGGGCGGATCCGGAAGAGGCGCAAAAACCGAGTGCGCGCGGGATGCGCGCCTTCTTTGCGGCCCGAAGCCGCTACGCGGAGGATGAGCTAGCGTCGAACGTCCGGCGCGGGGTTCGCCAATGTGTAATTCTTGGCGCGGGTCTTGACACCTTCGCGTATCGTAATCCGTTTATCGGAGTTGGCCTGCGAGTTTTCGAGGTGGATCATCCGGCAACACAGACGTGGAAGCGTGAGCGTCTGCAAACGGTAGGCATCGCAACCCCACCAGGGCTCTCTTTTGTGCCGATTGATTTTGAGGAGCAATCGCTGCCCGCTGAGCTCGGCCGTGCCGGTTTCGATCCGAGCCAGCCCGCCTTCTTTTCCTGGCTAGGTGTAACCCCATACCTTACCAGAACCGCATTTGATGCAACAGTCGGCTTCATTGCGCCGTTACCGCGAAACAGCGGAGTCGTCTTTGATTTCGTGATCGAGCGGCACTTTCTCACACCCACGGAGCAGGTCGCTCTCAGCCGGTTGGAGTCACGAGTAGAACTGGCTGGCGAACCTTTCAAACTGTTCTTTGAGCCGGCTAAGCTTACGCAAGATCTAAGACAATCAGGCTTCGAGCACGTCGAGTGTCTCGACGCCGCAGAGATGAACCATCGTTATTTCGCCGATCGCGCCGATGCTCTTCGAATCCGCGGTGGAAGTGGCCGTTTGCTGAGTGCGCGCGTATGATCTCGCGTGCCCACAAATTCAAAAATGATACATCCCTGACTTAGATATCGTGCTGGGTCTCTGACAGAAACCAGATTCGGCGCTCAGTTTCGTCGATCCAGTTCTCAATCAAGCTGGCCGTGGCGACGTCATTGTGCCGGTCGCAGTCCGGGCGAAAAGAAATTGTGGAAATCCTTGCCGGCGGAGCTATACGAATTGCGCGATACACCGCCGCGAACTTTCGGCCGGAGCTGACAGTGTGGCGGCCAATCTGCCTAAGAGGATGTAAGTGCGTACTAGATTACTTTTTCTATTCACCTTGGCGTTCGCACCGAGTGCGGCGAAGTCTCGACCCTTCCATTTCCCGGCGGATACGTTCGCGTTTTCGAACTACACGTATTTTGATTATCGGACGACGCCGCAAGGCGGTTTGGAAATTCGTCGGCGGCCGAAAGACAAAATCCCTCTTTACGCCCGGCATTGCTTCACCATGGTACGCGCCGTCTTGGAGTTTT
Source organism: Chthoniobacterales bacterium (assembly GCA_049585495.1). GTDB lineage: Bacteria > Verrucomicrobiota > Verrucomicrobiia > Chthoniobacterales > JAFAMB01 > JBAUZZ01. The sequence continues at coordinate 26,437 of JBAUZZ010000068.1, read as the reverse complement.
ATCAATTCGCCGAATTCCGCCCGGATTTACCGAAGGTTTCTGAAGCTGAGTATCGCGATATCATCCGCAGACTAAGCCGCATTCCTCCCTGGAGCTCCGGACCATCCAGCAAGATCGAAATCCCCGGATATGCTGATCTCCATTGTTTCTCCGCGGACCATCAGCTACTACTCGAAAATAATCTTGGCCAATGGTGGCCGCCGTATTTGCGGGTCGGCAACTGGCGAAGCGTCTTTCCGGTGCTTCACCACAGCCAGAAGAATCTGGCCACCTGGCTGAGAAGAGAGCTCGCTGAAGGTCGAGTTCGTCCGGTGTTTGTTACCCGAGGGTTCACGACTATCAACCATTGCCTGATCCCCTACTCATACACCGCGGAATCGAATGGTGACCTGATTTTCGCGGTATATGATGCAAATCAACGAGACAAGCTTGTGCATCTGCGATACCGGGCGTCGGACGAAACTTTTCAATTGGACAATACCTGGTACTATCCAGGCGGATTAGTGACGGCCATGAAGCTGTACGTATCGCCCTTCATGTAAGAGCGTAGCTGGAGCTTTCACCGACACGTTGTTCGACGCAGTTTTTGCCCGAAGAACTCAGTTGATTTATCAGTGCTAGTGGCACGTTTTAACCCACGGATCGCACTCGCTTCTACTTTGGGTGTTGCTGTCCAGATTGTTCTGACGATCCTGGCCTGGGGCGACTGGAATACGTTTTTTGCACATCCCGCCCGTACGGGACTCGTCGTTGGTACGGTCGTGCTTACAATCGTCGTCTGGTTCTCTGGCACCTCGGGCATCAGCTCCGGCAAATCGTCTTCAACAGCAAGCAAACGTATTATTTTTCCAATCATCGTCGTCTCCACAGCCATGATCGTGATTGCTCCCTATTCCGACCGCCGCGATCTGTGGACAATCGATGGTGATGGAATCCGTTATCTAGGGTTGGCGTTATTTGGGATCGGATCAATCATTCGGTTAGTCGCCGTTTTTGCGCTTGGTCACCGCTTCAGCGGACTGGTGGCGATCCAACCGGATCACAAGCTGAAGACTGACGGGATCTACAAGCATATTCGTCATCCAAGTTACACCGGCCTACTCCTCTTGATGATCGGCTGGGTTCTGGTTTTTAGAAGTGCTATCGGGCTGGTTTTGAACCTTGTCCTGCTTCTCCTTTTGCTGAGCCGGATTGCCGACGAAGAGAAGTTTCTCGAGACGGAATTTGCATCCGAGTACCGAGATTATCGGAAAGTGACCTGGCGTCTGCTTCCCTTCATCTATTAAGGTCCAGGGCGGACTCGAACCCTTGCAATAGGTGTTCAATGTGCGTGTTTCCTTCGAGCGGAAGCGATTGCTTGCGCGTTTAGTTCCCCCGACCCTTATGCGCCAGGTTATCAATATCAGTTTTTTCCTTGCCTTCTCCTTGATTGTCAATGGGCGCTGCACAGAGGCGGAGCAGGCGTCGGCATCGCCGGCAAAACCCAGCCCCACAGCCCCGCCACCGACCCCTATCCCCCTAGCCGAAATCGCGTCGCAAGCGCAATCCGCCCTCGAGTCGGTTCACAACATCGAGGACAACTTGGCAGGCGACCGGACGGCTGCGACAGTCGCCAAACGTCTCCCTCAAGTAAAGCAAGAAATCGATTCGGAAACGGCTGAAAATGCCAAACTTGTGACCATAAGTCTGCCTCTGGATTTGCTCGATCGGGTAGCGCTTGGTTGGCATGCTTATAATGGCACGCTGTCCGCTTGGAATCATGATCTGACGGGGCGTGCCAAAACGCTGGACGATCAGATCGCCCGGTTGGACCAGATGAGCAAGATCTGGCAATCAACTCTGCAGTCACCCGAAATATCCCAGACCTCGCTGGAGATTCGGAAGCCCATGCAGAATTTGATCGACTCCATCGGGCAAACGCGGCAGGCGGTGGAGTCTCGGCGAGCCGAGCTTTTGACTCTTCAGAGCCGCGTTCTCGAGCTGACCGCCAGCGTAGAAACGGCCTCCGCGTCGGTCGAAGAGGCGGAAGCCAAGGCAGTTAAGAGCCTCTTTGTTCCAGATAGCCCGCCTATCTGGAGCAAGGAGACTGGCGGCTGGATACAGGGAAGCCGGGAATCGTTTTTTGCGCAGGTAAGCGCATTCACTGCTTACTTCAGCCGCCGGCCGGCCATCCTGCTAATCCATTTGATCATCATTGTCCTGCTCGCGCTTGTAGTGTACTGGCTGCGCCGCGGGGTGCACAAATGGACCGAAGAAGAACCGAATTTGCGACGCGCGGCGCCAGTCTTTGATTTGCCGATCTCAACTGCGATAGCGCTTTCTTTTCTGGTTACGGCACCGCTCTATGCGCTGGCTCCCCGGTTGTTCCGGGCGATCCTTGGGACGGCGCTTCTGATTCCCGTGATTCTGATTCTTCGACGGTTGATTGACCGAACTTTATTTCCGATCCTCAACGCGCTGGTCGTTTTTTACTTTGTCGACCAACTGCGATTGATCGCCGCAGCCATGCCCCTGTTGTCCCGGTTCATGTTCAGCGTAGAGATGGCAGGCGCAATCGTGTTTCTGATCTGGCTGATTAGAGGCAAGCATTTGCCGATGCCGGATGCCGACACAACTAAGCGTTTCGCCGGAACGCTGCGGGTTATCACGCGAATCTGTCTGATCCTGTTTGCCGCGACTCTCCTGGCTAATGTCTTTGGGTATGTCAACCTGGCAAACCTCGTGGGAAACGGCGTTCTGCGAAGCGCTTATGCGGCGCTCGCCCTATACACGGCGCTCCGGATCGTCGAAGGATTAATCATTATCGCACTGGAAATACGACCGCTTGCGTTATTGGGTGTCGTTCGCCTCCATCGGCCCATGCTTCAACGGCGGCTCCAAGGCCTGGCAGAATTTTTGGCGTTTTTGTGCTGGTTGAGTTTAACGCTGAGCTTTTTCTCGTTGGAAACGCCCCTGGTCCAGGGAATCGCGGCGGCGCTTAGTGCGAGTTTTGGGGTCGGCTCAATCCGCATTTCGATCGGCCGCATCGTGGCGTTTGTGATCGCGGTTTGGGCGTCGTTTCTGATCTCGAGATTCGTGCGTTTTCTCTTGGAGGAAGACATTTACCAACACTTCCAGCTCACTCGAGGCCTTTCCTACGCGATTTCGACCATGCTTCATTATCTGATCCTGCTCGTTGGATTCTTCGTCGCCTTGGGAGCACTCGGAGTTGATCTGACGAAGTTCACGATTGTGGCCGGAGCATTCAGCGTGGGCATCGGATTTGGGTTACAAAACGTGATCAATAACTTCGTTTCCGGTCTGATTTTGCTCTTCGAACGCCCGATCAAAGTCGGTGACGTCATCGAAGTAGGTGGTGCCGCCGGAGAAGTGCAACGGATCGGTATCCGTGCGAGTATTATCCGGACGTCAGAGGGTTCAGAAGTCATTGTGCCCAACGGCGCGCTTATCTCCGGCCAGGTGACAAACTGGACCTTTTCGAATCGACAACGCGCGGTCGAGGTCCCGGTCAGCGTAGCGCCCGGACAGGAACCGCAGCGGGTCGTCGAACTGCTCAAAAAAGTCGCACTCGGCCATCCGAAGGTAGCCAAGCAACCAGCACCCCAAGCCTACGTGGTCAACTTCAGCTCAGGTGGTGCGACCTATCAACTGCGTGCCTGGACCGATCGGTATGAGGACTGGGTACAGGTGCGCAGTGATCTGGCGGTCGCCGTCAACGACGCCCTGGCCAGGGAGAATATTGCGATCGCGTAGAGCGTTTTGCGTTTTGCGTTTGGCGTTTGGCGTTTTCAGGCCGGGCATGAAATCGCCTTGGAGGGCGACGCTCCCGACTTCGCAAAGCTTAATGTCGCGACCAGGCTCGTAAGCTCATCCACTCGCCGCACGCCCTTCTGGTCCAGAAGGGCGCGCCGTAGCTCCGCGGAGTCGCGCCGTCGTCGCCGGAATATCGGAGTTTAGACTGCGATAGCACCGCCTAACTAAACTGTGAGGGTCACGGCTGGACGCCGGCATTCTGTTTCGGGATCTCTACCTGCTCGACGACCGGCCTCATGGAGACGGAAACGGTCTGACCAATCCGCAGCGGGACTGGGGGGTGTCCCGAGACTTGGATCCGGACCGGGAAGCGTTGTGGCAGGCGAACCCAGTCGATGGTCTGGTTGATCGAGGGTAACAAACCGGTGCTATCACTGCCGGAGCCATCCTGGACATAAATCCCCCAGCCAATACTACGGACGACGCCTTCGAATGGTTCACTGGTGTAGCCCATGATGGCGATGTTGGCCTTCTGGCCAACCCCGATATGAGGCAACTGGGTCTCTTTGAAATAAGCCGCGATCCAGAACGAACCGGTATCGACCAGCGCCATGAGCTGTTTACCGGCCGTCACATAGGTGCCGTCGCTAGTGTTCACATTGGTCACATAGCCGTCCACGGGCGCGAATACTTTTGTGTAGCCAAGGTTAAGCTTGGCTAGCTCCAGATTGGCTTTCGCGGAAGTCAACTGAGCTTGTGCAGCCCAGAAGGCATCCTGTGCGTTCTGAAAATCCTGCTGGGCGGTTACGTGTTTTCGGAACAGATCGGTTTGCCGGTCCAGATCTTGTTGCCGCTGCTTCAAGTTGGCTTCGTTATTCAGGACCTCTCCGGTGGCGACATCTACCTGCGCCTTGAAATCGGTTGGATCAATTTCGAAGAGCAGGTCGCCTATCTTCACCTCTTGATTGTCTCGGACGGCAACGTGGACGATCGGGCCGGAAACGCGGGGAGCAATGCCGACGACATTTGCGCGGACCTGGGCATCCCGGGTCCAGGGGTTCTCTATATATCGGTGATAAAGAGACCAGGCAGCCCACCCAGCCAGGCCAAGAACGGCGAGGGTAATAAGATAATTGAGCAGCCTTGCCCTCATGGTAAGAAGAACAATCCGAAGACCGAGCTTAGCAGGATAACGAGGGCAAGAAAAAATAGGGGGAGGTGCCACACCTGGCGAGAAAGCCCGGTACGCTCCATAATCGCGACAACAAGCCACGCTCCCAGGAAGCCGAGCAGGCCGATTATCAGAATCCAGGGAACGAGAAGTTCCGTTAACTTGAATTCCGGTTGATTCAATATTACCACCAAAAGGCCCATATAGCTGGCAAAGCGACTTACGCTAGCAAAAGTCTGACGCCCCCTCAAGGGAGACCTCCCGGGCGCCAGCAGCTGTAGGGCGGTTGGCTCAGCCGCCGGGGCAACAGCCAAAACTTCCTAGCACGCGCCTGAACCAGGCGCGCACCGCGGCAACAACCCAATTCTTACCTCGGCGCAGCTTTGCTACGCCTGACAGGCCTCACCGTTGACGCAGTCGCGGCCGCCTGTAGGCTCAGCAGGTTTATATGATGGCTCAAGCGAAGGCCGTTGCCGTTTCGGGGACGTGGCGATGGCCCCTTCAGGATGCGCTCACTGATCTGAGAGTCCGATACGGGATCAAACTTGGTCTGGCCAGTTTGCTTACACTGTATTTGACGCAGGTCTTGCGTCTGGAGCATCCGAACTGGGCTGTCCTCACCGTCCTGGTGATGATGAACTCGCATTACGTTGGTTCGGTCACTTTAAAAGCGATCCTCCGGGTTGTGGGTACGATTGGGGGAGCCCTGCTCGGAATCTGGTTAGTAGGGGACTACACCTCGACACCAGTGATCTTCCTGACGGTACTCTTCTTCGTCGTGGCTTTCTGCAGCTATAAATTCGGGCAATTCCCCGCGAGTCAGGTCCCTTATGCCTATTTTTTGGTCGCTCTGACCATGGTTTCTGTTGCAACGTATGGAGTTGACGCCCCTGCTCAGGTCTGGCAGACCGGACTGAACCGGACGCTGGAGATACTGGTGGGGGCCACTAGTTCACTCCTTGTAACGACGGTACTCTGGCCGCGCTACGCGCGAGAGGAGTTTCTCGAAGCTGGGCGCGCCGCGCTCAAAAGGGCAAGCCAACTCGTCTCGACGGAGACCGAGGCTTACCTCCACGGGAAAGAAGCCTCCGCCCAGATTGAACAGATTCATCAGGCCTTTGGCCAACAGCTGTCAGTACTCAACAATCTCCTCCAGGCCGGTTCGCGCGAGAGCACGGTCTTTCGTGCGCGTCTTTCGAACTACAATGCGTTCCTGGTATCTCTCACCAACCTTTTTCACTCCGCGCTCGACCTGAGGCGGCGTCGTCAGGAACAGGTTCCGATTCTTGGGCAAGTGCAAAACGAACTCGAGCTTGTGGCGGCAGCCATCTCCGAAGAGTTTGAGATTCTCGTCGGCCCGCATCGTCCAGGAGAAAAATTGCGCTCAAGCCGCTTGAACGAGGCGTTTGCGGCGTTCGAGGCGAAGGTGAACGAGATTCGCGATCGGGGCGTTTTTCTTACTGTGCCCCTCGAAACTGGGATCGCGTTCTTGGGACATTTCGCGGTGCTACGCTCGATTCGAGATGATTTGAATGAGGTTCGTAGTCTGGCGGAGGGGTTGCCTCGCTTAGGCCAAGCGTTGCCGGAAGCTAAGCCCTCGTGGGACTTTCTTCCGACCATTGACTGGTTCTGGGTAAAAACAGGCGTCAAGGGCGGTTTAGCCGCCGTAATTTCAATCCTTCTGCTGAAGTGGGTCAATCCACCTGGCCCAGCCTCAATTCCATTGGCGGCGTACACTTTCACGATTCTTGGCCGGCCAACATTGCGTGCGGGCGGAACGGGCGATTTGCGAGCTTTTCAGAATGCCTTCCGGGCAGCGCTCTGCTTTGCAGCCCTCACGGTTCTGCTTCTTCTTTCCACGCCGTTTCTGGCGGACTATGTCGTCATGAACCTGGTATTGTTCTTGATTCTATTTGGGTTCGGTCTGCTGACTGCTCGATTGTCCGGGCTCACTTTTTGGACGCAAGTCGTGAACTTATCCATCAGCGTTTTTGTCGGGCTCAATCCGCAAGTGCCAGTGCCGTCACAAACGATCATTGATTCATTCCTCGGTTTGATAGCCGGAATGGTGATCGCCGCAGCGGTTGGGCGACTCATCTGGCCGGTCTTGCCTCAAACGGTGCTCCGCGATGACTTGCTCGCGATAGTGGCACGGCTCAAAGCGTTGCTGGATGGAGATCCCTACCAGGAACGGATTCGAACGCAGCTGGCAATTCTGCCGCTGGAAGCGCTGCAGGCGTCAGCTAAAATTCGATTCGCCGGGTGCTCGGAACAAGAAAGGAGCAAGCTAGCCGCCTTTCTTCGTGCGCTGCAGGCGCTGGTGGTCCAGGCCACGGAGCTGGTTTCTCGCCGGGGGATCCTGCCCGAGATCACGGAAACAATTCTGCGCCCGCAGTTCGAGCGATTGGAGATCGAATTTAAACAGGTGCTAGACGCTTTCGCCGAATGCTTCCGGCGCGGCGATTGCCGGCGGGAGTTGCCGGGCGTCCAAGGCGCGCTGGCCGAGATGAATCAGGCAGTCGAAAGGATTCGGCAGGGGCGGATTCTAACAGGCCAGAAGCTGGAGGCGCCTGTCCGCATGTTTGAGCTGGTAAATCGCTATCACGCCACTGCCGAAGCATTGGAGGAGTGTGGACGATTGGTTCGAACCCTGGAGATTCAGCGGTATTGGGGTGACTATGCACTGTAGGAAAGGAAGAAAGGAAAATCAGCCCGGCCAGAAAAACGGGTGCTCTGTCGCCGCCGAATTTCGGAATTGGGGCCAGGATCCAACCCGCCGGTTTAGGTTCGTCTCGTCCATTGAACGAAACCCAGTGAATCGCAAGAAGTTACCAAAGAGGTAGTCGGAATCCACGTCCTCCTGACGCGATCGCTTTTTGGCGGCGGTATTCTGCATAGGTCGCTTCTGCGCGTTTCTCGAGTGAAACCGACTTCTGCTCGTTTGCTGTTCTGATGGCTGCGCAAAACGAAGCGTCAATTTGAGTCTCTTCAGCACCCAAAGCCGCGAGAAAGACACCGCGCAGTCGGTGCAGTTCGGCGCCGTAATCCCGATGCTCAATTCTTTCAGCGAGTGATTGCGCCTCGTTTATTGCTTCAAGAGCTTCAGAGGTACGATCCACGAGATACAAAGCTTCGGCCTTTAGTCCCACGAGACGTTGCAGGGATAGCACCGCACCGGTTGCTCCTGCGCCAGTGAGTAGACTCGTTGGGCAACCTGCATCGTTGCAGTGAGCTTGTCCGTCATGAGGGAATAGCGCCATTGACCCAGTAATGCGAAATACAGGAGCAAGGGACGATTAAGGGAATGACACAAAGGGCTCTGCACGCTCGTAACAGGTGCGCGCCTCCGGTGCTCCCAATCCTCGCGTGGCCGTTAGATACAGCCCTGCCTGCATGAGAATGAAGAGTTGATCTTCCGCAGTGAGACTCTGCCGCGCGCCGCCCATTTGAACCAGCGACTCCCACCGTCCGTGTTCGAAGAAATGAGCTAAAACCAAGAGCAATGCCCCTCTGGCCCCGAGGACATTAGCAGCGAAGTAAAGATCTCCCCGCTGAATCCTCGGAATGTAAATTTCATGTAGCGCTTCGAGAAAAAAACCGGCATTGCAGCCGCAGATGACGGCTAAGAAAAGTGGCTCCATGTCCCTGAAATTATTCGGGAACTGGGGCGCGAGCGTTCGATAATAGTGATAGAGCCGCTTATTGCATTCTTTCCAAGCGTCTGCTCGGTGAGTCCTCAACTGTTCGCCAAAATATTCACGAACGAGAGGATGGGTATCGAGATGTCCAGGATTATGGGCATCTTGTCCAGCCAGGAGCCTTGCTCTCAACTTGGCTAGAATCGTGCGCCACGCGGTCGGGCTCAAATCAATTAATGGCTCTGTCAGGCCGGTGATGCCGGGCGGTCTCAGCAAGACTCCAATTACCTTTTCATCGGCAGGTCGATCAAATAGGCCTAACATGCGTAGAACCGACACCTCGGGCCCTCTCCAAACCAGGTTTGGTAAGATTCCATAACTTTTCGGGCATGGACACCCTGTCGTACGTCGTGAGCAAGATGTCCTGACACTTCGCTACGGCAACGAATGTCTCCGGTGTAAGCATCAGTCAGATAGCTGCCCAACAGAGTGAGAGCCAGACAGTGGCCACCGAACTCGTCACTGGCACTGCGCAGCTCCGCCTCATGTCCATTGACGCCCAGCGCTCGGAGCAGTTTCGCCCCGGCTGGATAGTTGGTCCAGGTCACGACGAAGGGCTGAGGTGAGTTCATGATCTGCGATATCAGCGATCGGCGTCCGCGTGGTAATCACGCAAAGCCCCCTATTGAAGGCAGCGCGTTCACGCAAAAGCGCCTGGAGGGAAGGTTCACGCAACCGTCCTTCTTGTGGACCAGGCGGATTCTGGAGCGGTTCCAGGCCGTCCAGAACCAGTCGCCATCGCCTTCAGAAGATCGGCCGGGTTCTGGAAGCGCCGGGCTGGGTCTTTCTCCAGGAGCACTTCAAGTAAAGTGACCAATGGCTGTGGGACATCTTCGAGTTGTTCGAGCGGTAACGGCGTGTGCTGATGCTGGTACATCACCTCGCCAGGCGTGCCCCGAAATGGAGTCCTGCCCGTCAACATCTCCCAGAGTGTCACGCCGAGTGAATAAAGATCTGGCCGGATGTCCGCACTGATTCCAGCGAATTGCTCAGGACTGGCGAACTCCGGTGTTCCAGCGAAAGCCCCAGGTGTTGAAATCGCGGTTTGAGCGCCCGATTCATTGACCGCCGAAGCCATGACCAGCGTCCAACGCGTCGTGTGAAATTGGCGCGCCTCACCTCCCACCGAGCTGTCGCCCACTCTCATCGGGAACCCGCTTATCGGTCAAGATTAACGGATCAGCGAGAATTTTTCACTTTTTTTAGTCAACGCTGACACTTGGGAACCCAGAATCGATTTGTAGAGCATAGCAAGGCGGAAATCCCTGAGCCGCCTAACAAACAAAGACCAAACGCTATGGACGCCACTTCCAATTTCAGTCTCAGGTTCGCTCAAGCATCAGAGTCGAAAGCCCGAATGGCCGACCGGTTGCTCAAGCGACAAAGCCTGGAGAGGATCGCGACTGGACTGAGCCTGATCAGTCAAGCCTTCGGTTTCTCGATCTTCGGGACGCTGATCATAGCGAACCGGCATCAGGCTGACCTGAATGATTTTGCCGGCGGAAGCTTCGTCGCGATGGTTGGCGGCATCAGCGCTATCTTAGTGGGCTCTGCGTTCCTTATCGCCACCTGTCTCTACTGGAGGTTCTGCACTAGACGTTCTGCCGCGGTGGCGGTTAGCCGTAAGCCTGCCCACCTAACTTTCCCGAAGCCCGAGTCAGTTAGAGCAATCGCCTCGCTAGCTTGACAGGCATCAGCGTTGATGGAGAAAACTATGACCGCCGAAATTCGAGAAAATGGAGTCCGGAGAGCTCCTCTTATTTTCATGGGTTGCATTTCCGAGTTGTTCCAACTGCTGGGTAACGCCGTTCTCGAGCAGACGGTCCGCGCACTCCTAACCAAGTGAAAATGATATACCCGTGTGCGCGAAAGAGCGTTTTCTAGGCTTTGCCCTGGAGTACTACGCCTATGCCTTAGGCGCTGATACCAAGTGCGTTATCTCCGGGAAGTTAGACGTAACCGGGATAGCATAGCGCGAAATGGACTGGAAAGCGTCTCCGAACAATGTGGCAACCATGCTTTAAGCGGAGCAGGCGCACTCTGAAGCAAGTTCAAACTGTGCTTGACCAGTGGCGTGAGGAGTTATCGGGTGCACGAATAGTTCGGACAACTGTTCGGTCGCGCGTGGCGAGCTGGCTGGAAACAAAGAAGCCGGAAACCGCACCCGCCACGTTGTACTTCTACCGAAACCGTCTCGGCAAATTTCTGGATTTCCTAGGACCTCGCGCCGATCACCCGATCACCGAAGTCACGAAACAAGACGTAGTTGCCTTTCGGAATCGAATCTCGACCCAGGTGTCTGCGAAAACCACGAATCATGACCTCAGAGCGGTCAAGTCGTTCTTCAAAAGTGCTCGAGAGGATGATGTGATTCCAGAAGACCCAGCTGCCCCCGTGAAGGGCGTGCAGCAAGAAGCCGCAGTGGCAAAAAGGGCATTCACGCTCGACGAGCTTCGTGCTGTTTTAGACGTGGCCGACTCTGAGTGGAAAAGCATGATCCTCTTTGGTCTATATACTGGACAAAGGCTGGCCGACGGGTGAAATTAGGCTTACAACCCGGAAGACAGACAAAGTCATGATCTTACCGATTGCCCCACCCTTACGCGCAAAAGGTCGCTTTCTGCCGCGACCAGACCGCGAATCGAAGTATGCCCGCTGTCTCCACCGCTAATGGCGCGCCGTCGAGTCCAAACGGAGTCGGTCAGGGCTCTAGCCCACGGGTCAACGAGCTCTTTTCCACCATCTACGCGCCAAGTATAGTGTGTGCGGGCGGGCAAGCCCTCGACAAAAACGTGCCAGAAGAAATAGCTCCGATTTGCTTCTGGATCGAGAACGATAATCTGAGCCGGCTCAGCGCTGTCTGCGGCCTCATACAGTAATAACTCAACCCGCTTCGCATGTTTACTGAAAACCGAAAAATAATGCGCACGTCGATTTACCGACCGTGCGACTTTGCGGGCTGGTGAGTCTTGATAAGGACACCAACATATGAGTCATCAATACCAGCTAATCGTCATTGGATCCGGGTCTTGGCGGCAAGGATGCCGCCATTCTGGCTGCTCGTGCGGGGCTGCGCGTTTTGCTCGTCGAAAAGCAAAGTCTCGGTGGAACTTGTTTTCATTGCGGCGCCTACGCCATCCGAGCATTGCGCGCATGTGCGATGCACTATCAAAAATCTGAAAACAGCTCCCGTTTCGGGCTTTCGGTCGATCTTCTAGAAACGGGATGGGCCGATTGGATTAACACGCAGAGACGTGTCAGCGTCAGGCTTGCCGAAGATCTTAGCCGAACGCTCGAAGCAGCAGGTGTTCAAATCCGCTTCGGGATCGCTAAGTTCTCGGATCCGAATGAAGTAGAGATTAGCGATCCTTACGGGACTCGAGATCGAGTTTCGGCAGAACACATCATTATCGCAGCCGGCTCGCGGCCAGCTTTCTCGAGCGTCAAGGACTCGAAGATTCTAAACAGCGACCAGATGCTTCAAAATGTCCAAATTCCGGAATATCTCCTGATCATTGGCGGTGGCTACATTGGCTGCGAATTCGCCTCAATTTATCGAACGTTGGGCGCCCGAGTGACCCTGATTGAGGAGAAAGAAAACTTGCTTCCGAGCTGGGACCGCGCCGCCGGAAGCCAGATCCGCGATTCATTGGAGAAACACGGCGTAACTGCTCACCTAAATGCCAAGATCGATTTGCCGGCTCCGGAAACCTGGACGATACGCCCGGCTTTCAATCTACAGGACGGTACCATTACGTCACCAGACCTCACACTCGTTGCGACTGGACGCAAGCCGAACGTCGAAGAATTGGGCCTGAAATCGCTCGAAATCGCCGACGAGGGGTTCATTCCAGTGAATGAAAAGATGCAGACCACGCAGCCAAATGTGTTTGCGGTCGGCGACGTTAACGGGTTGGCGTTGCTTGATAGTGTGGCTTTCGCTCAGGCGCGAGTTGCCGTCGAAACCATTCTCGGAAAATCCGCCCGGTTCGATCTGCGCTGGGTTCCTCGCTGTGTCCATACCGATCCGCCAGTCGCCTCTGTCGGCTGGACTGAAAAAGAGGCAATTGCCGCGGGCCATGACATCGAAGTATTAGACGAGACAGCACATCTGGTGACAGATGACGACCGAAGCGTCGTTGATCCCGAGCCCCTAAGAATCAGGCTGGTCGTGCAGCCAGCAACAAAGATGCTACTCGGGTGCCAGGCTGTCGGCGAGAAGGCCGCCGAAATTGTGAATTTGGCAGCCACGGCCCTCAGCACGGGGTTATCTGTCGCTCAGCTTGCTGGCCTGGCCATGGTTCATCCCAGCGCTTCCGAGGCGCTCATTCGTTGTCTGCAGGTCCGATTTGACAAGGCGATAATGGCCAGGGTGGGTACCTGAGGTTCAGCTCGATCTAAAATTCGTTGGACGCAGTGAGGAATGGGATGCCGCATTGGGAGGGGTGATTGCCGTTGATGAGGGTGATTGCGGTTGATATAAGTCTTCGGAGTATAAGGAAGGGCTCGTCCCTCCGGCAGTATCAGCTTTAGCGCGACTAAAGCGATTTTGTTATGATTGTCCCCGTTCTACTTGTTGCCCCACGGGGAACTCCGGCGCGGCGGGGTCCAGCGATGCGATCCTGCGCTTGTAAAGACCGATACCAGGCGTTGCGCTCAACCCGTGAGCAAAAATGCTGAGCAGCACTGTTCCTATAACCGCGAGCCGGATCGTTGCCTCGCCCGGCAAATGAATTTCCTGCTCCAGATAAACCAGCCCTAGAACGATGGACGCCAGTCCACGCGGGCCGAACCAGCCCATGAAGACCACGCTGGCCAGACTCAGACGCGTGCCGATGAGCGCGATCGCAACCGGCACCATCCGCACCACCGTCAGGCTGAGAACCGCGTACAGTGCCAATGCCGGACTGAACCGCGGCAGAGCGCGCAGGGCCGCCAAACCGAAAAGGAAAAACACAGCGAAGTTGAGCAGTTGTCCCCATTCCTCGGCAAACTCGACGCTGTGCTTACCGGCTTCCTTAAATCCGATCTGTGTCGTCAGGCCGGCGACAAAAGCCGCGATGAACGCGCTCGCATTGACCATTTTGGACACCACTAAGCAGAGTAGCGGCAGCGCGACTACGCCGATTTGTAGGAACGACTCTGCCATCCACTCTCTGCGGCGCGCAAGATCCAGCAGCCACCCGCCGATGAGGCCAATCCCTCCGCCGACAAGCACGCCGTAGCCAAGCTGTTCCACGATGAACTGCGTTAAGCTCGCTGCGGGGCCTTCGATCCTTGCTGCGGCAAGGGCAATAAAGAATAAGAGAAACGGAACCGACAGGCCGTCGTTAAGGCCGGCTTCCACGTTGAGTGTCTGGCGGATGAGCATCGGCACGCGCGGGCTGTTCACAATGATCTGCCCAAGGCCGGCATCGGTTGGAGCGAGCACGGCAGCCAGAATTCCCGCTTCCCAAATGGAGAGATGTGGAAGCACAAGTCGCGCGGCAACTGCACCAAACAGGATCGTAAGCAACATCCCGGCGCTCAACAACCGGATTGAGAGGTTTCCGATACTTCGCAGCACGTTCAGGTCCGTGCGGCTGGCATCCGTGAAAAGGAGCGGCACCAGCCCGGTTTCGGAAAGCCGGAACAAAACTTCCGCATTAACGCCGGCTTTAAGGATCGCCGGCAGGGCAGGAAACATAAGCATTCCCGCAGCAGTGAATATGATCGGTGCGGTGACGATCGTCTGCTCCAGGCGCCGCGAGAGGAGACTGTAGAGGAATAAAAGCGAGACGAAGACGGCAAGAGAAGTCATCGCAGCGACGTATAACCTTAGCCCAATAACGCAAACGCCGATATTGTCCTAAAGTCCGATAGCCGAATTTGATTAGGCCGGCCAAGCTTTTTTTCAAGCGAATGGCGCTGCCAACCAAGGCGCAAACAGAGCGGAACGTTGGGCCGGAAACGGGCCGAGTTGTGACTATTCTCGACCCTCGACCCAAAGCCATTTGCCCGACCGAGTTTTGTAGGGAGGCTGCGTTGCAACGAAGCAATCAAGCGTCTCGGCAAAGACGTGGTTCGGGAGCGGTACGGCAATCTCTTCGACATTTACCACAACATCACCAATGAAGATGCATACACAGTTCCGATGCGGATTTATCCGGCGGTTCACTACACGATGGGCGGACTGTGGGTAGATTACAACCTGATGAGTAATCTCCCTGGACTCCACGTGCTGGGGGAAGCCAACTTCTCGGACCATGGCGCGAACCGTCTTGGCGCAAGCGCCCTGATGCAGGGACTTGCAGACGGGTATTTCATCCTGCCCTATACGATCGGGAACTACCTGGCGACGCAGATGAACAAGAAGGTCACCGTTGAGCGCCCCGAGTTCAAAGCCGCTGAGAAAGAGGTATGCGACCGGACCACGAAACTCTTGAGCATCAAAGGCCGGAAGACGGTCACGACCTTTCATCGCGAACTGGGCCTTTTGATGTGGGACAAGTGCGGAATGGCTCGTCACGCGGATGGCTTGAAAGAAGCGCTTCGGGCGATCCCGGAACTACGCCAGGAGTTCTGGGAAAATGTCAATGTGCTGGGGGAAGATCGGGAGTTTAACCAAGCACTGGAACATGCAGGTCGCGTTGCTGATTTTCTCGAATTCGCCGAGTTGATGTGTCTTGACGCCCTTGAGCGCAATGAATCGTGCGGAGGCCACTTTCGGGTCGAGCATCAGACTCCGGAAGGCGAGGCGCTGCGGAATGATGATGAATTTTGCAATGTGGCTGCATGGCAGCACACCGATCCGGATTCCCGCCCTGTACGGAACGTCGAGCCGCTGGTCTTTGAAAACGTTAAGCTCGCCCAGAGGAGCTACAAGTGAACTTCAAACTCAAGATTTGGCGGCAGAAGGATGCCTCTTCTGCGGGCCAGTTCACCGAGTACGAGGCGAAGGTGTACCTGAAGAGGCGTCGTTTCTGGAGATGCTGGACATTGTAAACAAAGGCCTGATCGAGCGGAACGAAGAGCCGGTAGCCTTCGATTCGGATTGCCGCGAAGGCATCTGCGGCATGTGTTCGCTGGTGATTAACGGCATCCCGCACGGACCCTGAGAAGCCAAGACCACCTGCCAGCTCTATATGCGGCGCTTCAAGAATGGCGAGACGATCTGGGTGGAACCGTTCCGGGCTGCAGCTTTTCCAATCGTAAGTGATCTCGTCGTCGACCGGAGCGCTTTCGATTACTTGATCGAAGCCGGTGGTTACATCCCCGTCCGAACAGGTTCAGCGCCGGACGCAAACGCGATTCCGATTGCAAAAACTGCGGCAGATCTGGCGATGGAGGCGGCGGCCTGTATCGGTTGTGGAGCCTGCGTTGCGGCTTGTCCGAACTCATCGGCGATGTTGTTTGTTGCGGCCAAGGTCTCCCGCCTCGGGTTACTTCCCCAGGGCGAGCCGGACAGGAGCCGGCGCGTCCTCGGCATGGTACGAAAAATGGACGAGCTGCGCTTTGGCAATTGCACCAACCACTATGAGTGCGAGGCAGTTTGCCCCGCTGAGATCAGCGCAACATTTATTTCTCGATTGAACCGGGAGTACGCTATTGCGGCGGCCAAGGAAGCGGTAACAGTTGGGTAAATAGCAGCACGGGCGTCGCCGCCCCTTATCGACCGGCAGCGCCGTGCCCGCGCGCATCGGAGAGCCAGCCACGAATGCTACACCGGTAAAGTGACTTAGATGGTGGCTACCGCAACGAGATAGATCGTCACCTACCGTCAACCAAAACTTGCGGCCGGAATGTTACGGGTCGTTTGCGGGAGCTTTGCCCCGGTTCCGATTCTCCGCATTGAGCATGAGAATACGGCGAACTTCCTGGATGGCCTTCGGGTTCTGATGCGCGCTGTGACCTGAGGGGACGATAAGCTCGGACTTTGCTCCCTCCATATGCGAACTCCAATATGGCACAACGCCGTCTGAAGAATTCGGCGCATCGCCTCTGCCCCGATCGCCCATGATGGTGTGATACGGGATGCTGGGCGTGATCGGGATCGTGTTGATCGCTTTTACGAAACGGCTTGTCGGTGCGAGGGTATCCACGCTGTTGGGTATGCGTTTGAGTCTAAGCTCGCTTGAGCCAAAGGTGACGACCCTAAGGGCATCTTTGCTTGCCCTTAGGAGCCTGACCGGTGATTTTACCAAGCTCGAGCACGCCGGGCCGCCCATTGGAAAGTGGTCGACGACATCCGCTACCGTTGCAAAGCGGTCGATGCGACCTTTTCGAAGGAGCCGAGCGCCCGCTCGGCGACATTTTTTCATTTGAGGATATCTTTTACAGCAGATGCGCAGAAACGATCCACAGCCACCCCGGCACTCTGCGAGCGCAGAGAAAATATTCATCAAGAGACTCGTTGCCGATCTTGGGAATCTCTCCTCCGGCTTCACATGCTTTTCGTAATTGTCGACTTCGTCGATCATTCCCGATAGCTGCCAGTTCAGAGTCATAATCTGAGAAGCGCCGGCTCGGGTAAGTTCCCGGTGTTCCTTCTTCTGCAGCGGTAATTCAAACTTCTGCTCCAGATTGCACTTCCCAAAGGTCAAAACGCAAACGAGACCGCATACCCTAGCCGAGTAGTGTCCTTGCAGTCGGCTTCGTTTTTCCGCTCTGAACTAGCCCTAAAACCTCTAAAACCAAAACGACAAAGGCCCGAAAGAAGCTGCAGGATAGGTATGGACACTGAAGGACAGGTTATTGCTAATGTTATTACCTTCGTAAGCCATCGTGAGTAAGTCCTTCGCAATCAGCATGGTGCACGGTGAGGGAATCGAACCCCCGATTACCCCAAATACTTTCCGGGGCCGTCCGAAGATGTCCATTTTAAGCTGTTTCCCAGGGAGGTGGCAAATCTCGGATTGCCCGGGATGGTTCTGGATGCTATCACTACTGCTATCACATGGCCGGGGTCTGGAAACGCCATAACTCAAAAAACTACGCTGCTGTGTTCCGCGACAAGAACGGAATACGTCGCTGCGTTTCGACCGGGACATCGAACAGGAGGGAAGCACGGAAGATCGCCGACACCTACGAAGCGGCGGCACGAACAAAGCGGACACTGCTACAAACGCAAAAAGTCATCGAGCGTCTTCACGAGGAAATGACCGGAGAGACGATCTCTCGCGTCACGATTCGGTCCAGGGTCGTAGATTGGCTGGCGACCAAGAAGCCCGAGATTGCTTCCGCAAGCCTCGCCTTCTACCAGAATAGCCTCGGCAAGCTCCTGGATTTCTTGGGTCCGAAGGCGGACGCACCGCTCAGTGAAGTGACTAAGGCGGACATCATTGCCTTCCGGAATCGGCTCTTAACCCAAGTATCCGCGAAGACTGCGAACCATGACCTGCGGGCGGTCAAGACATTGTTCAAAAGCGCGCGCGAGGACGATGTGATCGTCGAAGATCCAGCGGCGTCTGTCAAAAGAGCACAGAGCAAAACTATGCTGGCAACAAAGCGGTCGTTCACGCTCGACGAACTTCGCGCCGTTCTAGATGTCGCTGATCCAGAGTGGAAAAGCATGATCCTTTTTGGCCTGTACACCGGGCAAAGGCTCGCTGATGTCGCAACGGTGCGCTGGGGTAACGTTGATCTGGTGAGGGGTGAAATTAGGCTCACAACCCGGAAGACTGACAAAGTGATGATTCTGCCGATTGCCGCACCCCTACGCCGATATCTGGAAGGGTTGCCGTCGACTGACGACCTAAGTACGCCGCTTCACCCTCGGGCTTTTGCAGTTGTCGAGCGGCAAGGTAAGTCAGGCGGTCTATCGCGCCAGTTTATTGATCTGCTGGCGGATGCTGGGATTCGGGAAAAACAAGCTCACCGATCCCGTGGCATTGGCAGATCGGCCCAACGTCAGGCGGCCGGGCTATCGTTCCACAGTTTGCGCCGCACAGCTACTACGCTGCTTCACGAAGCCGGCGTTCCGGCGGCCGTAGTGCAAAGCTTGATTGGGCACGATAGCGAGGAAGTTCACCAACTCTACGTCGCGGTCGGGAAAGAGGCGCTGGCAAGCGCGGCGGCCAGGCTGCCCGATTTGGTCTGAGCTTGTTCGATTTCCCGATGCCTCGCAAAATTCGAGAACTCATTCAAGACCTAAAAGCCGCCGGCTGGCGTCAAGTGTCGGGCGGAAAGGGGTCGCACCGGAAATTTAAGCATGATACTTTTCCGGGCTCAGTCATGATCCCCGGTCATGAAAACGACGACGCAAAACCCTACCTTGAAAACCAAGTCAGGAATGCGGTCAAAGGGAAAGCCCATGAACGAGTCAGGAACATTATCCGGTCCCATGAGCGAAAGTAAGAGAATCACGATGTGGATCGAATGGTCCGATGAAGACGCGGCTTTCATTGGCTATTGTCCCCAATTCTTTCCGTATGGCGCCGTTTGCCACGGTCATACGGAGGCAAAAGCAGTCGCCAAGCTTGCCGCCATCGTACGGGATGAACTAGACGAACAAACTCGCCGACGCATCCGCCGCACCCGGGTGGCAAGGTGAAAAATCTCCAGCGCTCAATTTACGGGTCGCACTGTTATAGATGCGCAACCACGACACTGGTGTCTAGGAGTATTCCGTTGGCGCGCTCAGCCATGCGCCTCCATTTTGCGAGATTCGGCTAACGCTTCGACGAACGCTCGGCCGTCAGCGTCGTCCAGGCCGCCATGAGTCTTACGCAATACGGTCGCGCGCTTACGGCGAGCGGTTTCACTGAGTCGCTGCACATACCGGGCCACCTGGACCTGTTCCCGGAGCGACAGGCTTTGAAGGTTGCGCATGATGGTCTCGATGACTGTCATGATTCAGACGCTGAATATAGCAGCCGAAAAAGGCCAAGTGGAGAGAGAAACTTGGGTCGGATCTGACCGTTGCTCAGGGAGGCCTATTCGAATATCCTCTCAGGCTATGAGCAGTTTAGTTGAAATCCGACAAGCGATCAAAAAGCTGGCGCCAAAAGAGCGTGCCGAGCTACGGGATTGGCTTGATGCTCAGGATATCGAAGAAAGCCCCGAATTCCTCGCGGCTGTGGACGAAGGAATCCGGTCCGCGGAAAACGAGCCTAAAAATTCGCTGGAAGACGTGATGAAACGTCTGGCATCTTTAGAAAGGAGCGTATAGCCGTCTCTGTACGTCCAGATGGCGAGGTCATCAACGCACCCAAGTTTGATATCAAGGACATGCACAGCATGCTGACCAGATTCTCCAGAAGCGTTACCAGAGCACGCGGAAGCTGGTTGTCGACCAGGAACTTCACGACACCTTAATGAGCGCGTAATCGCTTTGCGCCGCAGCGAAATCCAGGCAAGCGTGACGCTCTACGGACGCAATCTCTGCAGGTGCAGCAAGGCACCAAAGCTGTCGCCCATTCCTCAAAGCAACGGTTGTTCGAAAGAACAGATATTTCACCTTTTAAAGATTGCAGAATCCTGTATTGCAGGGCCACTCAAGGGCGTGAACACGAGAGGTTCGTTGCAAGTATTTCTGGTAACCGCAGCAAACCCTTTCAGAAAATCTCAGGATTTTGACAAATTTAATTAACTTTTCATTTGACAGCCTAGCTCGCCATTTTCGAACCGAACTACCGGTACAAGACGGCGCAATAAGGCGCATATCGGGTCACACAGGTACAAAAAATGCGACTAACCGCGGCCTAACCATTTTGTTATGTTAGGCTCATGCTAACTACAGAAATCCAACAGGACACTCATACTGGTCCTGTGACGTTGAATCCGAGGTGGCTCCGAGTACCCGGCGCGGTAAAATACTCGGGTCTTTCCCGGTCCCGGCTCTATGAGCTGCTTACGGAAAGACGAATTAAATCAATCTGCGTGAAGTCGCACAAAGCCGCAGCGCGCGGGGTTCGGCTTATTGATAGAGAGTCGATCGACCTGTTTATGGAGAACCAACGGGAAGCCGTGTGAACATGTCAGCTGCACGGATCGGCTACCATGCTGACCGGTAAACTTAGGTTCTGCGATGAAATAAGCTATTCTACTTTGCGTTTGACAGTCGGTGCGAGGAACAAGCAACGAGCTATCGAATGCAAAGTACAGCTACCTTCTAAAAGCGCGGAGCGTAGACTGTTCAAGTGAGAAACGGAATAAATAGGAGGGCCCCGGGCCGAGGATACGCGCGGGAGGCGCCTGTTTATGCCGGATTCGCACTTGAGAAGGCGTAGTGAAGCGCTGCAGGATCGGAGCTGCGGGTGGTTCTTTACAATAGCGTTATCAACAATGCCGCGCGGCAAGGGAGGCGATGAATACAACTACCTGCCTCGTTTGGATCTGTCGTTCCGTAGGGACGATAATTCGCCATTTTTCTCCATTGTTCGCCAACTCGGCACACAGGATTGCATAACACTGGAGAAGGTTGGAGAACAATGGCGAAAAATGGATTCAACCATCCAGAGCACATTGGAAATAAATGGAAAGGATTGGAAACAAAAAGCCCAGAATCTTCCAATTATTTCCATTCCCTGGCTGACTTAGCGCGAGGCGATAGGAGAGACGCCTACGGCCTTAAGCGAAGCGTAAGGGTGCACGCGTTTACCTGCTTATGTTAGTTTTGACAAGGTAGTATGCTAAACATCGATGTTAACCGTAGCGCCCAAGGGGTGGAACGGTACTTCGATCGCGAATTAGCTGTGAGCGATTACCTCATGAAAGAGCCGGGCATTTGGACGGGACGCGGAGCGAAACGGTTAGGACTCCGTGGTCCGGTGCAGCGGTCAGAGTTCGTGGCACTGCTGCGAAATCAGAATCCCACGACGGGTAAGCGGCTAACGGCACGTATGAATACGAGCCGGCACGAGATGGAGTGCAAGGTCCGGAAGGGAGGCGTCCACGAGGATCGTAGGACGGGCGAGCTGCTGTATTCAAAGTTCTTCCATCGCGATTCCCGACCGATCAACGGGCTGAGCGATCCACACTGGCACGTCCACTGTTTTCTGCACAACGCCACATTTGACCCAGTGGAGAACCGATGGAAAGCCGGCCAATTCAGGGGGCTTATCGCGGATAAAGGCTATTTCCAGGAATATTTTCATACGCTGCTCGCACAGAGGCTCATGGAGTCCGGGTACAAGCTCCGGCGAACGGATAGGGGTTGGCATCAATGGGAAATGGCGTGCATCACAGACCGAGAGGTCGAATTATTTTCTAAGAGAAATGAGCTGATCGACACTTTGTCTGAACAGAGGGGATCAACGCCGGAGGAGGAAAGGCGGATTGCGCACCAAGAGCGTGATAGCAAGACAACCAAGCGTTTCCACGGCAAGGCGGAGATCGAGAATTGGCGTCAGCAAATGGGACCGCAGCGGTGGGACTCGATAACGCCAGATAGAGCACAGGAGCGGCCTCAACTCGAGCTGCCAATTAATCCGCGCGAGGTGGCGGTCGAAGCCTACTTCGCCAAACATTCCGTAGCGCGCGACCGGGTGCTAACGGCGGAAATCCTGAAACGATCCTGCGGTAAATTGTCTGTTGAAGAAGTGGAGCGATACGTCAAGAGCAACCGTTTCATCCAGCTCGATGCTTCGCATGTAACCACGGAGCAGGCGAAACTTGAGGAAGAACAGCTCCTGAATCTCGTCCGGAGCGGATGGGATACCTGCGAACCGATAGGACGAGCTTTCGAATTGGATGTAGCGAAACTCACCGATGAGCAACGTAAGGCGCTCGAGCACATACTGGGATCACGGGACCTGGTGATCGATGTTTCTGGGATTGCCGGAGCGGGGAAATCGCATCTTCTCAAGCAGGTGACGGGAGCGGCGTTCTCCAGGCGCAAGAGCGTCGCCATCCTTTCTCCGACGGACGCCAGCGTAAAGGACTTACGCAAAACAGGATTCCCGGCGCGAACGTTTCAGGGATTCCAAGGACGGCCGGAAGGGGCGGACCTGCTTGTGATTGACGAAGCATCGATGTTGAGCGTCCCGCAAATGCTGTGGCTCGTGAAGCATGCAAGCGAGAATAATTCCAGGGTCCTCCTGGTTGGCGATAGCGCTCAGCACAGATCGGTCGAGCGCGGGGATGTGCGCTGCGCATTCTCGAACAGTCCGGCTCCGTCCGGTATGTGGAATTACTCCAAACCCTGAGGCAAAGGGTGCCCGCACTGAAGGCCGCGATCGAGGACCTGAAGGCTGGCCGGCTCCAGGCCGGCTGGGAGAAGCTGGAGCACCATGGAGTCATTAAAGAGGTCGCCGATAGTGAAGCACTGCGGGAAAGAGCGGTCGAGCAGCACCTCAAGGCGCTTCGGGCCGGCAAAACGTCGCTCATGATTTCTCCTCGCCACGAGGAGGCACGCAAGGTCGCTTCGGTTGTGCGGGAGCGACTCAAGGCTGAAGGCGCCATAGGACTCGAGAACTACCACGTTAGCGTTCTTCGGCGCATGGACCTGGGGCCAGAACCCTGCCGGGACCTCTTACACTGCGTGCGTGGCCGAGTGGTCGGATTCCATACCCGCACGGCGCGAGGGTTTAAGCCCGGTGAGAAGTGGACCGTGAGACAAACGAATTGCGAGACCGTTACGCTCGAGCGCAATGGGCAAGTCCGGCAATTCAAACCATCTGCCAAGGGTAAGTGGGACGTGCTCGTCTGCTCAATGATGCAGGTCAGCGTAGGAGATCAGATTCGAGTTACGGCAGGGTTCAGGGAAGGGAAACACGTGTTCAAGAACAACGATATTGCCCGGGTGCGGGAGGTCACCGATACCGAGCTCGTACTGCGTGACGGCCGGCGAATGCGCCGGGATGGTGCGCGCATCGATCAAGGCGTCTGCATTACGTCTCATGCGAGCCAATGCCGTACGGTCGATCAGGTGGTTGTGCTGCCGGACGGCGCCGATGCAAAAGGCTGGTATGTCAGCTTATCGCGGGCTCGAGAGGCGATGCACGTCTACACGCGCGACAAGGCAGAGTTGCGTCAATCGGTGATGCAACCCGGGGAACGCAAGTCAGTGTGGGAGTTCATTCAAGCTTTGCGAAAATCGACGCTGCAATCCAGAGATCGAATCGTGCCCTATCTTTGGGCGACGCGCCAAGCGGAAATAGTTCGCGAGATGGGAATGGAGCCTTAGGCTCATCGTCTCGTGACGCCTATCGTGCAGACTCAAAACGACAAGCACAAAGACGAAGTTTCCCCTGACCTGAAGTGGCTACTGGGCATTACCAAAAATCATCGATAGGTTAGCCGGTGCCACACCCAGTGGACGCGTGACTGGGCGTCTAGATTCGCTCAGCTTCCTCGCGGATATCTAGAGACCGCCGAGTTTATCATCTTGTTGCTATCCCTTCCAGCCCCTGGCAAAAAGCGGCTTAGTCTTTTATGAATCCCAACTGTTTATGTTCTCCTAGCCGGTCAAAATACACTCGTTCCGAACGAATTTTATCCCCCTCAACCTGAACGAAGGTTGCTCCCGGACACGTTACGCGCCGACCAGTGGCAGGAGTACCGTCTGGGAATGCGCCGGTGTTGGTGCCGTGGTACACCCATTGGAGTGCGACGAGACCCCCTCCAGTTTCACCGGTACTTATCAGGTCGAGCGAGAAGTCAGGAAAGATTGTCCAAACCGTTTTGGCGAAATCGCCAATTGCTTCTCCGGTAAATGGCTGATCTTGGTTGGGGTTACTGTAGGTCCCCCCCTCAGCGAACGCCGCGACGATTGCTTCTGCATCGTGACGGTTCCAGTTATTGAAGTTGTTTTGTACAACCTCGACAGCATTCATTGTTGAGTCCTCAGTGTGGAAGCTTTGAATTGATTTCTGGCCTGCATTTCCGTGCGGATCATTGCAGCAGACCAGAACCTGGCAGGCTGAAGCACAAACTGACCTTCAGTTTTAATGTGCTCGCCGGAACCCCTAAACCACGCGAAGGTACGCCTTTCGTCACGGTGTCAGAGTCACGACGAATAACACATCCTACAATGGCTAGTATCGCACGCGAGTAGCTACTTCCAAGCTGATTCTCTGCTTCTGACTTAGGTTCTACGGGACCGGTAGAACAAAAACTAGCTTCCCCAAGATGTGGTTACTCGGATGCTTACTTACCAAAGAGGTAGTCGGAATCTACGTCCTCCTGAAGCGCTCGCTTTTTGGTGCCGGTATTCCGCGTAGGTTGCTTCCGCGCGTTTCCCTAGCGAAACCGACTTCTGCTCTTTAGCGGTTCTGATGGCCTCGCAAAATGAAGCCTCGATTTGGGTCTCCTCAGCACCCATTGCCGCGAGAAACACACCGCGAAGCCGGTGCAGTTCGGCACCACAATCGCGCTGCTCAGAGCTTTCAACCAGTGCTTCCGCCTCGTTTATTGTCTCAAGTGCTTCTGAGGTGCGATCAGCTAGATGTAGTGCCTGAGCCTTTCGTGCCAGGTTATGTGGCATGCCCAGGACCGCACCGGTTGCCCGATAATCTCTTAGTCCTTGCTCGATCCACCGAATTCCATCCGCGCTGTCTCCGGAAACGCTCCGCGACCAGCCACGCGAAATGGCTGCCGCCGCTAGCCAATGTACAAAACTGTGACGCGTGCAAAGTTCAATCAAATCCGACGTCAAGCGATTCACTTCAGTAAGATTGTGCTCATTCGTCGCGAGACCCGCTGCCCAACCAAGCGCGTAGGCTAACGCGTTGGCATCATTTAGCTCCTTTGCTAGTGAGATTGCTTCTGCCATAGCCCTCCGGCAAGAGGCGATCTCTCCCAAATGCCATTCGGACATGGCCACATATACTAGACAGCCGACGACTGGCGTATAGTACTCTTCCGCATAAGACTGTACGCTTCCCGAGCGCCAGATCTGAACAGCATGCTTCGCGTATTGTCGTGAGGCCTCGAAATTAGCCGAAAAGTAGAGCGTGGATGCCAAAGCGCGATCGGCTCCAATCAGTAGCGCCGGGTCATTCTGTTCTTGCGCCAGCGAGTAAATTCGCTCGGCAATCCGCATCGCAGCAGACATCTTGTCAGTATGGAGGGAATAGCGCCACTGACCTGTGAGTGACATGTACAGGAGGAGTGGACGGCCAAGCGAGTGACACAAGGGATCGGCGCGCTCGTAACACATTCGGGCCTCTGGTGCAGCCATTCCTCGCGTGGCCGTTAGATAGGACCCCGCCTGCATAAGAATAAAGAGCTGATCTTCAGTAGTGAGATTCTGCCCTTCAACGGCCGTTTCCACCGGTGAACCCCAGCGTCCGTATTCGAAAAAGCGAGCTAAAACCAAAAGCAACGCTCCTCTTGCTCCGAGAACGTTAGCTGCAAAGGAGGAATCTCCCCGCTGAATCCGCGCAATGTAGACTTCATGCAGCGCTTCGCGAAATAATCCGGCATTGCAACCGCAGATTACCGCTAAAAAGAGCGGTTCCATGTCCCGAAAGGTTTCCAGCAGCGAGGGCGCAAGCGTTCGATAATGGTTATAGAGCCGTCTATTGCATTCCTTCCAGGCCTCTGTTCGCTGATTCCGCAGCTGTTCGCCGAAGAACTCACGAACGAGGGGATGGGTATCGAGATGTCCAGGATTATGCGGATCTTCTCCCGCAAGGAGTCTGGCTCTCCTGAGCCTGGCTTGAGTTGTTCGCCACTCGGTCGGGTCAAATCAGCCATAGTGTCGAGATCTCCCCTTTATTGGTGCACAGCGCAATCTACGTGTTCGTTAAGAGCCAAATTCCTGCATATCAGTCAGCTTGGCCTCGGCGAACGCCGCCCTCCGCCCGAAGGAAAGGACGCGGCCCTCGGCGCGCAAGAGTCCGGTGTCTTTGGTAATCGGCTTGTGATACGCGACCTTCAGCTCCAACGTCGT
>JBAUZZ010000067.1:0-3872 GCA_049585495.1 Chthoniobacterales bacterium | reverse complement strand
TGTTGCCCGGTGCAGGTTATTAATCATACGAATGGTTTTAGCGGCGCTATTATTTTTGCTCAGAATACCATCAACTTTACGAATGTGGCCGGCGCTGGAGAGATTGGTGTTCAGATAGCGCCCGCCGGCACGACTCCTCCGCCAGCTGGATTTGCCGACGGTTCAATTGCCGGGCTCAGAATTACGAAGAATACGTTTTTCACCATAGGAGGATTAAAGGGCGCACGAATTAACTATGTAGTTGATCAAATCAGCACGCCCCCAGCAGGCGCCGCAGCTTTCCGGACGGCGCCGGTGATTAGTGGGAACACCACAAACTAGTCCAAATCACAGAGTCAGTACCAACGGATTAAGGGCAAATCCCTGAGTGGTGGGACGGGCTATTCGCCCCCGGTTTTCAACGGATGGGATTTTAGCTCGGCAATATAATTGGTGCCTCCCCGAAAATACTCGAGGTCTTCATAGTACTCTTCCAGTAACTGGGGTTTGCCGCTGGGAGTAATCCGGTAAATCCGGAAATCAGGCGCGAGCAAATCCCAGAAATCATTGAAAAAAGTCCGGGAGTTGATGTTGCCGAATCCAAATTCAAAAAGGAGGGCGCCAATTCGCCGGTTAGCGAGGCATTTTTGCGCTCCGCGCAAGGCGAATAGCTCGTGGCCTTCGATGTCCATTTTAATGAAATCGATAAAATCCAAATGGTTGGACTCGGCGATCTCGTCGACGGTTATCGTCTCAATGTCGATCGCTTCATAAGTGCGCTTTGAAAAATAGGTGTCCACCCGGGCGTGCAGGGAAGCGCTGCCGTCGCAGCCCCTGCTCGAATACAGGACTGCCTTCTCGGCTCGTTCTCCGGCAGCAAGGGGCAGGAGCGTGGCGTTGTGCAGATTCAGCTTCCTTATTTCAGCCTGACTAGTCGGCGATGGTTCGCACATGAACACCCTCGCCTCCGGCAGCTTCGCCAGCAACATCTTCGACCATTTACCGACATTGGCTCCGATGTCGAAAACAGTGGGATTGCGGCGATAAATCAGCCCGGCAGCCGCCTTGATTTCGTTCTCCATGTCCCAACCGGTCCCCGCACCTTTTCCAATGAGGAAATTAAAGTAGACATCGATCAACCAGGCCCGCCGGTAGATCCCCGGCTGGGTCAGGATGCGGCTTAGGGGCCTGGCAAAATAAAGACCGAGAGAGCGGCCAAGGGAGGGTTTGGAAAAATCCATATGAAGAAACAACCTAATCTTGCACCTATAACTGGAAAACCTTTGTAATACCGTCGATCTTAGAATCGACGCTATGCCGTCCACAGTTGAGCGTTAATTTTACCATTCTTATAGCCCTTGATCGGCGCTTGCCAGCCGGCTGAAAAATTTCCTTCCAGGGTGCGACGCGAGTTTGCCCATTTTCAAGCCAACGCCGCCAGCCCTTGCTGAGCTACTAGGCACCTCTTCGCTCGCTATTGCCTGACCTTTCAATGAATTCCTCCGCGAAGCGGAGTTTGAGGAGCCTGTCGAGAGGGCCAGAGGCTTCCGACTAGATCACCAGGCTACCGTTCAGTTCCGCGTTCAAATCCGACAGGCTCCCAGGCTTTGATATTTCGCGCCTCCGGCGCCGAAGCCTCCGGCGCCGCAAAATTACTAAACTTCTGCTGATCTGCGCCGATCCCCCTCTCGAGATTTTATCGTGCGGAAACGAATACAAACTGCGCCGACGACGCCTTTGGGTGATCTGGATCCACGGAGCCGGACGACCGTGCGTCCCGGGTTGCTTGTACTCCTGGGACTCCTCGTCGCTTCGGCGATTGGTACGGCGATTGGTAGCGGCAGCATTTTACTCGGCTGCGCCATTCTTCTGGGGGGCGGGCTCATCAGCTACTTGCTCTTTGTGCGCCAGTTTACCTGGCAGCTTGCTCTCCTGTTCTGCTTTGTGGATCTTAATTTTGAGCCAGGGTTTAGCTTCGGCGGTTTTGAGCTGAGTTTCCTGCTCGGATTCGGCGCTTTCGTCGCGCAGATCTGGCAGAAACGGGAAGACACCGTTCACCCGTTTTTTCGAACCAACGCTTTTCTTTTTTTCCGGGCGGCTCTTTTTCTGTGGATGCTTTACGCCATCGGGCGATTCGTTTGGAATTACCTCTTGCCCATCAACCCCAATGAGTACGCGCTGGGCAATGCCATCAAGTCTGAGTTTTCGGTCACG
Organism: Chthoniobacterales bacterium; assembly: GCA_049585495.1. Classification (GTDB taxonomy): domain Bacteria; phylum Verrucomicrobiota; class Verrucomicrobiia; order Chthoniobacterales; family JAFAMB01; genus JBAUZZ01. The sequence goes on along the minus strand of JBAUZZ010000067.1, from coordinate 1,679 downwards.
GGGCTCATACTGTTGATGTGGCTGTTTTCGTTTCGCCCACGGGACATTATCGTAAAGCGGGGATTCGCCAACGTCGTTGCCGTTTTGCTATTGATCGGCCTTTATCTAAACATCGCGATTCGGCTCTATGGAATTAAACAGGGACTCTTCGCCGAGGACACCCCCGATAGTGTCGAGACAGCTCTTTTCATTCCGTTACTTAACCTGACCGAAAACCCGTACTCGCTCCGCCTGCTTGCCCCGGCCGCCGTTCTTTACGGAGTGATCTTTCTGACGTCTCCGCGCATTCGTCCGACAATGACCGGGCGCATTCGATTGGTGTATTATGCTTTGCTGTTGGGAGGGTTTTTTGGGGCAACCCTCAGTGGGGGTCGCGCAACCATCTTATTGGCCGGAGCGTTTTCGATGGTTATTCTAGTGATTCGCCGCAAGTTTGTTGCTCTGGGGTGCCTGGGAATCCTGGCCTCTATTGGGTTCTGCCTTCTTAATGTCTTCTCCAAACAGATAGTAACAGATCCGGACCTGGCACTCGTCCAGCGATCCTTTTATTGGGCCATGATGGACCAGGCGCAATGGGCGGGCGAAAGCATCGATGCTTCCACTCAGTGGCGCCAGGACCTGTATCATCGGGCAATCGACGAATGGAGATCAGATCCGATGATCTACTGGTTCGGCCGCGGCACTTATAAGTACTCGGACGAGGACCGGGTTGCACTGGAGAGGGACAAGTGGGACGGTGCGATGGAAATCTCGCTCCGGAGGGGGAATACGCATAACCTGATCAGCGATCTGCTGGTCATGTATGGATTGGTGGGGCTGATTTTGTATTTTGTCTTCTGCATCGCCCTGATCAGGCTTTGTTTTAAGTTCGTTTCATATCGCAAGCTTCCCGAGGATGTAACCGATCTCGGGGTAGTTGCCGCGCTGACAGCGGTTTACATGGTACTCTATGGCGTCAGCGCCGGAGGTGGCTTCCTGATCGACTATCTGGTTTGGTTCGTATTGATTCTCCTCGCCCGCATTGCGGCATCGGCTTTCGAATCGACCAAAGGGACCGAGGAAGCGCCTGGCCTGGGAATTTCACAAGCGCTCGCGCACTGAGACCATGTCCGAAAGATGGGTCCAATTCCCGCCTGGCTTAAATCATATCAGCGTGCCCACCTCCTCTCGCGAAGCCGCACTGGCCGGGATCGCCATGTACACGCCTTGCCGCCCGCGAGCCGCCTTGATGCTCCGGCTAGCCTGGCTGGTGACTTCCTTCGCCGGACCGTCTTTCCTGCCCGGGCGACGCTTTCGGTGGCAACCGCCGGTTGGACTTGAGGCGTGGCCCGGCGTCCTCGAGCATTTGCGCGCGCGGCTTGGCCGGTTCGACACCTGGGCTCTGTATAACCGAACCCAAATCGAGCGAACCGGGCTATCGGCTTTGCTCTTACGCGAGGGCAAGCCGCTCTGCTTCGTCAGGGTGACGGCCGCCGGCGATCCTGGCCCCACACGTGAATTCAGCTGCCTGAAAATAGTGTCCTCCTTTCGGCCGCAATCTTTCTCTGTGGTTGAGCCCCTGCTGCTCGAGGACTACGGAGAGCTGAAACTTCTTGCCCTGTCCCCCCTTCCCAGCCGGCCGCATTACGTTGCCAAGCACCCGCCTATCAAGGTGATTGCGCAGGAAATCGGGGCGGCCC
>JBAUZZ010000066.1:0-30283 GCA_049585495.1 Chthoniobacterales bacterium | reverse complement strand
CGCTTTCCCGGTCCGGCCGGGTGTAAAAGTCCAGCATTTGAGCCAGCGAGAGCGCATCCCACTCGCCTTCGGTAAGATGGAGCATATCTGCTTTCGCTACGTCCCCGATGACAAAGGGGGGCGCGCCATGTCCCTTAGGTTCGAACAGAAACCGCGGTTCGGTGCGTCCCCGCTCATAATGGACGCTGACGAGCTGCCCTTGGCCATCGAGGACGGGAAAGGCCCAGTAGTCTTTGCCCTGAATGGAAATGACCCCGACTTTGTGGTCAGCAATCGCTAAGTCGACAAAGCCTCGCCTCCAGCCCCGGTAGTGCGCGAGTTGATTGCGCTTGGCTGGCGTGATGTGCTCAACGAAAGGTGGGTTGCTCTGGCTACCGGAGCCAGGTATGTTCGGAGAAACAGTTTTCATGATTGTTTGGTTCTTTGCCCGGTCGGGTATTGGTGGCCTGACCGGGCGCTTCGTTGAGTGTGTTATGGGTTGAGGTCATGGTCTTTCTGGTTTGGTCTTGGTTGTTTGGTCTGAAAGGTTAGTTTGCCCCGCCAAAGGAGCCTCCCTTCTGGGCGAAAGCGAAGTAACCGCGCTCCTGCGCGACGCTCGAGAACGCCCGCTGCGGCAGCTGGCTGGCTTTCACGTCCATGTGAGTCCTCCTTAACCGGAATAACGGCGTCAGGCTTCGCGGAAGCCTTGCTTTTGATATCCAGTGGGATTAGTTTTGATGTTGTTAAACCGAGGATTCTTGGGACCGCGTCTCTTTGGCGAGGGACGCGGTCCTTCCTTTGGCCGCGCTCCGGTGGTCCACACAACACAACACAGGCTCATAGGCTCACCTCCTTGGCTTTACTCTGCCCTGAGCGCACCATGACCTCCTTATTCTTCCGGGGCCGGCCACCGCGGACCGGGTTATCCGGGTTGTAGGCCAGCACCTGCATGGGCTCCAGCTTCGTGCTGGATCTCTGATTGAAGTATTCTTCCAGCGACTCAGCATTGATCAGGCGAATTCCCCGCTTCTTGCCCCTATCCTTGATCACAATACTCTTAAGCTCCCCAGCGTTGAGCAGCTGGTAGAGCCGCACCGTGGAGAGCGAGTAAACTTTGAGCACGGTCGAGATGCGCAGCCAGCGCGGGCGCAGCGCAGGCTCGGGGTCTCGTTCGATGACAATTTCGTTTTTAAGCATCCCTTGAGTATAACCCCTTGAAATGGAGGGATTTTTAGGATGCAGCTAAGCGCAGCTAGACGTAGGTGAACGCAAAACCAAACGCAGCTAGACGCAGGTAAACGCAGAAATCGCCCTGGAGAAGTGCGTCAAGCACATTTCCTATAAAAATGTTGCCCAAGCTTTCTTAGGCCCTGGGAACGATCGAAAGCCCTGGGGGCCTCCCACTACCTTGGGGGCAGGCTCTGGCGCGATCCTGGGGCCAAGGGGTGAGGCTCCTGGGGTATTTTTGAGGGCAGAGCACACCCCCTTTCACCCCCTCAGACGAGCTGACATCTCATCCTAAAGGTGCTCGAAAGTCTTCGAAACTGTTATTGCTGGGGTTCTTACCTGAGCCTTCTTAAATTCGTAAGTACTTATAGCACAAGGACTTATGCCCAGGGGAATCTTACTCTATGCAAATTATTGCTGCGGAAGCGGTATAGCCATGCAAGTAGGTTCTCGCCCCAACCGGCCCGATCTCGCCGTTGCAGAAGAATCCAGCCAGCGGGAGATCCCCAAGGGCATCAGCCAGCGTTCTCGCATCGTGACTCTCGCTCCGAAACAGCCCTCGGCCGCGGCCGGCGCAAGAAAACAGCAATATTCCCAACGCCCCGGTTAGACTCTTGGCCATGCGATGACCAGCGTCCAACAAATCGGCGTGGGCCGACTTCGAGTCGCGAAGCTGGAACTGAACCGTTTGTCCGACTCTGGGATACGCGCCGACCGCCAAAGCTCCCACTTGCGGGTCGGCACCCAAAATGTTTCTGATCAGAAAATCGCCCTGTTTGAAATCCTCAATATACTCTGAAACAGCCAGACCGAGAAAAAGATTGTTCCGGATCGCAGAGCGCTCATCCCTTGGGATACTCAGGAAAGCTGACTCAAGGCTCTGGTAGGCAGGGACGTTGCCGATCTCGAGAACGAGGTTTTCTTCGGCTTTCGTAATCGGCGAAGGATCGCCGATTGGACGGCATCCCTGGCTTACGAGGGGCTTAACGACGACGTTTGACCTAAACCCAGCCAAGAGAATCGGACCGGTGGCCAACCCACTGTCCCGAAACAGGAAGGTTTCAGAATTTTTAGAGCTGGCAACTCCGCCCAAAATGGGAATACCTGGATAAGTCTCGTTCCAGGCTGTCAGCCAATCCTCGATCCCGCCAAAATAGGGATTCGCCAGAATGATCCAGGAACGGACTCCGGCCACTGCAGAATCTGACTCGTCGGGCCAAAGCTCGATCCCGTTGTTGCCTTGACCGAACTGATCCTCGGTAAAGCTAAGAACGGTGAAGCTGTCCTCTGGAAGGGTGAGTAAGAGTAGGCTGAAACCTGGCTCCTGCTCCACTTCCGAACGCATACCGATGACACCCCAACCGGAGCATCCCACGAGCTGTGGCACGTGGGCGTGCAAGCGAATCAACTCCAACGTATCTTCCAGATGCGGTCGCCATTCCTGAGTCACAAACAAAAACCCAAGCGAGGCATTACTACCAATGTCGCTGCGAAGACTCTTGGAGACTTCAACCACCGCCTGCTCGGAGTACATGCCGGTAAAAATTCGCGAGGCAGCTCGTGGTGTCATCATCAGCAATTTACAGAAGGGGGATGCAGTTTCAAAATATCGCTGCGAAATTCGACGGCAGCTAGCCTGCATCACGCACCGGTCTCTGGAGATTTGTGAGCGATGCAGGCTGGGCAGCTGCGACCATTTCCGAAGCGACATATTTTCCTAGCGCGGCGTAGCCGCAACCAAACATGATTCGTTCGTGTGTGATCGGGGGTCGGCGCAATTAAGGAATGACGGTAGGGCGAATACGCCGCGGCGGATGAGCCTAAACCGCAAATGTTGTTAGCCCCTTGAGGCTCATTTGTCCCGCTTCGCGACGCTTCGCGGGACGAATTCGCCCTACCAGCTTTCAGCGGCAAGAATCCTCGCGGAAATGCACGATGCAGAACTATAGTTCTAAAATGCGTGTGGTAATCACCGGAGGCCCTAGTACCGAACCGATCGACAAGGTTCGGGTGATTACGAATCGCTCAACAGGCGAACTCTCGGTGATGCTCGCCGAGCGCTTCGGTCAGGCCGGACATCAAGTCACCCTGTTTCTCGGTGAAGGCGCCGTCTTCCGGCAACCCCGAGCCGTCGCTTTCGCGTGCAATGAAGATCTCGATACCCTGCTTGAGCGTGTCACCGCCCCTGCCCGGGTTGGTCTTGTCCTTCACGCCGCAGCATTGTCTGATTTTGGCGTCAGTCGTGTGGGCGAGCGGGGCGTGCCTACCGTTGCTTCCAAAATCTCGAGCACCGCATCGTCTGTGGAGCTTCGACTCGTGCCGAAAACCAAATTGATCCGAAAATTGCGCCGGCTGTTCCCGACGGCCTTTATCGTGGGCTGGAAACTCGAGTTCGACGGAGACCGTGCGAATATCATTGCAGAGGCAAAAAAACAGATCCGGGAGAATCGCACTGATGCCTGTATCGTGAACGGGCCTGCCTTCGGCGACGGATTCGGTTTTTGTCAAGCGAAAGGCTTGATTCACTCGGTGACGACCAAGCAGGAACTCGCCGAATTTTTGCTTCAGTTCGCCGAATCACTCGCGGCGCGCGGTTGCGAGAGGTGAGAAGTGAGAGAGATCATTTGTCGTCGCCTTCCCCACGCCTCGGAGATCGTTGCCTTCGTCGCGCGCGACGAGCGGCGAAGCTGATCGGTTAGCGATGGCTCGGTTGACACCTAGCTCTAAGACCCCATTACTCCAACACCCCACCATTACTCCATTACTCCAATACTCCAATACTCCAATACTCCATTCCGCGGGTCGCGCCGATGCACGGCCCGGCCAATTCAAAAAACCAAATTCAACAGCAGAACGAACACCAGCCCGATGAGGGACAGCAATGTCTCCATTGTCGTCCAGGACTTAAAAGTGTCGGCCAAGCTAAGTTGGAAATATTCTTTCACTAGCCAGAAGCCGGCGTCGTTCACGTGCGAAAGAATCAGCGAACCAGCTCCGGTAGCCAGGACTAGCAGCTCGCGATTGGCGTGCGGATCTGCTTGCGCAATGGGAGCGACGATGCCGGCTCCGGTGATAGTGGCCACGGTGGCCGACCCGGTCGCAATCCGAACAACGGCGGCCGCTACCCAGGCGAGTACGAGCGGCGAGATATGGCTTTGGGCGGACCATTGGCCAATCAGGTCGCCGATTTTCGTCGCCAGTAACATCTGCTTGAATCCGCCCCCTGCACCGACGATCAAAACAACTGCGGCGATTGCTGCCAGGCTCCTTCCAAGAACATTTTCGACCTGCTCCAAGGACGATCCCTGGTGGAGTCCGAGCGCGACCATCGCGAACAGCAGCGCTAGCAGGAGTGCGGTGATAGGGTCCCCCAGAAAGTCGATCAATATCGCCAGGATCCAGGCATGCGGAAGGAAGGCATCGGCTAAAGAGCGTCCCATCATGAGCACCGGCGGCAGCAGGATCGTAATCAACACCAAGGTCAGCGAAGGTCCGGGCCGTTCCAATCGGCGGGGAGCAGCGGCAGCCTCGGCGGGTCGGTCATTACTCGACTCGGCAACGAAAGCAACGCTCCCAGAATGAATCCAGCGTGAAACAATTGTCGCAAACACCGGTCCGGCCAAAAGGCCCGCCGGCACCCCAACCAGGATTCCATAGAAAATGGTTTTCCCGGCGTCGGCATGAAATATTTGAACCGCCAGCGTTGGTCCTGGATGCGGCGGTACGAAACCGTGAGCGATGGAAAGTCCGGCGAGCATCGGCAGGCCGACCTTCAGGATCGGTTCCCCCATCCGTTTGGAAATCGCAAATGCAAGCGGCACGAGCAGCACAAAACCCACTTCGAAAAAGAGGGGCAAGCCGATCAGGAACGCGGCAAAGAATGTGGTCCAGGGCACCCATTTTTTGCCGCCGAGCGAAATCAATGAATTCGCGAGGCGATCCGCGCCGCCAGAAGCGACAAGCAAGCCGCCTAACATGGCGCCAAGCCCGATGACGATTCCGACAAAGCTCAAGACGTCGCCAAAGCCTTTTTCGAAATTTTTAATCACGTCCGGAGGCGAAAGCCCCCCAGCTAATCCAAGAAAGATGGAGACGACGAGGAGGGCGAGGAACGGATGGAGCTTGAGCTTCGCAACAAGGAGAATGAGCGCGACGATGGAAAGTACGGCCGCGAGAATCAGAATGAGATTTGGGGGCATCGGCCAATATTACCAGCCGGACGCTAGAGAAAGCGAGCCCGCGAATGGTAGGGACGCGCAAAAGCCTGTCCCTACCCGCGCTGCGCCGCGGTGACGACCTGTTGGACCACATCGTCCAGGGCCAGATTCGCATTCACTACAATTGCGTCCTTAGGGGATTGCAGTGCGGCAAACTGGCTGTCAAGCAACTCCTTTGGGAAGAAGTGCGCCTGTCGGTGCCCCAAACGATCCAGGACCGTATCATGGTCGACATTCAGGTAGACGAATTCGATTGCGGGCAATCCTTGATGCAGGAGCGATCGATAGGAGTCCTTAAGCGCGGAGCAGGCAAGAATAAGCGAGGTTCCTGCGGCTAGCCTGTTTCTCAATTCCTCGTGCAGCCGTTCGAGCCACGGTTTCCGATCTTCGTCCGTCAACGGAATTCCGTGTCTCATCTTTTCAACATTCGATTTCGGATGAAAATCATCAGCATCGAGAAAAATCCAACCAAGGCGTTCGGCTGCTCTGGCGCCGACAGCTGTTTTCCCTGAGCCAGCAACACCCATTAATACAAAGGCTCGTGCATCAGTGGTTGCCATGAATAGCCGGTCAGCTCGGAGAGCTGACCCTACCGGAATTGTGCCGCCGGTGGGTCGTTTTCTCGGAAGTGACCGCGATAGATTCTACACCGCCGCGGCCAAAGGGCACCTGGATATTCCGGTCTGAACGACAAGATTCTTGAACTCGTTCATCGGGACCCGGCTTGCCCATAATATTACGTGCCCGCGCGATCTTTGGAGCTTGATCTGCCATTGGCCCACGCTTTGAAAGCCCTCGGGAATCGATTGAGAGTCGAATGCCTTTTCGTCGATGACCACAAGATGAACAAATTGGCCTCCTGGTATTTCGAAGCAGGTTAAAGAGGCCGGAAAATCGTGCCACTTGAACACCCGGCAGCCGGCAGTCGGTACCTGTTGCAGTGCCGCTGGAAGGGTCGCCATTCTTGGCGCGTGCCGTTCGTCGATGAAACGCCTGGTTTCCTGAAGGTCCGCTGACAGCAGATCCAGTTTAGGTGCCGGGCTAACGGAGAGCATGGCCATCGCATCGGACTTGAATTGCGCTAGAGTGTTACTGTTGGACCCGCCGGGAATTATCCGTCCTACCAGGACAAGCCCGCCCACCGCCACAGCCGCGGCCACGGCGAGCCACGAAATGGGCAGCCAACGGGCGCGCGGTGGAGCTGCACGCAGTCCGGAGATAATCGTTGAGCGGAGATGCGGGCGGGGCTCGATCTGCTGCAACCGTTCGGTTAGAATTTGGTCGAAAGTGCGCTGTTCCTCGAACCATGCTCCTAGATTCGAATCGCGCTTCGCCTGTTCCAGCGCCTCAGCAAAAATCGGGTCTTTGGCGTCGGCCCCGTTCGGCCGATACGCGCTTAGCACGAACTTGGCGCTCTCGTTCGTCATCTCATTTCGAGGCTCTTTCATCTCTCGGTAGCCGGATGATTTTGCTTTGGTCCTGTGCGATCGCGAGGGCCAACATCCCTTTCAGCTGTTCTTTACCTCGCGACAGCCGCGACATAACGGTTCCAATCGGGATCTCGAGGATAGCGGCAATCTCTTTGTAAGACAGTTCCCCAAGGTAGAAAAGTTCGAGAGCTGTCCGGTAGGTTTCGTCCACTTTTTTCAGCGCATCCAAGACGGTTCGAGCATCGACCAGACGCATACCCGCCGCATCAACGACGGGTGAATCGTGATGATCGGGTAGAAATTCTACCTCCGGATGGTTGGATTGTTGACGCGCGTTTCGTAAAAATTCGCGTCGCAAGGTCGTAAAAAGCCAGCACTTAATCTTCGAAATATCACGAATCTGGTGCGAGTGCTGAGCGAGGATAAAGAAGGTCTGTTGAGTCAAGTCTGCCGCCTCCGATTCGTTGCGCGCGAGCGACAAGGCAAACCGATAAAGCGATGCATAGAATTCGGATACAATGCTCTCCAGGTTCAACTCGTTGACCACGACCAGTTTTCGGTTAATCGCTCTTCATCATCGCCCCGGGACGAGCGCTAATTGAACACTACGTCGCATACTCCGATAGATTAGAGGGAGTTGCATCGTAAATATTCCGGTCGAGCGTGGCCGTGCTTTCGCACGTCCCTGGACCTCGAGGGTGCCACCTCCTCGGTTTAGGCCAAGGTGCCCGCCCGCATCCGCCCAAGGCGGAAGCGTTGCGGGTGGGGAACTTGGCCCTACCGCCTTTGGTCGATCTCCGCCTTTGGCCGATCCATAAATTTTCGCTTTCCAGAATCCCGTTCGAGTTTTACAGAGGAACCAATGATGAAAGCGAAGGCTACGTACCAGCTGCGGCAGTATTCAGCGCCTCTCTTGGATGGTCCAGAACGCGCATTCAGCCGCGGAATGCTCTATGCCGTGGGCTTTAAAAAAGAGGATTTCGAGAAATCCGCGATCGGTATTGCATCGACCTGGAGCATGGTAACTCCTTGTAACATGCACATTGACCGCCTCGCTCGCGAAGCGGCTCTGGGAGTCGATTCCGCCGGTGGAAAATCGATCATCTTTAATACCATTACGGTCTCCGATGGGATCTCCATGGGAACCGAAGGAATGAAATATTCGCTGGTCTCGCGGGAAGTAATCGCTGACTCGATCGAGACGGTAGCTGCCGCGGAAGGATTCGATGGCCTGGTTGCAATTGGCGGATGCGACAAGAACATGCCAGGAGCCATGATCGCCATGGCCAGGCTCAATCGGCCGTCGGTCTTTGTCTATGGCGGAACGATTCTTCCCGGCTGTGTAAACAATCGTTTGGTGGATATCGTTTCGATCTTCGAAGCGGTTGGCGCCCACTCCAATGGCAAGATTTCGGACCAGGAATTGGAACAAATCGAATCGTGCGCGATCCCCGGGCCCGGTTCATGCGGTGGAATGTACACCGCGAACACGATGGCTTCCGCGATCGAAGCCATGGGAATGAGTTTGCCGAACAGCTCTGCGCAAGCTGCTGTTTCTGAGGAAAAGCGGGCGGATTGCAAGGCAGCCGGGGCAGCGGTGCTGCAGCTGATCAAGCGAGGAATCAGACCGTCTGATATCCTCTCCAGGGAATCCTTTGAGAACGCCATGACGGTTGCCATCGCGCTGGGCGGCTCGACCAACGCAGTATTGCACCTGCTGGCGATCGGGCACGCTGCGAGCGTGAAGCTTAAGTTGGACGATTGGACTCGGGTTGGAAAGCGGGTGCCAGTGCTGGCCGACCTGAGACCGAGCGGCAAACATATGATGTCGGAGTTGGTCGGGATCGGGGGAATAATGCCACTGATGAAGACGTTGTTGGCCGAAGGCCTCCTTCACGGGGACTGCCTGACGGTCAGCGGTAAGTCTCTCAAGCAAAATCTCGCGAAAGTAAAACCGTATCCAAAGGGTCAGACGATCATTCGGCCGCCCAAGAGTCCGATAAAACCGGAAAGTCACTTGGTCGTGCTGTACGGCAATCTGGCTCCGGAGGGCGCGGTGGCAAAGATTTCGGGCAAGGAAGGCCTCAGCTTCGCGGGACCGGCAAAAGTTTTTGAATCCGAAGAACAGGCAAACCGGGCCATTTTGGACGACAAAATCGAGAAGGGAGATGTAATCGTGATTCGGTACGAAGGTCCGAAGGGCGGTCCGGGAATGAGAGAGATGTTAGCTCCGACCTCTGCCATCATCGGGAAAGGGTTGGGCGGACAGGTGGCCCTTATTACGGATGGCCGTTTTTCAGGAGGAAGCCACGGGTTTGTGATTGGGCACATCACACCGGAGGCGTTTATCGGCGGCCCAATCGCAATCGTAAAAAACGGTGACCTGATTAAAATCGATAGCGTAAAGAAGACAGTCGATCTGCAATTGCCGAAAACGGAGGTCGTGCGCCGCCTCAAAGCATGGAAACAGCCAAAGCCGAGATACTCGAGAGGTGTGCTGGCCAAGTACGCCCGGCAAGTGAACTCGGCGTCGCTCGGCGCGGTCACAGACTTCGTGAAAGCTTGACGGCCATCGTCATCGGGAATACGTTGCACCGCGTTTACCCCCCCTTAAAGTGGAGCGGAAGTCACGCTCGTCACAAGAATCGCGCAAAATAGGAGGCATTTATTTCGAGTGACGGATACTACTCGCGGCGCGCTTTTTCCGAATCATTGACTGCGGTGCGCTTCTCAGGCGCCTTGCTTTTTTGCAGCGCTCTTTGGATTGGGTTGATCAGCAGCGATGCGTCACCATCGCCGGGGACTCGTCCCGCCGTGGCCTTACAGCGCCACACCGCCTTCCAAGTGCAGGGCGGCAATCTCAAGCAGCGCCAAATTGAGTTTTTAAATCGCATCCGAAGAGCCGATCCGGAGCGGCGTACGATTGACCGCGCGGTATTCAATCCACAGAACGAACTCGCCCTGATTCTCGCTCGTGGCGTCGAAATGGACAAAATCCCGCCACTCATGCGCTCGATACTTACCCAGATGGCGCGAGAATTCCCCGGTCAGGATTTAACCGTTATCGCTTATGCTCCGGCCAACCCGCCGCTCAAGATCGGTACTGGCCGGTTTAACGCGCGCACTCGCGATATGACTTATACGCGTGAGCGCTGAGCTCGCGCCTAGCTACGAACCTCAAACCCACACCGACTATGCCAGAAACAGTTGATGACTTCTTGAACCGCTTCGGCGGAGGCGGCACGATCGATGATCGCCAAGCCCAGCAATATCACGATCTCTTTGTCTCGAAGAATCCCCAGGACAGCGCCTTCGATAACCAGACCTACCACCAGAGTGCGACGGAATATCTCGGCAAGTTGCCGGATGATCAATTCCAGAAGGCCGCGGCCAACGCGGTTAGCCAGGCACCCCCGGCGGACCGGCAGGGTCTGCTCGGCGCGCTTCTCGGGGCGCTCGGCGGCGCGGCGGCTGGTGGGCCGGCCAATGTCGCCAGCAAGATCGGCCTCGGATCCACCGACCCCAGCAAGATGAGCCCAGACGATGCTGCACGTTTGATGAATTATGCACGTACTCAGCAACCTGAGGTGCTGACCAAGACCGTCGAGGAAAAGCCTTGGTTCGTGAAAGCCATGGGCAACCCGGTGGTCATGGGCACGCTGGCGATTGCCGCGGCGAAACTCCTCGCCGATCAGCGCCGCAAAGCCAGCGGCGGCTAATTTTTGGGCAGGGCAAAGTTCCACCTTTTGTAGGGTGCCTGGGCCAGGCGCCATCGGCCATATTTCCGGCGGCTGATCCAGCCGCCCTACAAAAAACACGAGGCAACGCCTAATTCCCTCATAACGCGCAAGGTGGCCGATCTCGCGATCCGGTCGAGCCACCAGGGCGAATTGGCGAAGGGAAAGAACTTGGCAGGAAGAGTTTCTTCGATCGTTTCGAAATCGGCGGTTTCGAGAAGGCCCCAGCCGATTGGGATTTCGGTCCGGCACACGATGCCGCGGCAGGCGACGAGGTAATGCAGATTCGCGAGCTTGTACCGGCTTACTGTATCGAATTTCGTGCTAGCGCAGAGATGGCGTTGGATCAATCCGATCTTGCGGACAATCTGCCGATATCCCTGGTGGTCGAGCATCGAAAAGTCGTAGTAGTCCCAGTCTGGGAACAGGGTATCGGACCGACGCAGGGTGGGGTAGTGGACTTGCAGCAACCGTTCTAGGGCGGTTCTCCGCCGCTGCAGATCCTCCAGTCTTTCGAGAAGCTTGGCTCGCTGCCCAAGGTCCCGAAGCAAATCACTTCGAGATTGCTTGCACTCGAACACCGCAACCGTTGGTTCCCGCTTTTCGGAGCGCCGGTAGGATCGGTAAGCGGCTACATCAACCCGAAACTTTGAGCTTGGCGCATACACTTCGAATCCGATGCTACGGAATCCGTGCCCGTAGGCCCAGCGGAGAGCAAGAACCTTTAATGCTTCGTGCGCGGTCGGCTCAATAGTGGAAGTAGAATCATTCACCAGGCAAAGTAGATTTCGGGCTGGCGCTTGCCAGGAAAGTCGCTTGGTAGGGCGAAGCTCCCGCTGAGCCGCGGACATGCATAGCCTATACGGAGATCCGCTCTTTTGGTTGTGGCAATGTCGCGCTGTGTGTTTTTGTCCGCGATTTTCTTTGCCCTCCTGTTCCAGCTGGGGCCCATCACCCGAGGTGCCGCAGCGTCTCAGTCATCGCACTCAGAAGCGGTTCCATGGTCTCAACGGTCTCATCTCCCATATTGGAGATCCGAAAAGTCTTCCCTTTGATCTTCCCGTATCCGCCGTCAATCTGAAAGCGAAAGTCTTCCCGGAGTTTCTTGACAAAGGTAGCGACATCGATCTCTCGAGTATTCCTGACACAGGTTAGCGTAACCGACCGAAACCCATCCTCGGCAAAAAAATCAAATTCGTTTGCGTGCACCCAATCATGCACGAGCCGGTTCGTGGCCGCGTGGCGCCGATAGCGCTCCGCCAGGCCTTCTTCGAAAATTTCGCCCAGCTTAGAACGGAGCGCGTAAAGGTGTGGAATGGCTGGCGTGCTTGGCGTCATGAAGTCATCGGCATTCTTCCTGAACTCGAGCAGGTCAAAGTAGTAACCCCGGTCGGAGATGGAGTCGGCACGGTCGAATGCCTTCTGGGAGCAGGCAAAGAGCGACAAACCGGGCGGCAGTGCGAGTGCCTTCTGGCTTCCCGTCAGCATGACGTCTATCTTGAGTTCGTCCATCGGGATCGGCATCGCCGAGAAGGACGAGACGGTATCCACGACGAACGCAATCTCCGGGTATTTTTGAAGAACTTCGCTAATCTCCCGCAAAGGATTGAGCAAGCCAGTCGAAGTCTCGTTGTGAATCAGAGTGACCGTGTCGAATTGGTTGCTGGCTAGCAGCTGATCCAAGGGGCGAGGGTCAATGTGGGTGCCCCAATCCACTTGTAGCGGCACAGCGTGTTTGCCGCATCTCCTGGAGACATCGCACCATTTGTCCGAGAACGCCCCACACATACAGTTGAGTACACCCTTTTTAACCAGGTTGCGGATCGCTCCCTCCATGACGCCCCAGGCAGAAGAGGTCGACAGGAAAATAGGTTGCCGAGTGCTAAAAAGCTCCTGAAGACGCGGAAACATTTCGCGGTACAGGGCTTTGAAATCGCTGCTGCGATGTCCGATCATTGGCGCTGTCATCGCCGCCAACGTTTTTGGCGAAACCTCCACCGGGCCCGGGATAAATAGCTTGATCGGTTTGGTCATGCTAGGCGAGAAACTTCGCTAGCTGAAAGGGAAACTCAACCTGTAAGTGATTTGTAGGACGCGTGGCCCACGCGTCGGCGCGGCAGAAGCTGTCAGCCTGTGCGAATGAGGTGGGAAGCGCGGGAGTTCGGCACAGCTAGGCACCGTGGCTTCGGCCGCGACGGCTCGAATGAATTCTCGCCCTACCGCTCATGGGCGGGATCTCTCTTCGTTTACGCCCACACGCCGATACGCCGACACGTTCTCCTCACTCCGGCCAAAGAAAATGCTCAAGTCGTAGTCGATCCAGACGGTTTTTCGCTTCGTTGGATCGCGCTCCGCGCGTGTTTGCGAGCTTCTCGTAAACAGCGCCGGCGGAACTCCATGCTCTTCGGTCTTCGAGGATCTGAGCAGCGTCAAAGCCGGAGCGATAGAACCAGAGTTGATCGCCACTGGCCCCTTGCAGAGCGAGCGCGTCATAGTAGGCGGCAAGGGCGTCATCGAATTTCTTGAGCTTCTCCAGACACTTTCCTTTCTTGTAAAGAGCTCGTTGCTTCCATTCAAGTGGCAGATTGTCACTCGCCGCAAGTTGGCTAAACGTCCCGATCGCCCTATCGTAAAAGCTCTGGTCCTGGGCGGCTAGGGTGAATTCTGCCTCGCCCTTGGCGTCGAGCGCTTCGTAGCGAATTTCGGGTGGCGGGCTTTGATTCAGGAGATCGCCAAGTAAAACGATCGCTTCATTCTCCTGATGATTCTGCCGTTTCGTGAGGGCCTGCTCGAGGCGGGCCTGGTAGCGAAGCGGTCCGCCCAAGTTGCATACATCTTCAAATAGGGTAATCGCTCGATCGAGCGACGTAGGATTCAGGCTTTTGCGCGCGGCCTCGCCCGCGAGGAAGAGCGCGGTCTCAACGAGAGGGGAATCTGGCTGCTCTTCTCGAACCAGTTCAAACTGAGTCTGGGCATTTGGGTAGTCATTCTGACGAAAATAAAATTCGCCTAGCTTTACTCGGATCTCGGCCCTTACTGGGGAGGTCGGATATTTTTGGAAGAATTCATCCGCCAGACGCAGAACGTTCTGGGCACTCTGTTTAGGGTCGTTCGCGGCGATAAAAAATCTCAGCCGATCCGCCTTTTCGCGAAGAGCGACATCCTGTGTCTGGATTTCTTTCAGTTCCTCCTGCGCGGCAGCCGGGTCAGCCGGTTGTTCTGTCATTCGGATCTCGGCCAGGATTAAATGTGCTTCGGGAATTTTGGGGTGCCCGGCGAAGTCCGTTAAAAATCGCCGCAGGGTTTCATCGGCGGACGCCTTGGCTGCTTTGGCTTGTAACAATCCTTGCTCGAACGCCAGGTCTCCGAGCAGCTCCGGCGGAGGATTCGTTCGGCGGAGGTCCGCTACCGCTGCCTCGAATCCAGCTTCGTCTCCGAGACGAAGACCGCAGATTGCGGCGTTGAAGAGCGCCCCCTGGGACGAGGTCTTGTCTCGCTTGGCGAGATCCAGGAAAATTTCGCGCGCGGCCGAAAAGTTGCCCTCGTGGACATAGGCCTCAGCCAGGAGTTGAAGGAGGGCGAGGAGCCCCGATTGGTTGTTTCCTGAGGATAGGACCTTTTCGATGTCTGCAGCCGCGCCCTTAAAATCGGCCGCACGGATCTTTTCACGGGCTAGCTCCGCGGCTCCCTCACTGGCAACGCGGTGGTCTGGAAACCGGCGCAACAGTTCTTGCCAAGTTTCGCGGGCTTTTTCGTTCAATCCTTCCTGAAGTTGAAGCTTCCCAAGGTAGTAGTATGCGTACGCCGGCCGATCAGGGCCACTTGTTTTCGGATCCTCCTGAGACCATCGCGTTAGTTCCGACAACGAAGGATTCGCTTCATTCGAGTAAACCTCAAACAAGGTTTCGAACAGTTCGGGCAAAACAAGGCTCCGCGGTTGGTCAGCAATCAGCTTCTCTATCGCGGCTTCGGCTTCTTCGAATTCCTGTTTTGCAGCAAGGACTCTGACCAAACCTAACTGAGCAACGGCGATCGTACGGCCGGTTCTTCCTTCCTGAATGGCGAGGACCTGGCTAAAAGCCTCCTCTGCCGCATCGAGGTTATGCTCTTGCAACGCGATTTCGCCTTCTAAGCAGAGCCTCTCGAACTGATTGCGCTTGGAGTTAGCGTTCATCCGTGCGAGCAGGTCCTTAGCGGCAGCAACATCGGATCGTTGCAGGTTAACCTCGGCGGCAAGAAGTGCAGCTCGGGAGTCGAGCGGCGTGTTTTTCGAGATGAGCGGCTGGAGCGTTGCCAGAGCTGAATCCAGCTGGCCGGCGCCGCGTTGAGCCTCAGCCAGACCGAGTAAAGAGTCGGATCTTACCTTTGGTTCCTCCGCGAGTTGTTGCCGAAAGAAACTCTCCGCCAGGTCCCAGCGACGCAGGCGCAGGGAGGCTTGAGCCTTCAGGTCGGTCGCCTCGGTTCCGTCGAAACCCGGTTCGCTAAGCAACTGGAGTGCCTCCTCAGCCTGCCGGGTTTCAATCAGGCAGCGCGCCAGAAGCAGTTTTGCCTTTTTAGCAAGCCCTGGCTCCTGGTTCTCCGACAGGAAGGCGCGCAACTTGGTAATGCTTACTTCCGGAATCCCTTCGTGATCGGCCTGTGCCGCTTCTTCGAACAGGCCTGCTCGAGCTACGGAAGCGCAAACGAAAAAAAACAGGAGCAGTCGACGAACGAGACTCATTGGAGAATTCTCCTTAAGTAGCGGCCAGTATGGCTGGTCGCAACTTGAACCACCTGTTCAGGGGTTCCTTGCGCAACAATTCTTCCGCCATTGATCCCGCCTCCTGGGCCAAGGTCAATTATCCAGTCGGCGCTCTTGATGACCTCCAGGTTATGCTCAATCACAATTAAAGTGTTTCCCTGGTCGCGCAGTTTCATCAGTACCTCGAGCAACACATGGATATCGGCGAAGTGGAGACCAGTTGTCGGTTCGTCCAGGATGTAGACGGTGCGGCCGGTGGCCTTCTTCGCCAGTTCCGCCGCCAGCTTCACTCGTTGCGCTTCGCCCCCGGAAAGTTGTGTTCCGGACTGGCCGAGCCTCAGATAACCGAGGCCAACATCCACCAAGGCCGAGAGCTTGTCGTAAATCGCTGGGATGTTGCGGAAAAACCGAGCCGATTCGTCAACCGACATGGTCAGGATGTCCGCGATGTTTTTGCCACGGTAGGTCACCTCAAGCGTCTCTCGATTGTACCGTGCGCCCCGGCACACTTCGCACTCGACGTAGACATCGGCGAGAAAATGCATCTCAATCCGGATCAATCCGTCACCCTGGCAATTCTCGCAGCGACCTCCCTTCAAATTGAAGCTGAATCGTCCGCTGTCGTAGCCGCGGATTCGAGAAGCTGGAAGCTGGCTGAACAAGTCTCGAATCGGTCCGAATGCGCCGGAGTAAGTCGCGGCATTGGATCTCGGGGTACGGCCAATCGGGCTTTGATCGATAACAATCGCCTTGTCAATCTGGTTGAGGCCAAGGATCGATTTATGGGCGCCAGGGCGTTCCTTCGACTTGTAGCAATACCGAAAGAGCGCTTTCCGCAAAATGTCGTCAACGAGAGTCGACTTCCCGCTTCCGGAGACGCCGGTAACGCCCACCAGGCAACCGAGCGGGAAGGACACCGTGAGATCGGCCAGGTTGTTTTCCTTTGCGTCGACGACCGTTATCCAGCCTTCCGTATCCAGGGTTGGGAGTTTCTCCCGATTGTAAAGCATTCCCTTTGGCATGATGCGTGCCCGCGGCACCGGGATTCGCAGGGTCTTCGAGAGGTATTGACCAGTCAGCGAATCGGGATTGGCTTGCACCTCCGCCACCGAGCCGGCGGCGACGACCTGTCCGCCCCGCGGCCCCGCGCCCGGTCCAAGATCGATGACATAGTCCGCGGCTCGAATCGTGTCCTCGTCGTGTTCAACGACGATCACGGTATTTCCAAGATCGCGCAGGCGCTTCAATGTATTAATCAGCCGATCGTTGTCTCGCTGGTGCAATCCGATGCTTGGCTCATCCAATACGTAGAGAACTCCGGCAAGGCCGGAGCCGATCTGCGTTCCCAGCCGGATGCGCTGGGCTTCTCCACCAGATAGTGTGCCGCTCTCACGATTAAGGGTCAGGTAACCCAGGCCGACTTCTGCCAGAAAGTTGAGCCGATTCCAGATCTCGCGAAGCACCTCTGCAGCCACGAGCCGCTGATGCTTGGAAAGAACGATCTCTTCAATGAAGCGCCGCGCCTCTTCGATCGTAAGAGCGCAGAATTCGTGAATATTCAATTCGCCCCGGGTCAAATCCTGGATTGTGACCGCGAGGATCTCCGGCCGCAGCCGCGCTCCGCCACACACTCGGCACGCTCTCCGTCCCTGGAAGCTTTTCAGCCGGGTCCGCGTAAATTCGCTCTCGGTCTGCTCCAGTTGCTGGGCGAGCTGAAGGAGCAGGCCTTCAAATGGTTTTTCCACATCCTTGGTACCGAACCGAAAACGGATCGCTCTATCCCCCGTACCGTACAGGAGGACATCCTTAAAGTTCTCCGGCAGATCGGAGTAGGGCGCATCAAGATCAACGCCGAGGTCACTGGCCAGCCCGTCGAGCAAGGCCTCGCGATAGACCTGCAGGCGCTTGCTGGACTTTCGCCACGGCGCCACCGCCCCGTCCCGAAGTGAACGCGACGGATCCGGAATGATGAGCTCAGGATCAAAAAATGATTCGGTTCCAAGTCCCTGGCAGGCTGGGCAAGCGCCGGCCAGACTGTTGAAGGAGAAGTGCTTCGGAGTTAACTCCGGCAGGATAAACTCAGTCTTGGGATTGCAGAAGTGTGTCGAATAAGGAATATCCTCCCATTCGGCCCCCTCCGGCTCCTGGCGACTGATTACTATCCGGTTGTTTCCCCAACCGAGTGCCGTATCGACTGATTCGGCCAGACGAGTCCGGACACCGTCCCTGACAACCAGTCGATCGACCACAATTTCGATCGTGTGTCGTTGTCCCTTGCCCAGCCGAATCGGCTCGGGTCGAGCCAGCTCGAGAATCTCGCCGTCGATGCGAACGCGAACAAATCCTTCGCGCTTAATCTTCTCGAGCACGTCGCGAAACTCGCCCACCTCGTGACGGATCACCGGCGCGATTACGTAAAGCTTTGTCTCTTCGGCAAAGGCCAGAATCTGATCAACTATTTGTTGCGGCGTTTGTTTGAAAATCTTTTCGCCGGTCTCGGGATCATGCGGCTGGCCAATTGCTGAAAATAAGACACGCAGGTAATCGTACAGTTCGGTGGTCGTGGCGATGGTCGACCGAGGATTCGCGATAGAACCGCGTTGTTCGATGGCGATCGATGGGGATAAGCCTTCGATAAAATCCACGTCTGGCTTTTCCATCCGGTCCAGGAATTGCCGGGCATAAGCCGAGAGACTTTCCACGTAGCGCCGCTGCCCCTCCGCGTAGAGCGTGTCGAACGCCAGAGAGGATTTTCCTGAGCCACTCATCCCGGTGATTACCACTACCTTGTCGCGCGGAATCTCGACGTTGATCCCTTTGAGGTTGTGTTGGCGGGCGCCTTTGATCCGAATCTTCTCAGCAGCCATCAGGTGCAAAACCGGTAAAATAGCACCAAAGCACAAGACCCGGGTACGGACCAGCGGTTTTGGGAGACCGCAGCTGCACGTCTGCCCAACCAGGGTCAGTCAGCTCTCCGAGTCGCCCGAACGCAGCTGGAAGCCTATCAGTTCCGCAAACCCGACGACTGCCTGATAGTCGGAATCGGTGGATAAGGCGCGAACGCCCTTAGCTTCTCTTCGGCTTCACGCGTCATCTCGACGAGTCGTTCGGATCTCTCTACGATCGATTCGGCCAGCTTCTCGTAGTACTCCGGATGTCGCCGGGCGAGCTGGGCCTGGGCAGTCCAGATCGCAACCGAATTTAGTAAGTAATGCTTGGTTTCCCGAAAGCAGGAAACAAAATCCGCCATTCGGCCGGTGCTGTCCGCCGGTTCCTGGTAATTCCCATCCTTCCTGACTTCGTCCGTCACGGGGCTGTAATGTAGGCGAGAATGTTCCAAGTTGGTAGGGCGAGAATTTATTCGAGCCGATCAACGGGGATTCGGCGGCTTTCTGGAAGTTGATTTTTTTTGTTTGATGATAAGTGTTGCGGTCGATCGCCAGCCGCCGGCTCGAATAAATTCTCGCCCTACCACCCGGAAACCCGGAACCCGAAATCACTCAGCCCGCCTCGAGGCGATACTTTTGTAAGCGGCGATAGAAGGCGCTCCGACTAAGACCGAGCGCTTTGGCTGCCAGGATGGCGTTCCCACCATGCCGGTCCAAAGCCTTCCGGATCAAATGCGATTCGACCGACTCGAGATCCATCTGATCGAGGGTAGCCGTTTTAAGCTGGGCCGGCTGCAACCCTAAATCAGTTGGTTGGATCTCAGAAGACCTGGTCAAGAGGATCGCGCGTTCGATCACGTGGCGAAGCTCTCGAATATTGCCGGGCCACGGATATCGCTTTAACGCTTGGAGCGCTTCAGCCGATATCCCTGTAACTGTCTTCCGATAACGCTGGCCTAACTCGTTCAGAAAAAACTCCGCTAGTTCAGGGAGGTCCTCGGTGCGTTCGCGAAGGGCTGGCACATGGATCTCGATCGTATTCAATCGAAAGAAAAGATCCTCTCGGAATTTTCCTGCATCGATCTCTTTAGCCAAATCTGCGTTAGTAGCACTCAATACTCGGACATCGGCCTTTCGAGTCTTCGACGAACCGATCCGCTCAAATTCGCCTGTCTCAAGCACCCGCAACATCTTCGCCTGCTGTGAGCCGCTCAAATTCGAGATCTCGTCGAGGAATAAGGTACCTTTGTCGGCCAGTTCGAAACGGCCGACCCGATCGGTGCGGGCGTCGGTGAAGGCGCCTTTGATATGGCCGAACATTTCGCTTTCGAAGAGGCCCTCGGGAATACCGCCCATATTTACACTGATTAACGGCTGCGAAGAGCGGAGCGAGCGCTGGTGCAGGAGCCGAGCGACAACCCCTTTACCGGTCCCATTCTCGCCGGTGACCAGGACATTCGCGTCCGAGGGAGCAACTTGCTCGATCAGGTGCTTTACCTGATTCATCGTAGCTGAAAAAGCGATGAATCCTTCCACGCCGCCATGGTCGCTGCGGAGAACGCGATTTTCTCCCTCCAGCCGTTCTTTTACGCGGATCGCATCCCGCAGCTCGATCTGGGTCCGCAAAATCGAGAGAAGGCGCTCGTTTTCCCAAGGCTTTTGCAGAAAGTCTCGTGCCCCCAGACGGACGGCTTCGACGGCAAGCGGGATAGATCCCCAAGCGGTCATGACAACGACCGGAAGCGACGGATCGATCTTTCGAATCTCCTTCAAGAGACTCAATCCTTCTTCTCCGGAGGTTCGCTGCTGGGCATAGTTTAAATCCATCAGGACCAGGTCAAAGTCCTGATCTTCGATCCGCGTAATAACACCAGCCGGCGAGTCCACTGATGCCGTTTCGTAACCTTCGGCCGAACAAATTACTGACAGCGCGCTTAAAACTTCCGGCTGATCATCCGCAATCAGTAGTCGTGGCCGAACCTCCGCCATCCGGCGAAGATACCGCGAAGACAGGTAAAAGCTCTAGCTTTTACGGGAAAAAGCGCGACGGCTCAGCCGGAGCTTCGCCCTACCGGTGCACATCCCTAGGACGGCATGGGTAGGCGAGCCTCCTGGCAAGTCGCATTCCGGGTATTGAATCGCTCAATGTGAATTGCGCCAGACACTACTGTGCGTAAACCGGCCGATGAAAAGTGGGCAATAATCGCCGCAATTGACAAGGCGCCTAAGAATGCTCGCGCGTCCCGGATTAGTGGCTCCGGCTTACGATATCCTAGCTCCCAGCTTCTTCTCCAGATGAGGAACGAGGCCCGCACTCTTTCCGCGGAACTTTGTGAGAACGAGCAGTGTACCCGTCCGCTTCTGGTGGTAGTCGATTTGATCGAAGGCGTGGCGGATGAGGTGCATGCCTAATCCCCCCGGGCGCGAGTGGTCGATCGGACGTAGTTGACTATTGTCGACGTCGAGCGGTTCCCCGTAGTCGCGCAACCGGAAACGGACCGCCCCGCCTTGGCAGCTCTCAAAGGAAAGCGAAATTAACTGATCATCTTCGAGGTGGTACGCATGGCGAATGATGTTTGTGCAAGCTTCGTCGACGCCCAAAACCATGAGATCGATCTCCCGCAAGGAGAACGGCCGATTCTGCAAGAACCGGCGGACGCACTGCCGCACCAACCACAAATTAGCCGGATGGCTTGCGAAATAAAGCTTGTTCCTCATTTCAGTCCGACGGCCAGGATAGTCAGATCATCATGCGGCGGCATGTCTCCTCGGTGTTCCGCCTCTAACTTAGTCAGTGCTGCTACGATGCCCTCGGCTCCATCCAGAGGCTGCGCAAGTGCTGCTTTTACTCGGTCCATCGAAACCGGTTCGCGTGAAGCATTAAAGGATTCAACCAAGCCGTCAGTATAAAAGATTGCCTGGTAACCTGGCAATAGCTTGATTCGATTCACCGAAAAAACCAGGTCCCGAATAATTCCGAGCGGGGGAGCAGCCTGGATCTTCGGCGCTGTAATTGTCAGATCGGGATGACGGATCAGGGGAGGATTGTGCCCTGCTACAGCGAATTCAATGAGTCCTTGTCTGGGTTTTATCCGACCCAGTATAGCGGTGATAAACATGCCTCGGATCGCGCGGGAGCACACCCGGGCATTCCAATGTCCCAATGCGTCGCCGGGAGATATGCCCGGGTAAACAATAAGCCGGAGCATGCTGACCGCTTGTGCCATCATTAGCGCAGCTGAGATACCTTTGCCGGAAACATCGCCGAGTACGAAATAGAATTCACCGGGATTGCGCTCAAAGACATCGTAGAAGTCCCCCGCGATGACTCGCGCCGGGCGATAATGGGCGGCAAGCGACAAGAGATTGGTCGATGGGAGAACATCGGGCAGAAAGGAATGTTGAATCTCCGTGGCGAGGATCAAATCCCTTTCCAGAAGTTGCTGTTCCCGCTCACGGTCGATCGCCCGAAGCTTCGTGATCGCAGTTGCCACCATGTTTCCATACGCTTCAAAGGCGGCCAAATCGAGGTTGTCGAAGTGATGCTTGTCCAGAGGATTCAACACCTCAAGCACCCCGATCTCGGTATTGCCCTGAAACAAGGGAATGCAAAGAACCGAGCGAGTGACAAATCCGGTGGTCTTGTCGACATCCGGGTAGAACCTTGAGTCGGCGTAAGCATCTTCCACGAGGAGGCTGCGATGGTTCTGAAAAACCCACCCCGCGATGCCGCGTCCACGCGGGACTTTCACCGGCGTCGACAGAGTATCGCCCGCCGGTCCTCGTGCGATGGTCAATTCCAAATCTCCGCTCCTTTCATCAATAAGAAATAACGAACTTGCTTCTGCGCGCATAACTCGCCGCGCAACATCCAGGATCGCCGAGAGTAGCTCATCAAAATCGGTGATCGAATTGATCAACGCGCTCACTTCTACGAGACCTTTGTAAAACGAGACGGACCGCTGAAGCTCCTGTACGATCTGAGTCATGCGTCGCCCTACTGTGCCGAGAGTGCAACACGCTGTAAACTAGTTTCTCGAAGGGAGGACGCATCTCCGGCTCTTGTCGAGCGGCTGGCTTCCTATTTCGCGAGGCTTCCAATTTCGCAAAGCCTTCAGAGTAGTCGGCAAGGAGAGAAGCAAATGCACATGATCTGCCACTCCACCGATGCAGAGCGGCTTCATTTCGTTTCGCTTTGCGATCCCGCCCATGAAGGCCCAAAGGCGTTCCTTGATTTCACCAACCAGCAAAGGTTCGCGATTTTTGGTGCTAAAAACAGCATGAACATTAAGCGAAGAGAAGGTATCGGCCATGGCAAAACGTAATTTTCATCGTCCCTCCGGGACAGACCGGTGCCGCTAACCTTGGCTAACCTTGGAATGTCCAGGACTCAAGCGTCGTTTCTCCGAAACGACTGAGGAGGTGTTTCTGTACGTCCTGTCCGGGATTCCACCCCGGATGTTGCCCGACAAAATCTCCAAAATCAAAACCTATGTGATCTTTTGTTGCATAATCTGGCGAAGATTTGTAAAAATAAAAGAAACTCAGAATGAAGCGTTGTTTGTTTGTCTCGTTGTTTGTGGTCATCGCTTCGAGTGTCGCGGTCGCGCAAGATACAGCCTATAAGGCACTGCGGGCGATTGGAGCACAACGCGGTGAGAAAGCTTTGGGTCAGATACTTTCTATTTCTGGCAAGTCGGGCCGGCCGGAGCCGACCGATTGGATCGTAAAGTTGGACGACCCTGCCGCTCGCGGAGGAGTCCGTGAACTGAATATTGCGAACGGCCAAATCACGGGGGACCGCGCTCCGCTAAAGAGTGGCTTCCCAGGGAGCCGGACAATCGATCTCACTAATCTGAACCTCGATTCAGACGGCGCATTTCATGTTGCCGAGGAGGAAGCGCGCCGGAACCAGGTTGGATTCGATAGCGTGAACTACTCACTCTCGTCGGATCCTGCTTCCGGTAAGCCAGTTTGGATTCTCGACTTGTTCGACTACGATCAGCAACCCGTCGGCGCGGTTCGCGTCGCTGCGGACAGCGGCAACCTGATCAGTGGTGAAAACTGGATGCCGGGCGCCGCCCCGGGGCACTACGCTCAACAGCGCGCGCCGCTACCGGAGAAGCCGGTAGGCCGCCCGCCGCCCGAATCGGCTGGCAATCAGGATTCGCGCCCGACACGTATCCCACCGCCAGCCGATTACCGCGAACCCCAATACCAGTATGAGGGCGACGTTCGAGATTCCGATAACCACGCTGGCGAAACCGTTGGCGAACGCGCGCACCGTTACGGCGCGACGGTCGTCGGTTTCGGCGAAAAAGTCCTGAACAAAACCGAGCGGGCTGCGCGCAGAATCGGCGGCTGGTTTCAGAAGAGACTCACCGGGACGGATACGATCAGCCCGCCCGATGAACCGGACGCGGACAACCCCTCTGTTGATCCTTACAGCCGGCCTGTACAGCCGGCCAACCCTGACCGCCAGCCCGCGCCGCCGCCTCCGGAGTAGACACGGCCGGCATCCTCCAGGCCCGATTCTCCGGCGTGTGATTTTTGCGGGCTAGCCCAACTTCCACACTGTCTTTCCTGCCACGATTGTCTGGACCGCGCGTCCTTTAAGCTCCCAGCCATGGAACGGGGTGTTCCGGGATTTGGAATAGGAAGTATCCTTTCGGTAGACCCACACCAAATCCGGGTCGATCAAGGTGACGTCTGCGTCTGACCCGGCAGCGAGGGTGCCTTTCCGGACCCGAAGAAGCTTCGCGGGGTTAATCGTGTACATCGCGATCAAGTGCGCAAGATCGATGGCCTTTCTCTGGTGAACCAGAATCGTCAGAAAGAGTGCTAACTCGGTTTCAAGGCCAAGGATCCCGAAGGGGGCCTGGTCGAACTCGACCTCTTTTTCGAAAATCGAATGCGGTGCGTGATCGCTGGCAAGGATAGTAATCGTCCCATCCACAACCCCTTGGATGAGAGCTTCGATATCCTCCTCGGAGCGGAGCGGGGGATTCATCTTGAAATTGGTATCAAACGAGCTAATCGACTCGTCGCTCAGGGCGATGTGATGCGGGCACAGTTCTCCCGTGATCGCAATCCCACGGCTGCGCGCGTCTTTCAGCAAGCGCACGCTTCCGGCCGAGCTGATATGCTGACAGTGGATCCGCGTCGCACAAAGCTCTGCCAGCAAAATGTTCCGCATCACCATAATCTCTTCGCCGGTCCTGGGCCAGCCCGGCAACCCGAGCACGGCGCTCCAGTACCCCTCATGCACTACGCCGTTGCCGACCATGTTATAGTCCTGGCAGTGATCGAGCACCGTAAGATCAAACATTCGAGCGTACTCGACGGCGCGCCGCATCAACTCGTGGTTCTGTACGCAGTGGCCGTCATCGGTAATCGCCACGATGCCGGCTTGTACCATCGAGCCGATCGGAGCCATCTCCTCGCCTTTCAGTTCTTTTGTAATTGCACCGGTTGGAAAAACATTCACGACGCCCGTTTCTCGAGCTCGATCCTGAATCCAGGTGATGCTGCTCGGGTTGTCTGCAGGGGGACTTGTGTTTGGCATGCAGACGACCGAAGTGAAACCTCCCGCCGCCGCGGCCAGCGTCCCAGTTTCAATTGTCTCCTTGTGCACCTGACCAGGCTCTCGGAGGTGGACGTGGATGTCGATCAATCCGGGAACGACGATCAATCCACGGGCATCGATCACCTCCGGGTTGCCAGCCGGTGCGGCGCTCGAGATCGTTCCTCCCTCGATGTAAAGACTGGCGACTTCATCTCGGCCCGTCGCAGGATCGAGAATACGACCGCCCTCTATAATTAGGTTGCTCATCGACTCTTGCGGGCCGCCGTGCTGCACAAGTAAAGGACCGCCATCCGGACAGCCAAGCCGTTGGTGACCTGGTCTAGAATCACGCTCTGCGACCCATCGGCCACGTCACTGTCGATTTCGACCCCTCGATTGATCGGTCCGGGATGCATAATCAGGCATCCAGCTTTCAGTTTAGACGCACGGGCTTTGGTGAGACCGAAGAAACGGACGTACTCGTTGAGACTCGGGAAGTACTCTTTCCTTTGCCGCTCATGCTGGATGCGGAGCAGGTTGATCACATCGGCGGTCTCGAGCACGTCATCGAGACGCCGAGCGACGTGCACGCCCATCTGTTCAAACACACGCGGAACCAGAGTACTGGGCCCAACCAGCGTAACGTTGGCGCCCAGCTTTTTGAGTGCCCAGATGTTTGAGCGAGCAACGCGACTGAAGAGAATGTCGCCGACGATCAGAACATTCAGGCCCGCGATCGCTTCCAGCCGTTCACGGATGGTAAACACATCCAGCAACGCTTGGGTCGGGTGCTCATGGGCGCCGTCGCCGCCATTAACGACGCTTGCTTCGAGTCGGTCGGCCAAAAATTTCGGTGCGCCGGCTGACCCATGGCGGAGAACGATCACGTCGGCGTGGAGTGCTTGCAGGGTCAGCGCCGTGTCCTTCAAACTCTCGCCTTTCTGTAGACTGGAGGTGGTCGCGGAGATGTTCACCACATCAGCGCTAAGCCGAAACGCGGCGAGCTCAAAGGAAGTGCGCGTGCGCGTGCTCGGTTCGACAAAGAAGTTGATTAGAGTTTTGCCTCGCAGTGCCGGGACCTTTTTTATGTCGCGTGAGCCAACAGTTTTAAACGCGCCGGCGGTATCGAGAATAGTTTCAATTTCCCACCGATCCAGCTCCCGGATCCCGAGAAGATCCTTGCGATGCCAATTCGTTGAAGTTGATAGATCAGGCTTGGTTCCCTTCATGGTTTCTCCACGCGCACAGAATCAGGCTCGGCATCGATTTCCTGAAGGCGCACCTTGACCAATTCTGCGCTGGACGTCGGCAAGTTTTTGCCTACGTAATCCGGCCGAATTGGCAATTCTCGGTGGCCACGATCGAGCAGGACCGCAAATTGGATGCGGGCGGGCCGACCGAATGAGGTGATTGCGTCCATGGCGGCCCGGCAGGTCCGGCCGGTGAAGAGAACGTCGTCGACCAGGATTACCGTTAAACCTTCCAAGTGCAATGGAAGCTTGGTCTCGTGTACACTCGGGAGTTTCTTCCGGAGGCTCAAGTCATCTCGATGCATCGAGACATCAACGACACCGGTCTGAGGGGCGCGCCCCTCGATTTGACCGATTAGATGGGCGAGACGTCTGGCAAGTTCATCGCCCCGGAGGGGGACGCCGACCAAAACAAACCGACGCGGGTCAGGGTTATGTTCGAGAATCTCGTGGGCTATACGGCGAAGAGCCCTTGCGATCGCGTCAGCATCCAGGATCAGGACCGGGTGTGCCATGTTGTCACCTTGGCGACCTCACAGGATCGCCTTAAAGGTTTTCGACTATAACTAGTTTCGCAGTCCGAAGTCTATGCGTTCTTTAATTGCCGCTGTCGTTTTTCCCGCCAGGCGGAACGGTACTTTACGATCCAGTCCAGGAGCGCCCGCTCAAAGCCAATATCGTATCCGGCCTTTTCGCTCTCGATCCACTTGTGCCGCAAGATCTCTTCCCGCTCCGCTAAGAACTCTTTGTAGAGCACAGAATTCTTGACGAACTCTGTGGAATCATCCTTTGGGGGTTCCATGGCTGATCGGCGAATTTCTATCTATATCTGAACCGTAGAGTCAAACAGATTCTGTAGCATTACTACGGTTTTCTACGTTTCCTAAAAAAATTCCCCGGTGCCTTCGACCTGCTTGCGCAACTTATCCGCGATGTCGAGAAATGCAGTTGCCACGGCACTCTTCGGGTTTTCCAGTACGATTGGCATCCCGCGATCACCCGCTTCCCGGGTCTCAATATCGATGGGGATCTGCCCCAGAAGAGGTACTCGAAGACGAGCCGCCTCTCGAGCGCCACCGCCAGACCCGAAAATATCGTAACGCTTGCCATCACCCGGACTCCGAAAATAGCTCATGTTTTCGACGATGCCAAGGAGACGGACATTCACTTTCGCGAACATCGAACTCGCTTTTCTCGCATCGATCAAAGCGATTTCCTGGGGAGTGGTGACGACGATGGCGCCGGAAAGCGCAACTGTTTGAACCACTGTCAGTTGTATGTCACCCGTACCCGGCGGAAGATCGAGAACCAGGTAATCGAGCCCGAACCAGTCCACTTGACGAAGAAATTGCTGGGTGGCGCGAGTTACCATTGGACCACGTAAAATCGCCGGAGACGTATCGTCGAGCAGCGACCCCATCGATATCAATTTTATACCATACCGCGTGATGGGGATTATCGTGTTGTCACTGGTCGCCATCGGTTGTTCCTGAGTCGCACCGAACATCAACGAAATGCTAGGCCCATAAATGTCGCAGTCACAAAGACCGACCTTCGCACCTCGCACCTGGAGCGCAGCGGCAAGGTTTGCCGCGACCGTCGATTTGCCGACACCTCCCTTCCCACTCGCGACCGCGATAACGGAGCGGACACCGTCGATCTTGGTCGCTCCGGTTTGTCCGGCTGGAGCGACTTCCGGGGGACTAGTGATGTCAATCACGACTTTGGCGGATGATACACCTGGAGTCTCTCGCAAGACTTTCTCAGAATCTCGCTTCAGTGATTCCGGAACCGCCGGATTCGCCGTCGCGACGCTAAGGCGCACCAGGACATCTCCGCCGGAAAGTGATACATCCTTAATCAGACCAAAACTAACGATATCTCTACTGTACCCGGGAAATTTGACGCTTTTCAGGCGCTCCAAAATCAGTTCCTTGGAAATTGCAGTCATGTGAATAGGCAATGGTTAAAGAATAATTTACACCTGCAGACAGTAGGTTCCAACTGAGCGTGGAACGGGCGTCTCGCCCGTCAATTCAGGGATTAATGTCCTAAACTCACCGCCAGAAGTCGGGAATCTTGGTTGAAATATTCTCCTGACCGGGCGAAAAAGATCTTCAACCCTCACCATGCGCGAACCAGATCCCGCCCTGCACGCCCCTTTCGGATTTGTCACCGACGGCTTCTGCGAGACAATTGGAAGGACGCCTTTGATTCGGTTGCGGGCGCTGTCGAAAGCCACTGCATGCGACATCTTCGGCAAGGCGGAGTTTCTCAATCCGGGCGGGTCGGTAAAAGACCGTGCGGCACTTGGCTTAATCCTTAACGGTGAGGCTGGTGGTGAACTAGCGCCCGGCGGGACGATCGTTGAAGGAACTGCCGGCAACACCGGCATTGGTCTGGCACTCGTTGGGAACGCGCGCGGCTACAAGACGATTATCGTCGTTCCCGACAATATGTCGCAGGAGAAGATCGACGGCTTGCGTGCCATGGGAGCCGAAGTGCGGCTCGTGCCCGAGAAGCCGTACAAGGATCCCGACAACTATATCCATGTTTCGCGGCGGATTGCCGAACAGACAAAAAACGCGTTCTGGGCAAACCAATTCGATAATGTTGCTAATCGAAACGCGCATTATCGGACGACCGGACCGGAGCTATGGCATCAGACAAATAAGACGATCACCGGGTTCGTTGCCTCGATTGGAACGGGCGGAACGCTGGCCGGTGCCGGACTCTTTCTGAAGGAGCAAAACCAAAAGATTCAAGTTGTCTGCGCCGACCCCTACGGTGCGGCGATGTGGTCCTGGATCAAATATGGCCATACCGAGATCAGTGACGGTGACTCTGTTGCGGAGGGGATTGGGCAGAGCCGAGTGACTCGGAATCTCGAAGGAATCCAGATCGATGATGCCTACCGCATTCGCGATAGCGTGGCAATGGAGATGCTCTATCATTTACTTCAGGCCGAGGGACTGTTTCTCGGCATGTCTTCCGCCATCAATGTCTGCGGTGCTGTAAAACTGGCCAAGGCTGGCGGTCCAGGCCAGGTAATCGCCACGATCCTCTGCGACGCCGGTTCCCGCTACGTCTCTCGATTATACAATCGCCGCTGGTTGCAGGAGAAAGGCCTGACGCCGAGCGCTGTCGGATTGGAGTTTCTGGAGCAGTTGTGATGAGTTGGTTGGCTGAAAACCCGCTCCTCCCGTGAAACGCGGCTCGCCGGGAGGCTTGCCCTACCAATGATGGGCCACGGAAGCGTCGCCGGTAGGGCGAAGCTCCTGCTGAGCCGCCCCTACCACTCTGGACTTTTTATTTGGGGCTAAATTTGATGGAACTAGACGTTATCCCCGTTGAAGCTATTCAAACGAAAGCTTTCGAACCCAGGTTGGTTGCATTGTGATGAAAGGGATAGGAAAAGTCGGCCCCACAATTTACGTTTTCTTTCTTGCCGGAGCATTGCTTTTTGTTGTCCTGCTGGTGCGTCAGGGAGCGACCGATGTCGTTCGCGCGGTTGCGGCAGCTGGTTGGTGGCTGGTAGTGATCGCCCTCTTTCATTTGGTGCCGCTTTTTCTGGACTCACTTGAGTGGTGGATATTATTTCCAAAACAAGATAATTTACGGTTGCGAACCATCTATTGGCTGCGTTGGATGGGAGAATCAATCAGCAACCTTGTTCCCGTAGCGCAAGTCGGAGGCGATATCGTCCGGGCGCGATTGGCTGTGTTGTCCGGCGCACCGATCTCCCTTGCCACCGCTACTGTGCTTGTAGACATAACCGTTAGCGTGTTCGTACAAACTTTTTTTACGTTGCTCGGATTGAGTCTGCTTATCCTGGCCACCGGACGGACAAATCTTATGGCGCCGGCTTTAGCAGGAGCACCATTAGCGATCGCGGCAGTCGCGGGATTCTATTCGGTGCAGCGCCTTGGATTGTTCCGGTTGTTCGGCGCGATAGTATCGCGCTTCGTCGACGATCCGCAATGGCGGTCCCTGGCCGGCAAGGGAGGTGAAATAGATCAAGCTCTCCGCAAAGTCTACGCGAGAGGCGGCGCCGTCGCCGCGTGCTGTGCCGTTACAATGCTTTCCTTTGTCGTCGGCTCGACGGAAGTGTGGATCGGACTCTACGCCTTGGGCGTCCCGGCGAGTTTCGACAAAGCGCTGATTCTGGAAAGTGTTGGACAGGGCGTGCAGACGGCACTCTGCCTCATTCCAGGCGCACTTGGAGTGCGGGAGGGAGGCTATCTCGTGG
>JBAUZZ010000065.1:0-5074 GCA_049585495.1 Chthoniobacterales bacterium | reverse complement strand
TTCGAGTCACTTTGCGAAAATTCCGACCCTGAACATTTTCGGCTGGGCCAGCCGCCCTACAACACCTTTCATGAAAGCCCATTTGCGATTTGCTATGCCCTCGGATGATATCTCTTATGGATCGCTTTTAGATGGCTCTGGTCAACATGCGTGTAGATCTGCGTCGTCGAAATATCGGCATGTCCAAGCAACTCCTGGATGATTCGCAGATCAGCCCCGTTACCCAGGAGGTGAGTCGCAAACGAGTGGCGCAATATGTGGGGATAAATATTGATTCCGATGCCGGCGAGCTCGACGATTTCTTTCACGATTTGCCAAACTCGTTGCGTCGTAAGCTTCTTTCCGTGGCGTGAAAGAAAAATCTCGCTTCCAGTCCGCCGGCTGACCAACTCGGGGCGTTCCATGTCGAGATAACTTTCCAACGCCGCGCACGCTTTCCTCCCCACCGGCATCAACCGCATTTTGTTACCTTTGCCAACTACGCGAAGAATGCGTTGCTCAAGATTCAGGTTCTCCAGACGCGCTCCCGTCAGTTCGCTGATTCGCAGCCCACAGGCATAAAGCAGCTCAAGTATAGCGCGATCCCGCAACGGGAAGGGTCTTCCACGGAGATTTGTCGACAACAGTTGTTCCACCTGAACCTCATTTGCCGTATCCGGGAGATAGCGGATCAGCCGTGGCAAAGCGAGAACGTCTGCAGGGTCTTGTGCGCTCATCCCCCGCGCTTTGAGAAACCGGAAGAAGATCTTTAACGCTACAACGATCAGTCTCATCGAAGCGGGCGCCAGCCCACCGCTCTTACGGGACCCCAGGTATTCAGTGATCTCGTTCGTCTCAACCGCGGCCGGTTCCTTGTGATATTTTCCGCCGATCCAGTCAGCGAACTCTTCCAGCGAACGCCGCGTCGAGAGTTGATAGTTCTCCGAGAGACCACGCTCAGTGGCGAGATAAAGCAGGAATTGGTCGATTGCTTCCGGAAAAGAGAGCTGCAAGATGACTGTGATTTTAGGCGAAAGCCTGGTCTTAGGCCATTCGCAAGTTCGTCAAAGAGAGTGGCACGGGCGTCCCGCCGGTATTTTCTCGAGACGGGCGGGACGCCCGTACCACACTCCGCCAAACGCGAAAATTCCTTGAGATCTGGGACTGCTGTGCCAACATTGGCATTTCCATCGGCAGGCGGGCATAGCTTAATGGTAAAGTTCCAGCCTTCCAAGCTGGCTATGCGGGTTCGATCCCCGCTGCCCGCTCCAAGCCTGAAAATCAACGACTGCAGAAGACTAACCGGCTTATCCAAGGTTTTCCTAACACATTTTCCCTCGCCCTCCAAGCCTGTCTGCCCCGTCCATATACGGCCTAAGCAGCACCGACGCGGCCTATGTTGCCCAACGCTGAGCTAAAACCCGATCACTCCCCCGCGAATACGGCGGGAGAAATCGGGGTCGCGGTCAGCCGTCTTGGCCTTTTCATTGACTAAAGCCTGCTTTTTCAGATCGGCAAAAGCCAGTCGACCCGGACCATAGGATCGGCCAGCCAGCCAAAATTTTTCGCGCAGCCTGTCCTTTATTGTTACCATCGCACCGCCACCCCACCAACCGCAATTGCCCCAAGCAGTAGCAATTTGTTGGACAGTTAAATACCGAGCCCTTGCAAATGCACAAGGTAGAAGATGCTCGGTTCCGCGTGAGCCCGCGGCTGTTGGCGCCCACAGCTTGGCGGCGAACTTCCGGCCAATGTGACCTCACTCGTCAAAATGCGGCTCACCACCCGCGGTGGCTCGCCAGGTCGATTTCATGGCGGAGAAATGGCATCCGGGCGCGGCTCGCCGGGAGGCTCGCCCTACCGATTGCGTGGCGGGGAAACATCGTCCGGTAGGGGGAAGCTCCCGCTGAGCCGGCTTGGAGGGCGACGCTCCGTCGTCGCCGTTGGGTGGTCCTCGGCGACGACAAAACGTCGCCCTGCATCTTCACCATCCGCCTGTAGGACCGAACCGTCTGAACGCGGTCGCCGCAAGAACGCCGGACTAAGATCTCGCGGGAGCGAGGCACCGGTCCCGGCGAGATCTGGTCGGGTCCGGCCGAGATTAAAGTGTCCTATCAACACTTCTTTGAGGGTTTCGAAAAGGGAGAGCAGAAATTCGAATATCAGTTCAGGATCGGTGGGGTTACATCAGACATGGGCTGGCTGATGGCATCCGGAAATGTAACGGGGAAGAAGGAGGGCAAAGAGTTCGCCTTCCCCCTTAATCTCTCCCTGACTGTCGCGAAAAAGGACGGTAAGTGGCTGATCGCAGCCATGCACTTTTCAACGCTGACCGCCGCTGCCACGCGCGTGGCTAGAATTTCCGCCTGAAGCCAATGCCGGCGTTTGGGTCAACCGTCGGGGCGGTTACGGCGGTGGGTGGATTAACCGTTTCGGCGGTGGTGGCGGTGGGGGATGGATCAACCGGCGGGGCCATAGCGGGGCAGGTGCATGGGTCAATCGGTGGTAGCTGACTGTACCAGAAACAATAGTGCCGCGCGCATCGGCCCCTTTCAGCGCTACGTCAGCGCGATTTGTCTTGGTTTAGCTGTTGCAGGTCCGGGGCCTTTGGAACGCTCGGCCGCTGTGGAGGTGCAACTGCGCCCTGGGCCGTCCGCGGGAAATGGATGCGAAAAAGGGCAGCTAACATGGCGACGGAGTTGTCGCTCCATAGCCCACCGTGGCCCCAAATAATGTCCTTCGGCACCCGGACGATCCAGCAAGGCACCCGGGCGTTGCCGGTGTAAACAAACTGCCACCGCCGCCAAATCTCTCCTCCCGGACTTGGGCGGACCGCATCAGGATTATAGTTAGCATCGCGACAGTAACGGTTTTCGTGTCCATCGTTACGTTCGCTTGTATAAAAAGTATAGTCGGGGTGGTTTCCCAAAATATTGGCCTCGAGCGCTCTGTTCTCGCTGGCTCGCAGACCAGCCGGAGGCGCCGCTTCTCCAAGCGGGACAACATGAAAATTAACCAGGTACGGATCATTACCGGGCGTATGGGTATAAAATTCTCGTTCCGAGATTTTTTGTCCGTTGCTGCCCGGCACGGGCACTCTGTCCCAATGAGCATGAAGATTTACAACATTAAAGAGTCCGGTGCCGATGGGAAAGAATTGGCCGGTTGCTTGATCGTTTTCGGATTGGAGAACGGTGAGAAATGGTCGGTTTTCGCTCAGGACGCTGCCCGCTTCAGCCCCGGGAGATCGACCGATGTAACCATGCCGGACCGGATCGTACCGATAAAGGTAGTCGAGTTCCGACATCAACTGCCGGGTACTGATGGAACTATCCGCCGGGTTAAAGAGCACGGCCATGTCCCATGGGCTGGTATTACGCGCACCGGTGCTGCTCGCATCAAGGATGGAATGAGAAATCGTGTTCTCCAGCACCAATCCGCCAAAAGAATGCCCCAGCAGCACGCAGTGATGAAAGGTCTTATCGGGCGCGCGAGCTGCCAAGGCGAGTTCGCTGATGGTCGCCAGGCAACCATTTGCCGCTGCGATCGTCCCCCCGGCCCCCTTGCGGCTCCAGAACGTTAGAAATTTCAAGACGGGGACCGTGATGTCCTTGCCGCGCCAGGCGATGTAAACCCCAATCACGTTAACTTTTCGCCCCGTGGCCTCGGGATAACGCGACAATGTATCAAGAAAGTGCTCGAACCGGCAGACATCGCCTGAATCCGCGTTGTTTTGCCAGCCATGGATGTAAACGAAAAGTAATGGACGTTTCGCTTCGCCGATGACCTGGAGTGCGGCAGTTCGCTGGGACGTATCTAACGCTGAGCCTTGATCCCCGAATTCGATGAAGGCTAATTTATAACGCCCGTCGGCGGGCCCGCGTACCGAGTTAAACGGAGCACTGGAGGAATTCCCGTGATACGGACCGTACGAGGCGCAGGAGGTCAACAAGATTGCAAACACGATGGAAACAAAGCCTCGGTGTGCCAATTTAGGATTCCGCAATGGATCGAAGGCGTCCAGATGGTCGTTTTTTTTCATAGCATCGATTTCACTGGTTCATTTGGATGACGACCACGTCGCCGCCCAGGCTCAGCATCGGTCACGCAAAAGCGTATCAGAATTTTGCATAAGAGAAGCGTATCTTTTAGGCGAAATAGCTAGTTAGTATTAGTAGTCTACCCCATCCGCCCCACGTGTCCCAATTCCTCGATGCATCCTGGTTTATCTCCCGGCTTCAAGATTTTTGTTAGCCAATTTATTCGGCAAACGGCGCTGCTTCTAAGCTTGATACTGTGTTGGACCACCAACGTAGGCCAGATTGTTAGCTGCGTCCGGAAACACTGGTAAGTCTTGCCGTCTTTCTGAACCAACTCACTTTGCCAGCCCGAAGCTTGAAGTTTTTGTTCTCTAAAACCGCGGTCTTCTTCGCCTCGGCCATGAGCGCCTCGCTTAAACTTGCGGGATAGGTATCGGGCCTCAGAAGCGCGTGTTTCGTGATCGAAGGGATCAGGTGATTGATAAAAGGGTGGGCGACCCTTGCGAGTCGCCCGCCGTAAAGGTCATTTTTGTTACTCGCTGGGGCCTTTGCTCGCCGCCTCCGCCTGTTGCATCTTTTTCGCCATCTCCGCTTTCACTGCATCGAGGTTAAAGCTCGCGCCCCTTTGCATCGGCGGGAAATCCAGGAAGGTCTGGAGTTCCTTTCCGATTATCTGCTGGACGAACACGAAGCGCCAGAATTGATACTTGAACCAATCGAAGTATTGCTGCGCCCCTTCTTTCGTCCCATCCATTGGCCAGCCCGTGCGCTCGAACGGATCCAGGCGAAGGTTGGTGATGTAGGGCACGTCAGGTCTGGTCTTCTCACCGAGCCAGCCCTGGGGTTGGTCGATGAAGCGGAACTTGTAATCGTCAATGCGCACCGCACCGACGGTGCTTTCGCCGAGGTAGAAGATTTCGTGACGCGCGGACGGGCCTTTGCCGGTGATGGCGGCCATCTGGTCGTAGCCGTCGAGGTGGTTCTTGTAAGTCCGGTCGCCGAGTTTCACACCCTTAAGCAACTGGTCGGTGATATCCGGGTTGCCAGCGGCATCG
>JBAUZZ010000064.1:0-3934 GCA_049585495.1 Chthoniobacterales bacterium | reverse complement strand
CACTGGGGCTGGCGGGCGAGCAGTTTCGCGCTTGAGCTGGAGCAGGAGCGCGAGAGTCTGAATCGTCTTCCCAAGGCCCATGTCGTCTGCCAGACACGCGCCCAGCCCGAGCCGGGTTACGAACCAGAGCCAGCGCACACCCTCGCGTTGGTAACCGCGCAACCGCCCTCGCAGGTCACGCTCCGGATCGAATCCGTCGATGACCGAAGGATCGCGCATGGCGCTTAGGGTTTTGCGCAGCCATTCGCCGGGCACGACCTCCGACCACTCGCGTGTCTCCGGCTGCGCCAGCAGATCGCCTTCGTCGCCGCGTCCGATGCCGGCCAACAGCCGCATCCCTTCCAGAAACGAGACGCCATCATTGCCTTTCTCGATACGCTGCCAGTGTGCGAGCACTTGGTTGAGCCGGTCGCGGTCGATCTCAACCCATTTGCCCTTGAGCAAAACGAGTCCTTCTTTAGCGGCCATCAGCTGGCGGCACTCATCGGCGGTGAGCCGCTCGCCCTCGAGGGCGACCTCGACCGAAAAATCCATCAGGCTCTCCAAGCCCAGTAGACTGCCAGGTTTTTCGCCGATCCGGACGTTGACTTGCGGACGCGCCGGACGCCCGCCTTTCCACCAGTCGGGCACCCGCACCAGGATGCCACTCTCTTCGAACAGCGGGATGTCGCGCAAAAAACGGTGCGCGTCGTTCGGGGTCCACGCCATTGGCTGAAAGAGTCGCCGGGTCTCTACGAGTTTGCGTGCCAGGTTGCTCTTCTCGGCAGCGCGCTGGACTGGCGCAAGCAGGCTGGTGAGCGCAGCCTTGTTTTTCGTTCCAGCATACTCCTGCAAGGCACGCGCCAGCGGCAGATGCTGCGGTTTACCCTGCTCGGAAAGTCGGTGCGTGTAGGTGGCTAGAAACGCGAAGGGACGATCCGGGTCGCGCTTGTTTTCCGCCAGATGAAAGGTCACTCGCCCGACCGTATGCCACAGTGGGTTCTTCGATCTCAGCCATCCGGAGAGGCCGACTATGGCGCTTTCGCAGGTCACCAGCGCGCCAAACGCTTGCCAGAGTTCTTCAAGCAAATCCACTGTGAGAAATTCGCCGCCGCGCATGGGTGGCGCTTCCTGGGCGAACGCCGAAAGCTCGTCGCGGTCGGAGGGCAGCAGCGGTGTCGGGCCGCTATCGACTCCTCCGGTGTGGCAAAGCCGCTGTAAGTAACCGCGCGCGAAATCCCGCCAATAGGTCGGTGACGGCGGCAAGGCGAGCGTCAGCGCATCGGTGGCCAGCAGCAGAAGCCCTTGGGCGGCCGACACGGCAAAGGCCGCCTGCAATCGCGCGTCCCATTTCTCATTCACCCCTGGCTCGGTGCGCTCCACAAAGAGCCGACCGGCCGGCGAAATGGCTATTTCCAACGACATTGCTTAACCGTAGACGTTTACCGAACCCGATCCTGCAGGTCGAGCCTCGCTTCGGTTGAGCTTCCGCGTCAAATAATTCTGAAGGTCAACAAAGGTCAGCTCGGAGATCTGCCCCTACCGCGAGCGGAAAATAATCTGAGACGTAGCTTCCGCAGCACCGAAGGTGCGAAATATGATAGCCCAGGGCGCCAGCCCTGGGTTAAACATTCAAACAAGGGGAAATCGTACCAGAGACCGGCAGGTTCTCCTTTACCGAAGCGTCTCCGGCACGAGTTTGAGTCCGACGCTGGCTGCCAGCCGGCGCTGTCGATCATCGAAGGAGGCCAGGATTTTTGCTTCTAACAGCAACGCCGCCGCCACGTGGAGGACGTCCAGCGTTCTGGTCAAGTATCGAGCTCCGTACTCCGTGGATAATTTTATTGCGTCGCGGTAGTGCGCAACAGCATTAAGGGCGCTGCGCACCAGGAATCCTTCGGTAAGATCGCGATTCACAGCACTTAACAGGCTGGCAGCTAGCCGGGCCGGGATACGTTTCTCACCGACCGCACGCCAGATCGTGTTGGTAAGTTCCAACTCAACTAAAAGCGGATAAGCAACCGCGTCTCGGAAGGAAATAGCGATCCTGCGAGCCGAAGCGCTGAACCGATCGTTGGGTAAGTAGAGACTCACCAGAAAACTCGAGTCGGCAAAGATCAAAGCGTTTCCTCCCGTTCCTGGAGAAGCAGCCCGACCACGTCCGTCTTTGGTTCGTCCTCTGTCACTGCAGCGCCGAATCGGTTTTTCCAATTGAGCTTGCGCGAGCGTTTACTTTTTGAGGGCTCGACCAGCAGGGCAATAATCCGGCCACGTTTGGTGATCGCTATCTGTTGGCCGCCCAACAACATCGCCTCGATCTTTGGAAAAGAGGTCCGTAGCTCCCTTACCGTGACAGTCTTGATGTTCATGTGAAACAAATATGATTCACACATCAGAACTGTCAAACGCGCATCCGGGCCACGGTCACCTCGGAAATCTGCCTCTACCTGGGCCAACCCGCATGGCGCTGCTCCGATTTTGGTAGGGTCGCATCTCCGAGGCGACCGTGCTTCGGCCTGCCTGCGGCGTAGTGCAGCGCCTCAATTTACCAGTCCTCGCGACAGCTCGCCAAGATTCGTCCGCGGATCCACTTCTCGCCTACGAGACGCGCATGATAGAATTCTCGCAAGTTGTAGGAAAGTGATTTTTGGTGTTAGGAACAGTCTGTATGTCTTGAATGGCGCGAAGACAAAGTAGCATAGGCTTCCAGCCTGTCCTTAGCGCTCACTTCACCCTCTGCCACGCTATCCTACAGGCCAGATGCCTATGCTACGCTGGCTTCTTTCTGCGCTGCGTGACGAGAACCTTCATATGCGAGGCCAGCGGGCTGCGCAACTCCGAGGATTCTTATTCGTTCCCCGCATGAGCATGTCTCGCAGCAGCAAAGTAGCCGCAGCATCCTGCTGCGAATCGAAAATCGCACCTGGAAGGTGCGTCTACTGTCACCAGGTCCACTCCGACGGAAATGTTCAACGGTTCCGGAGCGCGGCAAGTTGATGCGTTGCTTTGACGCGATCGCGCAGGGTTAATGGCTTGAGGACCTCCACCGCATCGCCCCAGGACCAGAGCCAACGCTCGAACTCCGGGGTAATCGCCACTCTCAGCTATCGCGCTGGATCGTTTTCGGTGAAACCTCGAGCGCATCCGCCAGGGCCGAGCAGTTAGGACGGCGCTCCATCTTCAAGCGTTCGTAGATATATTTCATCCGGGCCAGCGGCGGACGGCTCGCCGGGAATCGGGGTACTCTGCTCTTGGCCACAGTGGACAACGTTTACCACAATTTAGAAAATCTGGTAGGGTCGGTTCTCCGAACAGACCGCTTACCCCGGAGTTGACCAAACCTGATAGGAACGGTCGCGTCAGAAACGCGCCCCTAGTGCGCTTAGCCTGAAAAATGTGGTAGGGTCGGTTCTCCGCACAGACCGCCTATCCCGGGATTGACCAACCTGCTTGGACTAGCACCGAGTTTCTTGTGGCAAAAAAATCATCTAACCGCGAATACCTGCGAATTAACGCCAATAGAAACCCATTGAATTCGTGTGCATTGGCGTCCATTCGCGGTTCAAAACCTAAACAGGTACGGAGTCTTTACTTACCTTTGTC
The DNA here is from genome assembly GCA_049585495.1 of Chthoniobacterales bacterium. Classification (GTDB taxonomy): domain Bacteria; phylum Verrucomicrobiota; class Verrucomicrobiia; order Chthoniobacterales; family JAFAMB01; genus JBAUZZ01. Next base: position 352 of record JBAUZZ010000064.1, on the reverse strand, counting down.
ATTTGGAATTTGTCATCTGTCATTCGACTTATGGCAATCGCCTGCCAGTTCATCTGCAAAATTTTTTTAGGCCTGCCCCAGCCTATGTCCTACCCCATGTGCGATGGTGGAAAACTTCACTTTTTTCCATGAGATCCAATTTAACCGAAATCGCTTTTATCCTCGACCGGTCCGGTTCGACGCGCGAAGTGAGCCTCACGCTCGGCAGGGCGAATCCGCCTCCGCGGATGAGCCGCGGCGGTAGGCTTCTCGCCCAATTGAATTCCAAGGCTGCCGAAATTGCCTAGCGAGGCGGCTCGCCGGGAGGCTCGCCCTACCGGACTAACCCATGCAGACCAGCACCCAGGTTTAC